>JADJHP010000008.1 GCA_016707525.1 Ignavibacteriota bacterium
CTAACATCTATTAGACTGTACATCCTATCGTAAAACACAAATTGCATGAGTACTATATGTGAATGTAGTGTTACAGCCCCACATGCAATGCTGCGCGGATGCAATGTAGCGTAACAGCTAAGGACGATGGGCTGCATCCGTGATCACAGCGATGAGCACACCATGTCACAACCCAATCTCCTCGACCAGGTCCACACCCTCGCCGCCCTCCGCCACCTGAGCCCCAGAACCATCGAAGCCTATACCTCCTGGATCAAACGCTTCATCCTCTTCCACAAGAAACGCCACCCCTCTACTATGGGCGCCCCGGAAGTCTATACCTTCCTCGCCTACCTCGCACAATCGCTTAATGTCTCCGCCTCTACCCAGAATCAGGCCCTCAATGCCATCGCCTTCCTCTACCAACAAGTCCTCCAACTCGATCTCGGCGAGATCGGTGAGATCCCCCGCGCGAAACGCCCCAAACGCCTCCCCGTCGTCTTCTCCCGCGCCGAAGCCAAACTCGTCCTCACCCACCTCCACGGCACCGAACTCCTCATGGCAAGCATCCTCTATGGCACCGGACTCCGACTCACCGAATGTACCACCCTCAGGATCAAAGACCTCGACTTCAATCAAAACCTGATCTATGTCCGCGAAGCCAAAGGAGCCAAAGATCGGGTCACAATGCTCCCCCAGAACATCATCCCCCACCTGCGCCGACAGATCGTACTCGTGCGCGAAACCCATCGGAAAGATCTGATCGCGCACTACGCCGGAGCGACATTCCCCGAATCCCTCGAGCGAAAATATCCCTCCGCCCCCAAACAACTCGCCTGGCAGTACCTCTTCCCCGCTTCACGACGCACCACCGACCCCCGCTCGAGTGGGGAACGCCGCCATCATATCGACGAAAGCGTTCTCCAACGTGCAGTGAAAACCGCTATCCTGCGCTCGGGGATCACAAAGAACGGAAGCTGTCACACGTTCCGGCACTCGTTCGCAACCCGATTGCTGGAAGTGGGCTATGATATCCGCACCGTCCAGGAACTTCTGGGTCACAGCAACGTCCGGACAACAATGATCTATACCCACGTTCTCACGAAGGGCGGACTCTCGGTCCGAAGCCCTCTCGATGAGCCATGAGGAGGTGTGGATTGGTTGTGCGGGAAGTTCCCCCCAGGGAAGGTGCGGCCACTCATCGAAAAGAACGCGACAACTGGCAGATGGCTTAATATAGCGATGCCTCATCGGCTTGTCAAGGCAGCGTTGAACTCGATTTATTGATGAGGCAACGGGGACATTCACCCACCACCTGCGAAAACCGGACGTTCTGCCACAATGGATACCACATCTCTGCCTGGCGCCTGATTGCTTCCTCCAGGGACCAGCTGTATACTATGTGTCCCCCTCTGCACTGTTCCACACTGCTCACCCGGATAGTCGACTGGGCATTCCCGTTGCCCCAAACAGAACGAGAAGACACCGAAGACGAACGTCTGTGACATTGCCCGCGTGCGTCCCGGAGAGTGAGTCAGTACGTGCTGACGGCTGTTCACTTCATGAAACAGCTGACCACAAAAACGGCGTGTTTCACATAAGGAAGACGCACATCAGAGAAGATCCGTGCAAAGAGAGCCGCCTTTTGCCTTTGCGTTTCTCCCCCGTTCCAAGTATCTTTCTGCGTTGCGATCCAGTGGCAACGAGCTCCCGGTTCTTCCAAGTAGCACGTCCCACGTTTCCGGCACACCTGTCACCGAACTCCAGAAGGATCCGGCCTCACAAATGTGTCATCACTCTGGCATCCAACGAGAACCAGCCCGTGGCATCGCGACGCGTACGAACGTGCCCGGCCGACACCTGTTCCCGAACGACGCGGGATTCCTTTGATCGCACCACCGATATCCCCATTGAAGGGAAATACCATGGGCCCCGTCAGGATCCCGATGATCACCATCTCACTGTATGTCCTGTCTCTGTTGTTCCCGCTGTCCGCCGTGGCAGAAGTCAATAACCAAGGAGCCGTTAGAATGGATGCAAAGCAGAAGGTGATCTTCACCTGCCCCACCAGTACTATCGAGGAGTTCCGCCGGTTGGCTCAACATGCGGCCGAACTCGGCGCTACCCACGTGTCGATCAGCGACCTCCCCAAAAGCCGGTGGCAGTGGGAACTGGACATGGACGATCCGTATCCCAACTGGGGTATGCTCGTCACGTCGATCTTTAAGGTAGTGGTGCCGGACGAACTGAAACCCTTCCTGCCCGCCGACTATGCGAAGAAGAACCTGCAGATCGTGAAGGAACGCTGCGCCATTCTGAAAGAGCTGGGGTTGAAAGCGGCGTTCTTCGGCAAAGAACCGGCATGGCTGCCGGAAGCGGTCTACCAGGCCCATCCGGATTGGCGCGGTCCGCGCTGCGAACATCCGCGCCGCGCACGCCACACCTACTACGCCCCGTGCATCGACCAGCCCGAAGTGCTGGCCATGTATCGCAAGGCGGTGGCCGAACTGTGCCGCCAGGCACCCATCGAGGTCTTCTCCCTGCTCACAAACGATTCCGGCGGTGGTATCTGCTGGAGCGTGAGCCTCTACCCCGGCCAGAACGGTCCGTCATTCTGCGAGAAGCGCTCCTATGCCGATCGTGTCATCGGATTCATGTCGACGATCCAGGACGGCGCCCATGACGCCGGCCTCCAGGCTGAGGTCTCCATGAACTACGGAGCCGGCCTTATCTCTCAGGCCGAAGTGGGCTCCGTGATCCCGCAGCTGAAACCCGGCCAGGCTCTCAATTTCAAGACCAGGGACGAATCGGTACCGACGCGCTTCATCGGCTACAATTTCTACGATAACGGCGTGGGCCCCGTCCTCGGTATCCCGCATGTCTTCCGCGTCGCGGAGCAGTTGCAGGATGCATGGGGCGACCAGAAGACGAACCGGACGTTCATGCTCGATGAACCGAACGTGCCGGAATACTTCGAGCTGGTGAAGCAATTCCGTGCCAATCCGGCCACAACGATGATCGGACGCATGCAGAACATCCTGCGTACGGCCGAACATTTCGCCGGCCCGGACAATGCACATCACGTGATGCTGGCATGGGAGAAGATCAGCCGCGCGGCAGAGATCGTGCGCTGGCTCTCCGGCGACCCGGTCATGCTCGTCGCCACTGTGAACCAGCGCTGGATCACCCGCCCGCTGGTGCCCTTCCCCATGGAGCTGACGCCGGAAGAGAAAGACTACTACCGCAAGTACCAGTTCCAGGCGAACTCGGAGGAAGAAGCAGCGGACCTGATGAACCTGCAGGGCTTCGAAGTGATCAACGGCTTCTCGGGAACGATGATCGCCGGCACCCAGTTCACCATGGCGATCGGGCTGCTGCAATCAGCGATCGACGATCTTGCAAAGGTGACGAAGTCGCCGGACGATCAATGGGGTGTGCTGCAGCATAGGGTGCGGACACTTATCTGCTTCTATCGCAATGCGCTCTACACCTGTCAGTATCAGGACATCCTGGACCGCTCAGATTACACGCACGCGCCCGTGGAAGAGAACATCTATCCCATGGACGGCGATCAGAAGCTGCGGGAGATCCAGATCGTGACGCGGCGCGACGTCGACAACACGCTCGAACTGATCCGGCTGCTGGAGACGAGCCGTGTGCCTCTCGTGTTCACGGCACCGACCAAGGCAGAAGAGGACATCTTCACCCTGGGCCCGGATCTCGTCGATCAATTGAAGAAGAAGGTGGCGATCACCCTGAAGCACCAGCTGGAAGTGCATCGGCTGTATCGTCGCCGGCAGGGATAGAGGACGGCGGACGGCGCCCACAGCGGAACCGACCGTGGTACGTGGTTGCATCGCGGCACCTCCGGTGAAATGAATACCATCGCCGCGCGGTAGGTTGTGTGCTGCGCGGCCGTCTGTCAGTGTTCCCTCGGCCTATGCTCAGGCTTCGGCGAGGCCTCGCTCTTCCCGCAGACAGGGGATGGACCGGCACCAAAGACAAGCGCCCGACGGATTCCCGTCGGGCGCTTGTTTACTCATCTCTCACCGGACGTTGCTCGCAACGCCCGGGATCTTGCCGTCTTCCTTCTTTCCTGCCGTCCCGCTTTGCGGGACGGCTCGTGCCCCCAACGAGATTCGAACTCGTGTTACAGGCTTGAAAAGCCGTTCACATGCCCGAAACCGTATCGCTTTCGCAACTTTTGGGGCTAAATTCAGCCGGTTTGTTAGCAGTTTTGTTAGCAGTCGCCCTGCGACAATCTGCGTTGGCTACCACAGATGATAACCGATTTCCCCGAACGAGTCAAGTCCGGATCAATTGCGGCTGATTGTCATGTCGAGCGGAAGAGCAAACGCTGTGGATCCTCGACACCGGCAGAGCGGGAGAATACCCTCAGTCCGGATGGGGTCACATGGACGATAGCCCGCATCCCGTCCAATTTCTCCTGGGCGATGTAGCAGGGGTCGTCCAGAAGGCTCTGCAAATGAGCGTCATTCCTTGTTCCCTGTGCGTTCATGGGCCATATTACCGGGAGATCGGTCTTTTTTTTTGAACCGGGGCCGGAGAACTTACCCCACTGGGCCCAACGATGACGTACCCTTTCTTTTGCTTCTCGAGCTGTTTCTTCTGCATTTCCGCCACCGCTTCCTGCTCATTGTCACCGTCATAGATCAATGCTTCCTTTGGTGCCTGACCGATCGCATTGCTGGCCATTGAAGTTGTTGTTAGCGTTGATCCGGATACAAAATCAATCCTACAAGATTTAGATACATTCCTATGCATGCTCTTCTTCATTGATTTCCTGGTCAGTACCTACCGGGCAAAGGACCGCAAACGCTATCTATTGAGTTGGGGCTGGATTGATCTCATTTCAAGCATACCGGTTATCGAGCCTCTGCGGCTAGGAAGAGCAATACGGATTGTCCGGATACTGCGCGTCCTCAGAGGTGTGCGAGCAACCAAGATAATTGCAGAATTTGTCCTTCGTCGTAGAGCTCAAGGGGCTTTCTTGGCAGCGACATTGGCTACTATTCTGATTGTTACGATCTCGGCGAACTCTACTACGAACAACAATACAAGGAACGTGCCGTACGTACCCGGGATGCCAACACCCCCTTGAGTTCCTTGAGAGGATAGTCTCAAAGCAGGTTGAAGAACAAGCCTACATCAAGGCAGACCCCATTGAAGTACGTATTGAACCAGGGATTGTCTTCTTGGTGATTGCCGATCCTGGTGAAATTGTATCGAGCGCCGATGTCCAGCGCCAGAAGTGAGGTGAGGTCGATCGTTGCGCCTCCGAGCACGGCAAGGCCCCAGTAGTTAAACCCGAAATTTGGGATTTCACTTTCATGGACCCCTATAAGCCTGAATCGAGTCCACAAGGCTCGCGCCCCGATGTAAGGACGAACGGGCCCTGAAAGAAAAGACCATTGTGCTCCCGCCGATATTGTGTAAAGATGGCTTGAAATGTCAATTCGCGTTGGAGGATCGGGATCCCACGGACGCAGACTCATCACGCCGGTGCCGGCGAGCTTTGAGTAAGAAGCATCAGCTGCAAACGCGAGGCCTCCCGGAGTCGGCGAATACCGGACTTCAAGGCCCACGGTAGGCTCCCAGTGGTTAAATCCGAATCCGCCATTGGAACTAGTGTATACGTCTGGATAGTGAGAGGATTCCGTCGGCGAGACAAAGGATTCCGTCGAAACGGGATGAAGGAATCCCCCTTTCAATCCAAGTCTTAGCGATTGTGCATTTCCCATGGACCAACCAATCGCAAGGACGAGTGCCAGGAGGAATAAGCAGGAAGGTGCTTTTATGGAAGCCATTGTCGGTCCCCTTCATGTTTGAACTTGTCGTAAGTAGTGTGTGACAAGAGAGGCGGAGCGTTAATCGAAGGGTCGCAGCAATTCCTTCCAAGCTTTGTGCGAAGCGACATGGGTGACGGGTATGGTCCGTGCGTTTGACCAATGATACATCGATTCCTCAATAGTGTCAAATCCGGCGTAGGGATTTCTTCGACCCACAATATCGGCGAGAAATGTTTACGCGGTACCGTCAGAGATTTTGTGTGTGAGCCGTTGCAGTTGGCTGGTGACAATGACACGTCCACGAACTGAATCTGGTGCTGTCTCACCCGGTGCCACAGCGGCGGTGGACTCTTCCAGTTGGCTGCAACGTTGCGCAACTCGAGCCAGATCAGATTTGTCGCTGCTTCGTCGCTCAGGAAGTGTCCCCGGATCTGGACGGTCTCGCGCACGCGGCTGTCCAGTGCTTCGATCGCATTGGTCGTGACCAGACCACAGTGTCGATGCCAATGTTGAGTTAGTTCTTGCCTTTCTTTAGACATTGGCAACCTGGAGAAAGGCACACGTTTCTGGTGCCGGTGGTCGGTATCCCAGTGAGCTGTGGGGCCTAACCGAGTTGTAGTGTTGCCTCCATCGTTGTTCACAACGGGCTGCAATCACCCCGCCTTCAACACCCGGATGAGCTCTTGGATTGGTTCGACCCAGATCTCCTGAACCGAGCGATCCTTCGGTACGAAACTTCTCGATGGCGATCCTCAGGTGTTCCTCGCCGACATGTGCGTAGATCAGACCTACTGTACCCGTATCGCCCTTGATCGGTTTCACCAGGACTGCTTCGGTGGGTTGTCCGCAGCTGAGGACAAGCTCCTCTGAACCCAGTGCATCCGCAAGGTTCTTGAGGTATGCGGCATTGATACCGATCCTGTAATACTTCCCCTGATGAGCCTTCCGAAGCAAGCTGAATACTCTCGGAGGATTGTGCTTCTCGGGCCTCTGCATGGTCGTCCCGTCGGGCAATATCTGAGCCCCATTGAGACCTATGCGGATCGAATCCAGTCCCTTTCCGGAGACCTTTCGAGCGTGTTTCAATGCGTCGGGAGACATCCAACCAGCTTCGTCTTCGCCGTCCGTTGAGACAGGAACGATCGCCAGAATCCGTCCGTCTGTGGCGAGAGCATGCCGCTTGCTCACGAACACGTTCTGCAGGCTTTCTCGGTTACTGTCGGTTGACACCGCCTTTTCGATCTTGTAGCGTTTATCGATTTGCACGTTGTGCCTCCTTGATTAGTTCTTCGATATCGTTGTACGCCAGTTCGCATTCATGCTGCTCCGATCCACTCGAAGGTCGAGCGCTTCTTCTCCAGCGCGTTCACTCGCCGCGAGAGATCATCAATCTCCAGTGGCAAGACGTCGACATGGAAGAGGTGAGATCGAATGATCGCCGGTAGACATCAAGATTCCCTGGTGTGTAGAGCTGGCGGGCGTACTCCAGGAACTCATCCCTGAATTCGCTGAGACTCTTCCTGGGGATCGGGAGAGTCACGCCGGTAGGACGGGTTCGCAGGCTCTCCAATGCCGCACCTTTGGTGCGTTTGCCTGTACTCTGCCATTTGCGCTGGCCGGAGGGTCAGTGACTATACTATAATAGATACCGTTGGAACGCTTGAAGAGGGTGGGCATGCCTGCCTCTCTGCTAAAAACGTGTTAGCAGATTTGTTAGCAGGCGAACTGCAGCGGCTGTAAGTCGTGTGCCCCCAACGAGATTCGAACTCGTGTTACAGGCTTGAAAAGCCCGTGTCCTAGGCCTCTAGACGATGGGGGCAGGAACAATGAAGAGTTCAGAGAGAAGAATAAAGAGAGAGGCGAATTTGCATTCCTTCTTCACTCTTGATTCTTCATTCTTAACTGTCCCGCTTTCCGGGACTGTGACCCCGCCGCGACTTGAACGCGGAACCTACAGCTTAGAAGGCTGTTGCTCTATCCAGTTGAGCTACGGGGCCATTCCGCTGCCGCTGTCCTGCCGCCTCACGGCGACAATAAACGACGGGGCCCTCACAAGCCGACATTCCACCTCGCTCCGGCTTTGTGAGTCTGTAAATATAATGAATCCATTCCAAAAAGGCAAAAAAAATGTCGGGGTGCCCTACCGCACCAAAACAAGTCTGCGCGTCAGCGTATTCCCCTGCCCCTGCGCCGATGCCCCACCTGCCGTCAGCCTGTAGAAATATACCCCGCTGGAAAGCCCGGCCGCATTCAATACCACCGCGTGATCCCCGGGCTCCTTCCACGCATCCACCAGCACCGCTACCTCCCGGCCAAGCATGTCATAGACCGCAAGCCGCACATGCCCGGCTCCCGACGCCGGCACCCGGTACCCGATCGATGTGGTCGGATTGAACGGATTCGGGTAGTTCTGATCAAGACCGAACGCCAGCGGCAACTCCGCACCCACAACCACGTCCGTCGCCCTTGTGCCGATCGCGAACGCCAGCGGATATACCCCACCATCCACTTCCATCTTGTCGTCCCCCGTGCCGGTGATCCCGTCGGTACCCAGACTCACGGACCAGACCTGAAACTTGTCGGAGAGTTCATCGATGTAATGATAATACACCTTCTTGTCATCTACCGAGAACGACGGCGATCCCAACGATGAGTAGTTGTTCGTGACAACACCCGCATCGCCGGTGTTCAAGTTCACCGCAAGCACCTGCACCTGCCCGCTCGCATCACTGTAGTCCATCGCGATCAGGTTGTCCGTGTTGGAAGCATAGACCGCATTCCCGATATCGGTGCCGCGCGGCTGCGACGGAAAGAGCCGCGCGATCGACCCATCGGCCACACGCACAACGTTGATGTCCCAGGAACCGACCGTATCCCCACCGCTCACCACCGCTGTATTGTAGGCATCGTACATGATCCTGGTCTCGTCCGACGACCAGTCGATCCTGTCCGGATACCGGATACTCCCTCCCGTTTCTCCCTGCTGGTACACGGGCGTGCTCAACGCAAGCACCTTGTTCCCTGCACTGTTCTGCAGATCGAAGACGTAGATCTTCGGCTCGGAATAGACCGTCGTCGCTGCCAGATACCGCCCGCTCCGCGATACGGCGATATTGTTGAACCCTCCACTGGTGGAGAGCGCCTGGTCACCCGTCCCATCCGACTTCACGGTGTGGACGTTGTTCTGCGCATCAACGTAGAACAGCGAACCGCCGTTGTCTGTCACGGCCGGACGGCTCCACAACGCACCCGCTGTGAGCTGTGCGAACGTGTTCGTTCCAATGGTCCACCGGAACAGCTGACCGGTCTGCGCATCGATGAGCGCAACGTATCGTGTGCCCTGCACCGGAGGGTCCACCGGCGGCTGGCCCGTGCCCGCACCCGCCGTGATCCCGACCGCATCGAACGCTGCCGCTGCGGCAAGCGCCTTCGCGTTGCCCGGCCCGCCGAACAGATCTTCCGCCGACTTGATGACAGCCAGACGGCAGTCAACGAACTGCGCGTTCTTCGTCAGGTACGTGGTCAACGCCCGGTAATAGACCTTTCCCGCATCCTCCTTCGTCACACCCGCGGACGTCGCAAACAGATAGAACGCCTTGTTCGGGATGCCGCTATTCACATGCACTCCGCCAAAGTCACCGGCCTCCGTATTTGGCAGGTTGATGTACTGCGCCATCGTGGATGGCTGACGCGACCCCGACGGAACCTCCGCCCCACCAGGATTCGACATACTCCTCAAGGCATCGCCGGCAGTACCGGGCGTGAACACATCCTCTCCCATCAACCAGTCCCCGCCCGCACCTTCCAACCAGAACTCGAACAACGTGCCGAAGATGTCCGAGAAGGATTCGTTCAACGCGCCGGACTGATTCTCATAGAGCAGATTCGCGGACCATTCCGTGATCCCGTGCGCCATCTCGTGCGCGGTCACATCCGCCGAACCGGTCAGGTCGCTGAACGTCGAACCGTCACCGTTCCCGAAGACCATGTACTGGCCATTCCAGAACGCGTTGTTGTATCCCGACTTGAAATTGACCACCACGTTCATCGTGCCGCCCTTGTTGTCAATGGCGTTACGGTTATGAACGCTCTTGTAGTAGTCGTAGACCTTCCCGCTGGTATACAACGCCGACACGCCGGGACTGACGGCCCAGGAATTCTGGTTGGCCGAGGTGATCTGATACAGGCTGGTCTCACCATTCTTCGCATCGAACGCGTACAACACCCCCTTCCCATCATTCGGGAACTGCGACTGCGCCGCTATGTACATCGGCTTGCTCGCATCGATCATGAAATACTGCGTGCCGATCTGATAGAGATTCAGCGGCCGCGTCGCACCTTTCACATCCACCCCACTCCCCGTGACGGGACCGTCCATGACCACACGATTGTACTCTTTTACCACCGCACCCGTGGCCGCGTCAACAAAGATGTCCTTCCTCTGGTCGAGCCCCCCGGCCACACTGATCACCCGGCAGTACGTCAAACCACCGGCATCATCCGGAAGATACGCCGTCCGCTCCGCCGTCACATTTCCCCACGGACCACAATGGTCCAGGGCGACGCTCCGCGCACGCTCGACGGAGACCGCGGCAACGTCCGCCGGCCGGTTGACCGGTGTGGGAACGTACCGCCCATTGAGACTCTCAACAGTCCCATCGGGCCTTACATGGACGAGGATCTCCCGGCCCCACACCTCTACCCCGCGGTACCGCTGTTCGTACCGGAGATGCGTGAATCCCATCTCGTCAGCCTCCATGGCAGTCTCGTGGAACTCTGCCACCGGATCCGTGACGCGAAGGAGCGCTGCGTTGGTCTTCAGGAACTCCGCAGCGCTGGAACGGGCATGCATGGCACTCACGGCATTACCACCGGCGCCGCGCACCTGCGACGGTTGGGGCACACGGAGGAAGAGCGGAACTCCCTGCTGACCATCCCACTGGATCGTCATGTTCTGTCCTGCCGAAGCCCCCAGGTATCGGGCCGTGAAGGCTTGGGCATCCGCCGCCATCCGGGCGCGTTCATCGGCGGAGGCAATGCGCTGCACGGCATTCTTTGCAGCAAAATGACGGCTGGTACCGGCCGCAGAAGGTGTCTTGCTCCCGCCGGCGATCGCAGAACCATGAGACAGGACTGCCAGACTACAGACGGTGACAACGAAGGATCGGATCATGCATCTCACCTGGTTGATGTTGTCGTGGTGGTGGCCTGCGTCATCGATGTGCGTATCGCAGCGCTGCACCTGTCAAAGAATTCTTGATACGATGGCAGCGTTTGGCCCATGCCAAGCCGCGGCCTCCATGTATGCTTCCGCGTCGAATCCCCGGTGGTCACACTGAGGTACCGCACAAGCGAACCCGATGAATCAACATTCTGGGCTGCTGTCAGCGCTTTTGCCGCATCCCAGAGCACGCACATGGTGTCCGACGGCAACCGCCCAACTTCACGTTCGTTCTCGCGCGCACCGCGTCCGTTCCACGAGAGGACCGCTCCATCCCCCGTGATGGTATGACCCGTCCAGGTGCCACTGATGCCGCCCCCTTCGCCGAACACGATGCAGAACACCGCCTTCTTCTCTTGTTCGTTATGCGCGACAGAATCCAGATCGCAGGGCGAACAACCGGCCTGCAATGCCGCCAGCAAGAGTATCGACACGATAGTTTTCATCAGTTCGTCTTTCGATCTGCACATCCGGAGCCACGGATCCGTTGTCGGATCCACCCGCCTCTGCCCCACGGGCACAACGTGAAAGGGTCCCGTCTTCAACATTGTGAAGACAGGACCCATATTTTGTCGGGGCGACTGGATTCCGCATAGCGGGACCAGCGACCACTTCTGTCGGGGCGACTGGATTCGAACCAGCGACTTCTTGCTCCCAAAGCAAGCGCTCTAGCCGGGCTGAGCTACGCCCCGATGTTCCACGATCAACTTCGATGTGCCGCTTTGGCCGGGTCCGCCCGCCGAGACGGAAGAACGCAGCTTCAGCGGCAACGGAGCTGAGCTACGCCCCGAAATGCCGTACAAATTGCCCTACAATATACTCAACTTCTCCCCCCCATTCAACTCCCCCCCCTGTGCGCCCGGTCACGAACGATATGGGGCCCCGGGTTGTATATTAAACACACACACTACTCGCACACATTATGCACATGCTGAATCCACAAACCAGGCTCGAACAGGCGGTCGATACGACCCCCACCTGGAAATATTCCTCCAGCGTCTATCTTCCCAAACACCACTGCGTGATCTACAGGGATGACGCTCTCGGGATCCAGAAACAGGTCATGACCCGCCGGTGGACGTTCCTCTTCCAGCCGCGCGAGCGCGCATTCTTCTTCATCGACGGGGATAAACGCACGTTCCGCTCGGAGGACCGCCTCTTGGCGGCCCTCCGGTCACGGATGCGTGTGACGAACCTCGGCTGATACCCCCCCACGCTCGCTGCGATTTGGAGTACTCCCGGAATGACCCCAGGTCCGGAATCCCTCCACGATGTCCGTGGCTGATCGCCGGTGATGCACGCCTGCAGGACCTAGCGGACCAGGACCATCTTCCGCGCCTCGACGTGCGCGCCCGCCTGCAGCCGGTACACGTATGCACCACTCGCCAACTGCGATGCCGGGAACGCCACTTCATGGACACCAGCCCCGACCGCACGATCCACCAGCACCGCAACTTCACGCCCGGTCATGTCATAGACCACCAACCGCACCGGCACGTTCCCCGCATCCGCAGGCACCGCGAAGCCGATGCGCGTCTCACCATTGAAGGGGTTCGGATAATTCTGCCGGAGTTCGAATGAGACGGGCAACGACATGTCTTCCACTCCCGTCGCGCCTCCACCCTTGATCAACGACAACGGCTGCTGCCCGGGAAGGATGGCCGCAAGCTGCGTCGCCGTGGCACCGAACCAGTCCTTCACGATCGCCGCATACACCCGGCGATAATCAAACTGCATCGCAATGTTGTCATTCGAACCCGCCGCCGCCGGTAATGCCGGATTGTTCCCCACGACCCCGCCATACACATTCGTGCCGAACACGAACAACGGCGCCGCAGCGCCATGGTCCGTACCGGTGCTCGCATTCGACTTGATCCGCCGCCCGAACTCCGAGAACGTCAACCCCACCACCCGGTCCTGGAATCCCTGCAACGCCGCATCGTTCATGAACGCCGAGATCGCTACCGACACGCGGCTGAGTAACGTGGCGTGCGTACCGGTGTCGGTCGCACCACCTGCCGCCTGCCCTGCATGCGTGTCGAACCCGCCCAGACTCACCACATAGATCCCCGTACGCAACCCGCCCGACATGAGCTGTGCCACGATCTTCATCTGGTCCGCGAGCGAGTTGGATCCCGCTGTGGGCCAGAGCGTGGAAAGGGTCTTTCCCTTCGCCGCCGCAGCCCGGATCGCAGCACCGTACAGCGATGTCTGCTCGGCCACCTCACGCACGAACGTGAGCTCGTGCCCGGCCGGCGTGTTCGGAGGCGTGTCCTCAGCACCCGGCAGGATATACGTGGTATTGGGATTGGTGATGGCAAGCCCCATGGAACCGGACGGCCCCTGAAGTCCCGGCGATACCACCGATCCGATCTGGATCGCGAGCGGGTCCGGCACCTCCGGCGTCGGATATCCTGCCGGGAATCCCGGATACGCCTGATCCAGATACCGACCCATCCATCCGCTCGGCAGGATCTGGTTCGAGTCCGATCCCGTGAGCCAGATGTCCGTTGCCCGGAAATGCGAGAAGTTCGGACTCGGATACCCGACACTCTGCACGACCGCGACCTTCCCTTCATTGTACAGCGCGTGAAGCCCGGTCATGGCCGGATGCAACCCGGTCCCAGCGGTCAGCGCCAGCACCTTCGACTCCGCGATCATGATGTTCGACCGCGCCGCGGCGAGCGCGGAATACTGGTCGCGCGGAATGACCATATTCAACCCATCGTTCCCGCCATTGAGCTGGATCAGGATCAACACCCGGTCGGTCGCTGCCGCAAGCGATGCGAGCCCGTCAAGGAACGGCGAGCGGCCGAATGCCTGCAACGTCTGTCCGCCCAGCAGGAATGGTATCGTGCTCACGGGTATGGCACGTCGTAAGAATGTTCTTCTCTTCATGGTCTCCCCTCCTATTGTAACTGGAATTCAGGCATGGACAGCATGAACGCGTAGAGTACCTGCAGCTTCGTCAGGACCGCGTTCCGTTTGGTCGCATTGCCCGGGTCGGCAAGATACAGATCCCATTCAAGCGTCCACTCGTAATCGGGCAAGCCGGGTATGAGCGTCTGCTTGAGGAAGGCCTTCTGTGCCGCTGTGAGGGGGACCGCGAAGATGATGCGCGCGCTTTCCTCGATGAGCGCGTCGATGTTGCGCGAATCAGGAAGGTTCGCCGTGAAGGTGATGACATCCGCCGCGAACTTGAACCCGGATGTGCTGTAGCCGTTCTTCAACAGCAGATTGCTGAGCGTCGCACGGCGCGGCAACGTGTCCGAGTTGATCCACAATTCATAGAACTGCGGCGACTGATAATATGCCGGCCAACCCGCAACGGACGGTGGATCAGCGATGTCCTGCTGCATGGCCCCGGCCTGGGTCGCGATATAGTAGTAGACCTTGTATCGCGTGGCGACATCCGCCGGATACGGCAAACTGAAGACCCGCGGGATGCCGACGGCAAATTCCAGCGGACTCTTGATCATGCAACCCACATTGAGGGGATCGTAGAAGTGCGCGCTCTGGAACAGCGCGCGCAGCACGGGCAACACATTGTAGTTGTTCTGCCGGAGGATGTTCGCCATCGGCACGATGACGTTGGCCTCCACGGCCTCGTCGATCACGTAGTACACGAACCAGCGGTAGAGTCTCCGGCAAAGATATTTCGCCGTCTCCTCCTGTTCGAAGATCATGTCCAGTAACGCATTGACCTCCGTGATGCCGTCGGTCGATGGCGCGATCGTCCGGTTCCCGTACCTCGCGGAGAATTGCTTGGTCGTTGTGTCGTGCCGTGTGAGCGTGAATTTCGACGGCGTCGCCCCTGGCTGCGGCAGCACCGTCGAGTCCTCCTGCCAGCCGGTCAGAACTTTGGCGGCCGCCTTCACATCGGCTTCGGTATACGTGGTGTAGTCGCCCGGACCCGCAAGGGGCCCCTTCCCGATCGTGAAGAGCTCCTGCAACTCACGCCCGTAGTTCTCGTTCGGATTCGTCTTGGTATTCGCATTCCCGTTCAGATAGCGCAACATCGCGCCGGAAATCGTCATCGCCCGGGCAAGGTCCTTCCAGTTCCCGAGCGCATGCTGCCGCAGAAGATCCGTGTACCGCCACTGAAAGCGCGGCTCGTTCACGACATTCCTCTGCGTCACGAAATGGTTGTGCCAGAACAGGACCATTTTCTCCATGACCGACGGCGACTGCTGAAGCATCAGGCCGGTCCACCACGATTTCAACGAGACGTACCGCGCACCCGTCGGATCGAAGGTGGAAGCCGGGTCCTTCGCGTTGGAGTAGACCCATGTGTCGCCAACGGCGACCATCTCCCGGGTGTCCGTAGCAAGAGGCTTGCTATCGACGGCCGAGGTGGACAGGATCATGTCCAGTGCCGCTGTCATATTCATGGTTTGAAATGCCTGCAGGTCGGCAGGCGAGGGCCCGAAAGTGGTACGCCGGAGCAGATGGAAGATCTGCTCCCTGCCCCAGAGCCCGGTGTAAGGCTCGAGGCCGCTGAGTGCGCGGGGCGTTTTCGGGGAGTTCGGTGTTGGCGAACGCGAGGGGATCGGATTGATTCGCGTGCGCGGAAGGATCGGCCAGGGCAGCATCAAGCATGCCGCCGAGTACAGTTCGTCGGTCCATGGGCGCCTATGTGCAAGAACGGTGAACGTAATCCGCAGGTTGGATTAGACGCATGGTGCGAACTTTCCCGGTCACATGCAAGCCGCACCCGTTTGACAAAGCTCGAAATTCTTCTATATTAGGAGGCACTTCTGCGTCCAACCCACGAGCTCCTCACGTTGCGGAGGTTCCCATGAAGCAGATGCCCCTCGCTCTGTCCCTGGTGGTGCTTGTCGCCTGCCTTGTCGCCGGATGTGGCAAATCCGACGAAATGAAGAAGATCGAAGCTGCATTGAACACAGAAGTGATGGACAAGCACGATGTGATCATGAAGCTTGTCCCGGAATTGGATGGCCTCACGACGCACATCTCTGCCGTGATGGCAAAGCACGATTCCCTGGTCAAGAAGTACCCGGCCCTCGCCTCCGGCCACACAACCGCCGATCTGGTCGCGGCCCAGGAAAAGATCACCGCCGCCAAGGCCGCCATGGATGCCTGGATGCGGGGGTTCAAACCGTATGACCCCGATGCGAAGCATGATGGCGTGCTCGCCGGATTGAACGTCCAGAAGGACGAACTCATCGCCATGGAAAAGCAGTTCGCGGAAGCACGGTTGGCCGCACTGGACGCCATTGCGAAACATGAGGTCGCGGCGGACATGGTGATCGCCAACGCCGGCAAGAAGAAACACTGATCCGTTCACAGGAGAGACGAGCGAGGGGATCATGTAGACCATGATCCCCTCTCCTTTTGATGGCCCGGTATAAACTGACAGTCGAATATGAGGGGACGCGCTACCGCGGGTGGCAGCCCCAGAAGAACGTCCGGACCGTGGGCGGCGAGATACAACGCGCTATCCACGACGTCTGCAAGACCCCGACGTTTGAGTTCCAGGGGTCCGGACGTACCGATGCAGGCGTCCATGCCCTCGGACAGGTGGCTCATCTCGAGATCGCGACCCAACTCGCTCCCGATATTCTGCGAATGAAGCTGAACGATCTCCTCCCGGCCGATATCTCGATCCTCGACCTCGTGCGCGCAGATGCCCGCTTCCACGCCCGGCACCACGCCGTCTCGCGCAGCTATCTCTACCAGATCTGCCGCCGGCGCACCGCCCTCGGCAAACGCTTCGTCTGGTGGGTGAAGGACCCGCTGAACGTTCGCGCGATGCAAACAGCAGCGAAACACTTTGTCGGTATGCATGACTTCCGGTCCTTCACGGATGATGATCCGGAAGAAAAATCAACGAAGGTCGAGGTCGAGGAACTCCGCGTGGAAGAACGCGGCGACCTTATCATCGTACGTATGCGCGGCTCCCACTTCGTCTGGAAGATGGTCCGCAGGGTCGTCGGCGTTCTCGCCGAGGTGGGCCGCGGTGCACTCCCCGGTGCCGCCGTCCCCCGCCTGCTCCACGAAGAATCGGATCTTCCTGCACAACTCACGGCGCCGCCCTCCGGACTGTTCCTGGAACGCGTCTATTATAAAGACGAACAACTCCTCACAGATCTCCAACCTGTAACGAATATCTCGTATGAGCGATAACAAGATCATCTTCTCCATGGTCGGCGTGGGCAAGGTCTACCCGCCCAACCGCCAGGTCCTCAAAGGGATCTATCTGTCGTTCTTCTACGGCGCCAAGATCGGCGTGCTCGGCCTCAACGGCTCCGGCAAGAGCTCCCTCCTCCGCATCATCGCCGGACTGGATAAGGACTATCTCGGCGATATCACCATCCAGAAAGGCATCACGTTCGGATACCTGCCGCAGGAACCGGAACTGGATGTGGCCAAGACGGTCAAAGACATCGTGGAGGAAGGCGTCGCCGAAACGGCCGCCCTCCTCAAGCAGTATGAGGATGTGAGCAACAAGCTCTCCGATCCCGATGCGGACTTCGACACGCTCCTCGAGAAGCAGGCGGCACTGCAGGAAAAGATCGACCATGCGAATGCATGGGACCTCGAGAGCCGCCTCGAACAGGCGATGGATGCCCTGCGCTGCCCCCCCGGCGATACACCGGTGAAGATCCTGTCGGGCGGCGAACGCCGCCGCGTCGCCCTCTGCCGGCTCCTCCTCCAGAACCCGGACGTCCTGCTGCTCGACGAACCGACGAACCACCTCGATGCCGAATCAGTGGCGTGGCTCGAACACTTCCTCGGCCAGTACCCGGGAACGGTCCTCGCCGTCACCCACGACCGCTATTTCCTCGACAACGTCGCAGGCTGGATCCTCGAACTCGACCGCGGCGAAGGGATCCCGTTCGAGGGGAACTACTCCTCCTGGCTGGATCAGAAGCGTGCACGCCTTGCGATCGAAGAGAAGCAGGAATCAAAACGCCAGAAGACCCTCCAGCAGGAACTCGAATGGATCCGGCTGAACCCGAAGGGACAGCACAACAAGAGCAAGGCCCGAATCTCCGCGTATGAGAAGATGCTCAGCGAAGAATCCGAGAAGCGCAACGAAGAAATGGAGATCTTCATCCCGCCGGGGCCGCGGTTGGGCACCGTCGTGATCGAAGCACAGGGAGTGTCGAAGGCCTACGGCGAGAACGTGCTGTTCGAGAACCTCAGCTTCCAGCTCCCCCCGGGCGGCATCATCGGGGTGATCGGCCCGAACGGCGCCGGCAAGACAACACTCTTCAAAATGATCACGGGCCTGGCGACACCGGATGGCGGGTCGTTCAAGATCGGTGAGACGGTGAAGCTCGGCTACGTGGACCAGAACCGCCCGCTCGACGGCGAGAAGACCATCTGGCAGGAGATCTCAGGCGAACAGGACCTGCTCCAGCTCGGTCACCGCGAGGTGAATTCACGCGCCTATGTGGCCCGGTTCAATTTCAGCGGCACCGACCAGCAGAAGAAGACCAGCGCGCTCTCCGGCGGCGAGCGGAACCGCGTGCATCTCGCCAAGATGCTGAAGGAAGGCGCGAACGTGCTCCTGCTCGATGAGCCCACGAACGATCTGGACGTGCACACGCTCCGCGCGCTGGAAGAAGCACTGATGAACTTCGCCGGCTGCGCGGTGGTCATTTCCCACGACCGGTGGTTCCTGGATCGCATCGCGACGCACATCCTGGCCTTCGAAGGGGAAAGCGTTGTTGCCTGGTACGATGGGAACTACTCGGAATATGAAGCCGACAGGAAGAAGCGGCTCGGCATCGAGGCCGATCGGCCACACCGCATCAAATACAAGCGCCTGATCCGCTAGGTCGGAAGGAAGATCCAGAAGCGAAAAGAGGAGAGTGCCCGGTGGCCTCTCCTCTTTTTCTTTACAGTATCCATTGTCCGTTGTCCGTTATTGTCATTGCATGATCCATTGTCCGTTGTCCATTCCCCATTGCATGATCCATGGTCCGCTATCCATTCCCCATTGCATGATCCATTGTCCGTTGTCCATTCCCATTGCATGTTGGTCCGTTATCCATTCCCCATTGCATGATCCATGGTCCGCTATCCATTCCCCATTGCATGATCCATTGTCCGTTGTCCATTCCCCATTGCATGATCCATTGTCCGCTATCCATTCCCCATTGCATGATCCATTGTCCGTTATCCATTCCCCATTGCATGATCCATTGTCCGCTATCCATTCCCCATTGCATGATCCATTGTCCGTTGTCCATTCCCCATTGCTAATTGTTCCTCCTCAACGCCTCGATCCTCGCATTCACCACCGCCGCCTGCGATGAGGAAAGCCCATCCATCCTCTTGATGGCGTGGTATTCTGTCACGGCCTCTCCCCTCAGGTTCGCCTTCTCCATCGCCGCCGCAAGCGCCAACCGGTTGTCCACAATGCCCGCCAGCGACGGGAACAACCGGAATACCTCCATCGTGCGCAGCACGGCGGTCGCCGAGAACCCGTTCTCCAGCAACACCTTCGCACCGTTCAGCAACGAGCGGCCAACCTGCGGATCGTTCTCCGCGATCGCGCCACGGCCCGCATCCGTCCCGTGCATCACGGCAGCATTGGAGATCTGAGGGCCACCGTTGCGGTCCGGCTCCGGCGTCGCACGTACCTTCTGCATCGTCAGCTTCAACATCAACTCCTCCTGCGTCAGCTCACGCACATCCGACATGTCCACAATGACGTCCGCCGGTAACGCCAGTCGACGCACGCTCCCCCCCGATCCCTCCTGCACGAGCAACGTCGCCGATCCGGTCTTCCCCGTCCGCATGGAATCATTCGGGCGGAGCACATCGCCCGCCGCGACCGTCGTCCACTCTTCCGTGACCCCGTGCCGTACCGTGACCTCACCGTTCATCTTCTGGATCGTGATCGATCCCGCATGCGCCGCCATCACACCCGACAGCAGCAGCACAAATACGCCTGTCAGTCTCATGATCTCCTCCTTCAGTTCACATCCACGATACGGACCCACCCGTGTGCGAGCCCGAGCCCGATCTCCACATCATCAAAATACCTCTGCGCTCCCGAAGACCATGCCTCATCGAACCCGCGCACGATGACGGTGGTCTCGATGGGGATCCAGACCGTCTCCTTCCCCTGCGCGTTCCGCCGGACGACATACCGCTTGGGATTGCCGGCTATCGAGGAGCCGAACCGCGGCTCCACACCACTATCGAACAACAGATAGATGTGCGCCTG
Source organism: Ignavibacteriota bacterium (assembly GCA_016707525.1). NCBI lineage: Bacteria > Pseudomonadati > Ignavibacteriota > Ignavibacteriota bacterium. The sequence continues at coordinate 20,216 of JADJHP010000008.1, forward strand.
ATCGGGATTGGCCGGCGGAACAACATCCACGAACGCCGTGGGTACCCCGATACTGCTCAGCAGCGACGCAAAACAGACGGTCATATCGTCGCAATCCCCACCCCGTTGTTCAAGCGTTTCGGATGGGTACTGCACAACATCCGCGCTGAGCCTCGGGTCGTTCACGTATTGCAGCTTGCCGGCAAAGGCTGCAATGAGCGTGCGCGCCTTCACGAACTGATCGGGCATGCCTGCCTGTCCCACAAGAGAGTCCCGCCGCCCCAACAACACGTCGCGCGAGTACTTCAACACCGCCGGATCGTCCGGGGTGACGAAATACCGGAGCGTCAAAACATCCCCGTCCCACGCATTGCGCCCATGGAACAACAGACGCGTCTGGAATCGGTCGTCATATTCTTCCGCCGGCGTCGCATTCACGAACACATTTCCCTCGCGGATGCTCTGCGTGGAGACACGGTTCACCTGATCGTTGAAAACCGCCATCACCGGCACATCGGCCTCGGTCCCTGGAGCCAGATACACCGGCTGCGACTCCGTCGGAGCATCCATCAATCGCTCCACGAAGAAACTCACGCGTGCATGGATCGGCCGGTCGGAGATATTGCGCACCTTCGCCATGCCGATCGGTTTGTACGCGAACACCTCCCGGGCAGCCGGATAGACACCCGCGGCAATGGTGACACCCTCGATGCGCGCGAGACTCTCGCGGATATGCCCGAAGATCGCCCGCACGGACAATGTGATGCGGTCGCGGCTGTACGGATGCATGTCGAGGTTCACGATATCACCCGGATCGAAACTCAACGCCGATGTGCTGCCGCGATGCCCGCCGGCATGCAGGAAATGGAAGAATCCCGCATCCACATCAAAGAACTGATAGGACCATCCGATCCCAGCCCCAACAGCCGTCAGTGGCGACTGCTCGGCGGTATTGACCGTCGTGCTGCCGCGGATGGCGAATCCTCCCCCGGGCATCCACTCGGCACCCAGGGCACCGATGCCTGCAGTGCTCGCCGACGCGTAGAGGCTCAACGTTCGCACGGGCCGTGCGCTCAGGCCTGCTTCGAGGAACACCTTCGAAGGAAGCCGGTAGGGATCGAGGACACTGTTCACGTCGCCTGACGAGGAACTCATGAGGTTCCGGGCGACAAGTGCAACGGACCAGACGTCGGACGGCTTCCAATGGAGTCCGAGGTCCGCACACCACGTCGTTCTGCTGTAGGTCTCCTTGGACACGGCAGGATACGAGATCGTGTCGCGGATGATGATCTGATACCGCGTATCGATGACACGCTCGTACCGGTTGCGGGCACCGATGCCGACGGAGAACTGTGGAGAGAACCTGTGAGCATAAGCGAGTGCATATGCTTCACGGTAGGTGATCTCACGATCCGCGGATTCGGGGATATTGGACCCGCCGATCGTCAACACGGGAGGTATCACGAACGAGACTTCCGATCCGGGGGTGTAGCGGAATGCAGCAGCATCATCCTCCAGAAAGCGCTTCCCGATCGCAAGCCCATGGAAGACGAACCCGTTCTTCGCCGTCGACGGGTCGCTGTAGGCACCGAAACTCAGGTCCCAGTCACGGAGCGCTACCAAACCCGCGGGGTTGGTGGAGAACTCCCTTGTATCGCGTACCGCCGCCGGCTGGAAGCCGATGGCAAGCGAACGCGCATCTGCGAACGACTGCGCCCACAACTGTCCGCTGCAAGCGAATGCCCCGATCATGAGTATGCCGGCCCGGCAGCGCATCACGGTCAACGCAGCTCGACAAAAACATTGTACACCGCGGCAGCCTGACTCAGGACCTTTCCTGCAACGGGCTGCGTCACCGTCGTCACGGTCTTGTTCGCCAGCACAAAGGTGAGAACAAATGTCGTCCCCGCGGGAAGCTGCGAGAGAAGTTTCGACGGGATCACCCCGCGGCCATTGTTGGTTCGTACACGGAGCTCGATCAGCGGGCGCGTCCGCTTCTTCAGGACGTCATAATAGCTGATGATGACGGTCATCTTCCCCTTCCCGCCATTCCAGACGATCGGCATGTTCGAGGAGCGCGGGTGGATCGCACCCCCGCGCGGGGACAGCACAGTGAGTGCCTCGGGGGTCCGCTCACCAACGATCAGCACCGGCTGTAAACGGTTGATCACCGTCCAGGTGTACGCATGATCGTGCTGGTAAGAACTGGAGAGGTCGGCGAGGTATTCAACGCCGCGTACGATCGCGGAGTCGGACAGGATCGGACGCAGTATCGGGATCCGGTGCGGCACCTTGACCATCAGTGCCCCGTCCAGAACGACCGATCCGACGTCCCTCCCCACAAAACCCACCGCGGTACTCGAGAGGCGTGCAACACTGTCCGCAAAGAACACGCGGCTGTACGCAATGGATCTCTTGACCGACCCGGCATCCCACGTGACCGCATTGATCAGGAACGCGGCGGCAGCCTTGACCTCTTCATCAGGCAGTACACCGGTGGAATCCACCGATGCCGTGGCAATGTTCGAATCCGGCAGCGAGACGGCGAACGCTTCGAGGTTCGTCACGGCCGTCTCATCGACGAGCTCGACCTCCGAAGGATGCTTGCATCCCCCGATGACCAGGGCGAACAAGCTCAACACGACCAGCAGGCGCTTCATGGCAACCCTCTCCGGCGACAGACCCTCGCGGTGGATGCGTTCAGGTGCGGCCGAACGACCCTCCGGACGGCATTCCGTTGTGATCCGTGCACGTGCACGGCGGCCAATTTCTTTCGCAATTCCGGGGTTGTCGCAGATCGATCGAAGATGCGTGAACATCTGAACTTCGATCGCCTGCGAGAACCGTTGACGCTGTGCATCACACTTCCGACAGGCAATGCCGAAGGCGTCCTTCGGCACACGGATCATCCATCCGATGTCATCGATCCGTATTCCCTGTGAAATAATATAGCACATTCCCACACATTTGCATGAACAGCCGCCCCCCGGGGCCGTCAAGCCACCGGGGGACGTTCTCCCACCACACACGATCTAGAACACCCGGTACGGAACACCCCACCAGCTCACGGAGTACGGTGCGGCATCATCCATCAGGGTCGCACGGGTGACCGCATCGATGCCCATATGGAACCAGCCCCGGTGGAAATGAACGAACTGTGGTGCCGTACGGGCGATCTCAAACACCCGGGTGTATGTCCCATCGCCGTTATTGACCTCAGACGCCAGGGCCAGACGGACCCGCTTGTGGTTGTTCCCGCTCACCCCGTACCGCAGGGCGACGAGATCCGTGTCCGCAGAGGCCGACACCACCGTCACCTGGAGCTTCAACCCCTGCCCCGCAAGGTACTCCGGCACATCCTTCCGCCCGCCGTTGAACAGCTTGAGCCAGCGATACCGCAGGAAGTACGCATTCGGATCGGTGATGGTGATGGTGTCCGTCGTGGACACGTACAGCACCAGCTTCGTGATCTCGATCTGGTTGTTCGGTGATGCCGTGCCACCTTCCACCAGCGACGTGGCAACCGGTACCCAGTTCAGCCAGAACCTGTCGGTGCTGCGGTTCACACGCTTGAAGATGACGTTCCGCTTGGACAGGTCGTTGAACGGCTTCTCGATCGTGACCGTGTCACCCGTCCCGTTGACGCCACGGATCTTCAGCGTTCCGCTGATGCTCTTGTCGACCATCGCAATGGCGATCGTATCGCCCGGCTGGATGGTCGTGGTCACCGTCCGCGTTACGCTCGTAACGAACCGGCCCCAGCGGAGCGGGGTGATCGCCGCATCAACCTTGCCGAATGTACCATAGTCGAAGCTCTCGATCGACTTGTCCGCAAAGGTCTCTTCATCATTCGCTACGAACTCATCGCTCTTGGCAAAGTACTGCATCGCCTGCTCTTCATTCGTCACCCCTACCGGAGCGGCCTCGTCCGGCCCATTGTCCTTCTTGCAGCCCGTCACAAGCACACCGGTCAGCATGACCGCTGCCATCAGCACCATCGTGGTTCGTTTCATTGTCTCCTCCTCAAGGAATGTTGTTGTTGGTGGATCTGTCCTGACTGCATTGGCTTCGTTGCACTGCTCAGGACATTTCAACCGGCATGCCAGATTTCACGGAAGAGGACAACAGCGGCGTAACTGTATGGATGACAAGCAATTACCGGCACGGCCCATCAGCAGGAGTGTCGAACGCTTCTGCGGGAAGTGCGGGATTCTGCATACGAAGTGCGGGAAGTGAGGAATTCAGGCGCTGGGAGGGAGGGTCCAGAGTTTCCGGAAATGCGCCTCAGCAGCCTGCTCCAGGTACCCATGATAGCGCTGCGGCAAGTTCTTGGCCTTGGTGCGGAGACGCGGACGGGCTGCATCCCATGGGAGGGAGATGTCGATCCCTTCGACGATATTGCTGAGGTACTCGACGTAGCGTTTCCTGACCCGATCATTGATCGCCGTATCTCCGGACAAGGAAATGTGGCTTATGGCCTGCTCGAGGTCGAATTGATGCTCCACAAAGACCCTCAGGAATTCACCCCGGAGATACTCGGCAACGGTGCCCCGGTTCAACCCGCCGAGCGCAGACGCTGTGTCCGTGATCGCACTGCGGGAAAAACCGAATTCCCGGACCATATCCAGGACCTGCTCCTGAACGGGTACGCTCTTTCGTGCAGCTTCGGCAAGTTCCTCAGGAAGATCCCTGAGATGTATGAGGGACCGGCTCTCCGATCTCGCCAACACCGCACCCCGGCGGATCGCGCTCTCCAGTTCCCGCACATTGCCCGGCCACCGGTGCTGCTGCAACACATCCATCACGTTCCGGGAGATACGCAGTCCACCCTGCTCCTTCGCGAGGAAGTGCTCCACCAGCACCGGAATGTCCTCATGCCGCTCCCGCAACGGCGGAAGCGATACCGACAGCACATTGAGACGGTAGTACAGGTCCTCGCGGAACTTCCGGACCTTCACAAGTTCGCGCAGCTCCTTGTTCGTTGCCGCGACCACGCGCACGTTGAGCTTGATCGTGCGCGTACCGCCGACACGTTCCAGCTCGCCTTCCTGCAACACACGAAGGAGCTTCAACTGAAATCCCTCCGACACCTCGCCGATCTCATCGAGGAAGATCGTCCCGCCATCCGCCAGCTCGAACCTTCCGAGTTTGTCCTTCACCGCACCGGTGAAGGCGCCCTTGTCGTGGCCGAAGAGTTCGCTTTCCAGGAGCGACTCCGACAATGCCCCGCAGTTCACCGCAATGAACGGCGCAGCAGCCCGCTGGCTCCGCACATGGATCGCGCGGGCCACACGCTCTTTCCCCGTCCCGCTCTCGCCCAGAATAAGTACCGGTGCATCGCTGCTGGCGATCTTGCCGATGAAATCCACGACGGCCCGCATGGGGCCGTTCTTGCGGTAGATCATCCCCTCGAATTCCAGCCGCTCGTCATCCTCTCCCGATCCTGCATACTCTTCCATATCATCGGCACGCGAGGAGAGTGTGCGGATCTCCGCTTTGTTCTTCCGGATCTCTTCAAGCAACTCCTCGGTGCGGTCAGGCGGACGCGCGGTCTGATAATCCAGAAGCTCACGCTCGAGCACCGCCAGACGGGCTTCCCGGTCACGGAGCTCGCCCAGGACCGCATTCTTCTCCGCGGCAAGTGCATCCACCTGTCCGCTGGTGATACGGTGCCGCACGACCACGGCAGTGACCGTCGCCACGATCCCCACGAAGAGTGGTGCAAGGACCGGGACCACGATCGCCGCCCAACGGAACGCCGCCTGCGATACGACGAGCAACACCATGGCCAGGACGACGGGCCCGACACGGTCCCACGGCGATGGCAACTGCAGCACGCATGCTCCGCACAGCACACCGAACAGGAGCCCGATCAGGGCCATCATCCATCCCGGCATCTCCGTGAGATATTCACCGGCGAGCGCGTTGTCAAGGGCACTGGCATGAACGAGGACAGAGGGCAACCGGGGATCCACGGGCGTATGCACGAAGAAACCGCGGCCACTGGAGATCGGTCCGATAAGCACGATCTTGTCCTTCAGCCGGAGTAGCCCGGATGATGATCCCTCCCCCGCCCGTACACGGTCGTACTCCCGCAGGACCTGAAGGAACGGCATCGCCGTGAACGAGGAGAGCGGACCGGGATACAGGAGCGAGACGGAACCGCTGACCGGAACATCATGCACGATCCGTGCGGACCGGCTGCGGATCGTCAGCGTGCCACCATCATACTGCACACCATCACGGGAAACGCCCGCACTGACCCGCGCGAGCTCGGTCGCAAAGGAAGGTATGACCCCGGTGCCATACGCGACGAACACGGGGATCGCACCCCGGCCGGAGAAATTCACATGCCCGAGACCGGCGGAACCATCTCGGAATGGCGCCAGCGGAAGGTGGAGGCCACGCCCGTACACCTGCGGCTCAGAGACGCCGGGATATGAGAACAGCCCCGCAGGTGCTGCAGCACTGTCCCCGGGGTGCGATCGCACCACGGAATCGAGATAACATGTCATGACGACCGGCACCGATGACCTCATCACCGATGCCAGCACCTGATCGTACTCCGGATACTCATCCCGCCGGTCATCCAGCACCGGCTCGATACCAACGGCCCGCACATGAAGGTCCGTGAGCGTTTGCAGCATGAGCGCATGAAAGTTGCGTGGAACGGGCCAGCCCATCACCCCGATCGCCTCATCGTCGATATACACCACGACGATGTTCGTGTCCGCCATGCGGTCCCCGCGCAATGCATACCGGCCCGCCGTCACACCCTCTTCCAGCGACGCAAAGAGGCCGTGCAGTATGACCGTCAGCAGGAGTGCAAGGACGGCGGCACCGCTCACGGTGGCCGCGGCGCGAGGATTCATTGACGCATGAGCCATTGTTCGGGGTTCTGTTTGTCGCGGTCTTTCCAGACCTCAAAGTGCAGGCGCGGGCCATCCACCGAATCGCCGCTGCTACCGATCACATCACCCTCGTTGATGACCTGCCCTTCGAGGACATCGATCTCGGCAAGATGCGTATAGATCGTCCGGTAGCCGTCGTGATGATTCAGGATGACGAGGTTGCCATACGACGGGATGAACGAGATCATTGCGACCTTGCCGGACGCGACCGCCGTGACCGAACTGCCCGGCTGCACGGCAATATCGATGCCGGTGTTCGTGGTCACGGTACGAAGCGTCGGATGGCGGTACGGCCCGAAGCGGGCAACAATGTTCCCCTCCGTCACCGGCCAACGGAGCCGCCCCTTCTTCAATTCGAATTCGCCCGGCACGACCGGAGCCTCCGGCGTCGGAGGAAGCTTTTTCGCCGTGGACGTCTCCCGTTCATGCTCGGCCCGCTCGCGCTCCTCTTCGATCAGCCGCGCGATCATGTCCTCCATATCCCGGGCAGCCTTGATCTGGCGCTGGATCTGCCGCGCCATCATATTCTTGTCCTTGCGGATCCTGTTCAACGCCTCGCGGCGCTCCCCCGTGAGGACGGCGAGCCTGTCCTCTTCAGCGCTCTTCTCCGCCAGCAAACGCCGCTCCTCACTCAATTCCTTTTCCGCGCGCACCTGGATCTCAGACAACTGCACCTGTTTCCGCTGGATCCGCCGCGCATCACTCCGCCGCTGTTCGCTGAACCGGTGAAGGTATTCATTCCGCGCAATGAACTCCTCCACGGACGACGATGCGAACAGGATCTCCATGTCACGCGTCCGGCCGGTCTTGTACACGGACCGGACGTGCTTTGCATAATGCGCTTTCAGGAAGGCAAGCTGGGCTTCAAAGGACCGCGTGCTCCGACGCGTGGTGTCGATCCGCGCCTGCAACTGCCGTTCCGCGGCCTTGAGTCGGGTGATCAACTTCCGCACCAGCGTCGCCTTGTTGTCGTACGTGTCCAGCAACTCGAGGGTCTCCGTCTCGTTCTGCTGCTGGACCTTGACCTTCGCTTCCAGCTCCCGGATCTGCTCGCGGAGCGTCTCCAGTTCATCCTGCTTGCGCTGGATATCCCCCTGCGGAAGGGCATGGGCACCGCCCAGCACCAGACACATGATGAGGACAACGATCAGACGTGAACGGCGATTCATGGTTTCGATGACCGGATCTGCGCTGTACGCGGGACCGCATACCGGAACGAGAGTTCCGACGGATTCAATGTCAGGTCGTTATAGTAGACCGAGAGCTGCCGACCCTCGGTCGGAAATGACAACGAGATCTCACGGGGCATCCGCATTCCATCCTCTTCCATCGGACGCGACGTTTCCGCCCAGACCGACATCCCATTGCCGTTCCGCGAATATCTGCTCACCAGCGCCGTTGCAGGGTCCACCCAGAAGGTCTGGGTATCGCGCTGCGCCGTGTACGACAACACGAAGTGCTCATCGTCGACGGCATACCGTGCGGGAACAGCCCCGGCGGGAAAACGGAAGGCTCCGGTGAACGCATCCAACACCTGTTCCACGGTCAATGCGAAGGGAATGGCCCAACGGATCTCTCCCGTGGATGGGTCGCCCGCATAGACCGTGTTCTCGAGCCGGTTGAACATCACATACTGCGTACGGCTGAGGAAGAGGAAGCCGGCGTCGAGCCCGAACGGCCCCTCGAACCGGATAAGCAACGAATCCGGTTTTTTGAGCGAGAGCGTGAAGAACGCCGACCCACCCATGCCCGGGCCTTCGAACGAGACCGTCCCGGAACCGGTGAGCGAGGTGATACGCGAGCCGTTGGCTGTCACGCGCGACACCACGGTTGCGGGCGGGACCTTCTGCGTATCAAGCACCAGCTCCGCCGCTCTGGGCGAGCACCCGGCGAGCATCGCACCCAGAAGAAGGACAGCGAGGGTACGCGTCGGACCGGACGTCATAGGGATCCGCGTGAGATCTTGTCGCGCAATTGCGCATTCTGCTCGTCCAGCTTCAACGCCATGTTCCAGTGTTCGATCGCGAGATCCCTCTGGTTCATGCGGAAATAGATATCGCCCAGATGCTCATACACGACAGCATTGACCTCACCCTTGCTGATGGCCTTCTTGGTCCAGGTCTCCGCTTCCGGATAGCGCCCGAGCCGGTAATAGATCCAACCGATCGTGTCGAGATACGATGCATTGTCCGGTTGCTGGTCGACCGCTTTGCGCGACATCTCCAGGGCACGCTCGAGTTGGAGATCCCGGTCGGCGAGGCTGTAGGCAAAATTGTTCAGGACAAGATGATTCTCCGGATCGATCTTCAGCGCTTCCTCATACAGCGCATCGGAATCCTCGAAGCGGCGCATGGCGTCGTAGACCAGCGCAAGCTGTGCGATCGCATCCAGGTCCTTGGGGTTCAACTGCCGCGCATGTTCGAGCACACGCGCCGCATCGATGTTGCGGTTCAACCGGCTGTACGAAAGCCCGAGGAAAAAATTCACACGGAAATCATCCGGCAGGATCTTCACCGCCGATTCGAGGATGTGGGCCACCTCGGAGAAATTGTTCTTGCCGAGGAAGACCCCCGACATGTACACCCACGCATCGGCGTTCCAACTCGCAAGTTCGGTGACGCGGCGGAAGCTGCGCAGCGACAGGGTGTCGTCGTGCGTGACGCTGCCGATGGCGCCGAGGAACCAGAAGGAGCGCCAATCGTCCGGATGCTTCGCTGCGATCTGCTCAAAGAGACGTCGTGTCACCGGAGCGAGCGTGGAGTCCTTCGCCATCTGCGCAAAATACATCTCGCCAATGTGCACCTTCACCTCAACGGACACCGTATCGCGTGCAAGGAGCGTGTCGAATTCCTTCGCGGCCCGCGCATACTCGCCCCGTGCAAGATACAGCCCCGCCACTTCCGCCTGGATCTCCAGATCATCGGGATGGATGTCGCGAAGATCGTCGTACACCTTGAGCGCTTCATCGAATTTCCCGGCACGGGCATACGTCTGTGCGAGCGTCTTCTTGAGCTCTTTGTTGCTCGGATCGAGCAGCGTCATCTCGTGCAGGGCTTCGCCTGCCTTGTCGAACCTGCCCATCCGGTTGTTCAGGTCAGCGATCTGGAGGAAGACATCCCAATCGGGGCCAAAACGATCGATGATGCGTTCGTAGACCTCCAGCGCGCGGAGAGGCTTCCGCTGCTGGGAGATGCGTGCAAGATTGTACCACGCCTCCACCTGCGAGGAATCACGCTTGATCAACTCCTCGAACTGCCCGGCGGCGGCATCAAAATCGAATGCTGCCGCAAGGATGTCGGCGTAATTACGCCGGTAGGTCAACTGGTCGGGGGAGAGGCGGACCGCCTCCCGGGCATTCTCGATGGCGAGCGAGTGCTTGGAGAGCTGCGAATAGCACTTGGAAATGGCAAAATAGATGGCCGGATCCTTGTCGAACCGCAACGCATCCTGATACTCCAGGATGGCCTGGGGGAGGTCCCCCTTCAATTCGTACACAGAGCCATCGACGAAATGCTGCATTCCCAGACGCCGGGAGGCATCATCCGTACTCGGGCCCTTGGCGGACGCGGTTTCCCCGTCCGGTTTGCCCGATTGTCCCCCCCCGGAGCACCCTCCCAGGAGCAGGAGCGCTCCGAAAAACATGAGCAAGAACAACGCATTCTTCATGACAACATTCTCCTCCGGCCGTCTGTACTTCTGCAACAAAAAATATACCCATTGCCATAGTGAATAACAAGCAGCGCCACGGAGGGTTCCGGGGTCGACACCGGGGGACCCACGCCATGCACAGGACGGGCAGGATCTCAGAGTCAACTTGACATTGCATACCTTGTTTGATACATTTACGCCATACCGAACACCTAATCCTTTAAGGAGGAAGCCTCAATGAGCAGCAACGACAGAAGGTTCAACATTCTGGCAGGTCTCATGCCGGTGGCAGCACTGGTACTCTCGCTCTCCGTGTTCGGCTGCGGATCGTCCGAGGAGTCGATGGAAGAGTGGGAGAGTGCCCCGGCCGTATCCCCCACTGCGATGCTGGAATACCGCGTCGATAGCCTCCAGAACGAGAACCGCCGACTGCAGGATCAGATCGAAGCGGTGGCATCCGAGAACCGCAAGCTGACCGCACGGAATGCCGAACTCGAAACGAAACTCACCGAAGCGATGGCTGCTCCGCAGGCAACAACTCCGGAAGAAAAAGCCCCCAGCGTGCCCGGTGGCTATGACGGCGCACTCGCGAAGTTCCAGGCAAAGGATTATGCGGGCGCGATCGTGGACTTCAAGGCCCTTCTGGACAGCGGCATCGAAGCCAGTCTCGCAGACAACTGCCACTACTGGATCGGCGAATCCGAGTACGCCCAGAAGCATTTCAAGAGCGCGCTCAGCACATTCCAGAACATCACCGAACTCCCGCGCTCCGGCAAGAAAGCTGATGCAACGTTCATGATCGGCAATTGCCAGCTCGCACTCGGCAACAAGACGGCCGCGAAGGAAGCATTCCAGAAGGTCGTCGCCGACTTCCCGACCAGCGCTCTTGTCGAAAAAGCAAAGGCCAAGCTGACGAAGCTGCCCTGAACCAACCTCAGGCTGTAACAGCACGACCCCCTGGTCCCGACGACGGAACCAGGGGGTCGTTGCTTTTCTCACCTCCGGAATGTCCGGCTACGTCCGCTTGCCCGTCACGAACTCCGTTGCGATGCGCACATCTTCCACACTCCCGATGAACATCGGGCACCGCTCGTGCAGACTGTTCGGGATGAGGTCCAGCATGCGCTGCTCACCGTTGCTGCACGCACCGCCGGCCTCTTCGATGACGTACGCCAGCGGGTTGTTCTCGTACATCAACCGCAGCTTCCCGCGCGGATTCTTCGTGTCGCCCGGATAACAGTAGATCCCACCGTACAGCATCGTCCGGTGCACGTCCGCCACCATCGATCCGATGTACCGGGAAGTGTACGGACGCCCCGTCGCCCCATCCTCTTCCTTCAACCAGTGGACATACCGCTGCATCCCCGCACTCCAACGCCCGGCATTCCCTTCATTGACGCTGTAAATGGTCCCCTTCTGCGGGATACGGATGTTCTCATGCGACAACAGGAATTCCCCGACGCTCGGATCGAGCGTGAAGCCATGCACACCGTGTCCCGTGGTGTACACGAACATCATGCTGGATCCGAAAAGGATGTACCCGGCCGCGACCTGCTTGTTCCCGGCCTGGAGAATGTCCGCCATCGTCCCGGGACCTTCACTCGACACGCGCCGGTACACGGAGAAGATCGTGCCGATCGTTGCGTTGGCATCGATGTTGGATGAACCATCCAGGGGATCGTACAGCAGGACGTACTTGCCGTTGGGATAATGCGAAGGAATGTGGAGCAGGTCTTCGTTCTCTTCGGACGCCATCACACACAGGTGCCCGAGATGGTCCATCGCCCGGTAGATGGTCTCATCCGCGAAGACATCGAGCTTCTTCACGACGTCGCCGCTGATGTTCATCCGGTCGGTCTTCCCAAGGATGTTCACCAACCCGGCCTTCGTGACCTCCCGCCAGATCAGCTTCGCGGCGAGCGAGAGGCCGTGCAGCAGACTGGAGAATTCGCCGGTGGCACCCGGATGATTCCGTTCACCTTCAATGATGTGCCGTTCGAGGGTTACCAGACGGTCGGCGGTGCTCATGAGGGACTCCCGCAACGCGACCGGCCTGGCCGCGTGCCTTTTCGTTTCGCACCACGCGGGCGCACGACCGCCTGCTGGGCGGCAAGTGGGGAGGCTGCCGGGGTACGGCGGGTCTTGCTGCGCCGGGGTCCTTACTTCTTGCCCGGCACTTCCTGGTCCTTGTACTGCAACTGATACAACTTGAAGTACAACCCTCCTATCGTCAGCAACTCCTGGTGCGTCCCCATCTCCCGGATCTCACCCTTGTGCATGACCAGGATCTTGTTCGCCGACTGGATCGTGGACAACCGGTGCGCGATGACGATCGACGTGCGCCCGTGCAACAGCTTCTTGATCGCCTCCTGGATCACGAGTTCGGTCTCGGTATCCACACTCGATGTGGCTTCGTCCAGCACCAGGATGCGCGGATGATATGCGAGCGCACGCGCGAACGAGATCAATTGCTTCTGCCCCACCGATAACGTCGCCCCGCGCTCCTTCACCACCGCGTGGTACTGGCCGGGCAGGTTCTCGATGAACCGGTGGGCACCAACGACCCGCGCAGCGGCCCGAAGCCGGTCCTCCGGGATCGTCTCGTTGCCCAACCCGATGTTCCCTGCGATCGTTCCCGAGAAAAGGAACACATCCTGCAGCACCACGGCCATATGGCTGCGGAGATCCGCCTGCGTCACCTGCCGGATGTCGACACCATCCACCAGGATCTGACCCTTCTGAATATCATAGAAGCGTGCGAGCAAACTGATGATCGTGGTCTTGCCGGCACCCGTGTGGCCAACGATGGCGACGCTTTCACCGGCCCGGATCGTGAACGAGACGTTGCGCAGCACCCATTCCGGCTCGCTGCCATCCTTCGGTTCGTTGTACGTGAACCAGACGTTCCGGAACTCGATGTCGCCGCGTATGGTGCCGAGCGCCACCGGCTCCGCCGGGTCGGCGATCTTCGTCGTGTCGTCGAGCAGGCGGAACACGCGCTCGGAACTCGCCATCGCCGTCTGCATGATATTGTACTTCTCGGACAGATCGCGGATCGGACGCCAGAACATCTCATTGAACTGCAGGAACGCCATCACGGTACCGACCGTCACGACACCGTCCAATGCCTCGACACCGGCATACCAGACGATGAGGCCGACCGCGATCGCCCCGATGAGTTCCACGCCGGGATAGAAGATCGCGTAGTACAGGATCGACTTGATGTTCGCATCGCGATGCTGGCCGTTGATCTCCGAGAACTGCGCGTACGCTTTCTTCTCCCGGTTGAACACCTGATCCACGAGCATGCCGGTGATGTGTTCCTGCATGAACGTGTTGATGCGCGCGATGTACAGACGCACCTCACGGTACGCCTCCCGTGCCTTCCGGCGGAACAGGAATGTCCCGTAGAACAGCAACGGCAACACACTGAGCGAGATCAGCGCCAGGCGCCAGTCCATGGAGAACATGAACGCCAGGATCCCGATGATCGTGAAGATGTCGCTGAACACCATCACGATGCCCGACGAGAACATCTCGTTGAGCACCTCGATGTCGTTGGTGACGCGCGTGATGAGCCGCCCGATCGGATTCCTGTCGAAATACTTCGATCCGAGGTACTGCAGGTGCTCGAAGATCTCCATGCGGAGATCGAAGATGGTCTTCTGCCCGATCCACTGCGTGAGGTAGGCGTTCAGGTACTGGATGAAGCCGCGCGCGAGCATCAGGGCACAGAACCCCAGCGTGGTCATGAGCAACCCGTGCGGGTCGCTCGCCTTGATGTCCACATCCACGGCCTGCTTGATGAAGTACGGACGCACGGCCTCCATCCCCGACACGGCGATGCTGAGCACGATGCCCGTGACGACATACCAGCGGTACGGCTTCAGGTACTTCAGAAGCCGGCGCATCAGGGTGCCGTCGTATGCCTTGCCAAGGATTTCGTCTTCTTGCATCAGAGGTGCTCGATCTCGTCTTCCAGCAATTGTTTCCTGTGGAGTTCGGCATAGATGCCGCCCAGCCCCACAAGCTGGTCATGCGTGCCACGTTCCGTGATCCGGCCTTCATGCAGCACGATGATCATGTCTGCTTCTTTCACGGTCGAGATACGATGACTGATGATGATGCTCGTGCGCCCTTTCATCACGCCCCGGAGGCGCTTCAGGATCTCTTCTTCGGTATAGGTGTCCACCGCCGACAGGGCATCGTCCAGGATGAGGACCCTGGGCTGACGCATCAGCGCCCGCGCGATGCTCGTCCGCTGCTTCTGTCCACCCGACAACGTGATGCCTCGCTCGCCGAGAATGGTCTCATACCCGTGCGGGAATTCCGTGACATCCTTCCCCAGCTGGGCGATGTCCGCCACCTCCCGCACCCCCGCATCGCTCCCACCGTCCACGCCGTACCGGATGTTCTCCGCAATGGTCTCGGAGAACAGGAACGTCTCCTGCGGTACATACCCGATGTTCGTCCGGAGGACCTCCAGCGGGATCGTCCGTATATCGTGGCCGTCCACCAACAGCTCTCCGGCCGTCACGTCCATCAGCCGCGGGAGGAGGTTCACAAGCGTGCTCTTCCCCGATCCGGTGTATCCCACGATGGCAAGCGTGGTACCCGCCGGCACGGTCAGGGAAATGTCCGACAGCGTATCCCGGTCCGCACCCTTGTGGCGGAACGAAACATTCCGGAATTCCAGCCCGCCCTGGATCGTGGTCACGCTCCGGTCGGTGCCCGGGCCGTCCGTGATGTCCGCCGGCGTGTCCATGATCTTCATCAGCCGCCCCATCGACGCCGAACCCTGCTGCAGCATGTTGATGACCCACCCGAACGCGATCATCGGCCAGATGAGCATGCCAAGATACACGAAGAATGCCGTCCAGGTGCCCGTCGTGATCTCACCACTGATCACACGCATGCCGCCGAAGTACATCGTGAGGATGAGCGAGAAGCCGACCAGAAGGAACATCAGCGGCCACATGATCGACTGCACGCGGGCCAGGACGAGGTTCTTCTTGAGATAATCGAGGCTCAGCGCACGGAACAGCCCGATCTCGTACTGCTCGCGGACATACGCTTTCACCACCCTGATGCCGGAGAGGTTCTCCTGCGCACGCGTGGTCAATTCAGAGTACGTCGCCTGCCGCGCCTCGAACTTCTGATGCACGATCTTGCCAAGCCGGTACACGGCATACGAGACGAACGGCAGCGGGACCAGGGCGAACAGGGTGAGCTGCCAGTCGAGCGTGAGCATCACCGAGATCACCATCACGAAGGTCACAAGGGTGTCCGCGGGATACATGATGCCGGGACCGACCACATTGCGCACCGCACCGATGTCGTTGGTGGCATGCGCCATCAGGTCGCCGGTGGGTGTGTTCTGGAAGAACGAGAGGGACAACTTCTGCATGTGCGAGAGGAAGTCGTTCCGCAGATCGAATTCGATGTGCCGCGACGCAACGATCAGGGTCTGCCGCGTGAGGAACGAGAAGATGCCGGCGATCACCGAAGTGCCGACGACCGCCGCGGCGTACAACGCAAGACTCCCTGTCGCCCTGTCGCTCTTGAGCAGCACGGCGTTCAGGACATCGATGGCGCGGCCGATGAGCAATGGCTGGACGACCGTGAACAGATTGCTGCACACGACGGCGATGGCCCCGGTCACCAGAAGGCGACGGTGGCGGTTCAGGTACGGCAGCAGGCGCAGCAGTGGTTTCAACGGATCAGCCTATCACTTCAAAACCGGTGTACGAATGGAGCACGGCAGGAACAATGACCTTCCCCTCGGGGGTCTGGTACTGTTCGAGCAGCGCAGCGACGATGCGCGGCAATGCCAGCGACGATCCGTTGAGCGTATGGACCATCTCGGGCTTGCCGCCTCCCGCAGGACGGTACCGGATGTTCAGACGGCGCGCCTGATACGATTCAAAATTGCTGACCGATGAGACCTCCAGCCAGCGCTGCTGACCGACGGACCAGACCTCAAGATCGTACTTCTTCACCTGCGTGAACCCCAGGTCGCCGGCACACATCAGCAGGGTACGGTAATGCAAACCCAGTTTCTGCAACAGTTGTTCCGCCGTGGCGCGCATATCTTCCAGGGCCTGCATGGACCGCGCAGGATGCACCAGATTCACGAGTTCCACCTTGTCGAACTGGTGCAACCGGTTGAGTCCCCGCACGTCCTTCCCGTACGACCCGGCCTCCCGGCGGAAACACGGTGTGTACGCGCACAACTTCACCGGAAGCTGCTCCTCACCAAGGATCTCATCACGGTAGAAATTCGTGACCGGCACCTCGGCGGTCGGTACCATATAGAACCCATCCAGCGGGGCCACGTACATCTGCCCTTCCTTGTCCGGCAACTGGCCGGTCCCCGTCGCACTGTCAGCATTCACCATCAGCGGCGGGAGCAATTCGGTATATCCCGACGCCTCGGCATGGTCCAGGAAGAACGAGATCAACGCACGCTCGAGCTTCGCTCCCTTGCCGACATACACCGGGAATCCGGCACCGGTGATCTTCGTCCCGCGGTCGAAATCGATCAGGCCGAGCGATTTGATGAGCTCCCAGTGCGGCTTCGGCGTAAAGTCTATGACGGGCGGCGCACCCCAATGTGCGATGGGCTTGTTGTCCTCCGGCGTCCTGCCGTCGGGCACCGATGCATCAGGCAGATTCGGGATCTGCAGCATCACGCTGCGCAACTCCTCCTCAATGGTCTTCAACTCATCGTCCAGCGCCTTGATCTCGTCCGCAACCCCGCGCATCTCCGCGATCACCGCCGTGGCATCCTCCTTCTTCGCCTTCATCGCGGCCACCTGCTGCGAGACGGTGTTCTTCCGGCTCTTGAGCGCCTCGCCCTGCTGCACGATCGTACGACGGCGCAGATCGAGCCCGATGGCTTTGTCCACGTTCGCAGGGTCTTCGCCCTTGCGGAGGATGCCTGCACGGACCACATCGGGCTGTTCACGGAGGAGTTTGATATCAAGCATGGGTCAACGCTTTCCAATGGATGAGGTACGGTCCTATTTTCCGGCCCGGACAAGCTGGCTCTTCAGCAGCGCAAGCCCCTGGTCGACACCGGAGAGTTTCAGCCCGAGGTCCACTTCGGCCTTCAAGGTGATCAGGCCGGATCTGAGCGGACGTGCCGCGGGTTGGTTCAGCTGCGCGGTCTTGATCGGCTGGATCAGCGACGCATCCAGCCCGAAGGCCTTCGCCAGCGCTACGGCAAAATCGAACCGGCTGACAATGTCCTTGCCGGCTATATTATAGATGCCTCTCCGCTTCATTTCCATCGCACGGATCAGGCCGAACGCGAGGTCGTCCACCAGCGTCGGATTGCCGATCTGATCGTCGACGATGCGGACCGTCTGCCGTTCGCGCAGACTGTTCACCAGCCAGAGCGCGAAATTCGCTTTCACACCTTCCGCATACCCGTAGAGCACCATCGTGCGCGCAACGAAATACGGGACATCCGACGTCCGCAGCGCATTCTCGCTCGCAAGTTTCGATTTCCCGTAGTAGCTCAGCGGCTCAGGCCTGTCCTCTTCATGGTACGGGCCATTCTTGCCGTCGAAGACGTAGTCACTGGAGACGTGGATGATCGTTGCCGGCCGCTTCCGGGCGGCGTCGATCAGATGTTCCACGCCGCCGACATTGATCTTCCAGGCGATCTCCCGTTCGGTCTCGCACGCATCCACGTTCGTCATCGCCGCACAATTGATGATGACATCCGGATTCACCGAACCGACAAGATCCTTTACGGTCTTCCTGTTCGTGATGTCCGCCTGCATGTACGGCGCGGCAGGCATATCGCGGACAGGGGCCGACTCGATCGAGGTCAGCGTGACGTGATAATTGAACCCGCGGATCAGTTGCTCGGCCACCTTCTGCCCGAGCAATCCGTTGCTCCCGACCACCAGGACGCGTTCGACCTCAAGAGTGTTCATGCTGCCCCTCCGCCTGTCGCACTCGCCTGCGCCGATTCGGCGGCGGCAAGCACGTTGTGATTCTTCACATAATGATACAGGAACGCCGCGCCGAACTTGTCACCGCGCCCGACCGGAGAGCCGGCAGGATCGACAGACGGCACGGCAAGGTCGGTCCGGATCACCTTCTTCTGTTCGTTCAGATACACACGTACCCCGCGTGCGCCCCGTGTGATCAGGACGCCCTTCACCCCCAGCATCAGGATGTGGCCGACGGCACGCTCTTCCTCCATCCCTTCCACCGTCAGACCCGCCACCTCTTCCTCATTCATCTGTATCGTATCGATCATGAATGCCCAGCGGCGCCAGTCCGGCAACGGCCGGCGGAACCGCTCGTGACGCTCATTCACGCCAAGCGTCAGGCTGTGCAGGTCCAGGTGCACCGGGATCCCCTCATGACGCACCGCCATGCGGATCTCATCCAGGGTGTCGAGCGTGATGTCCGCACCCGAGATCATGTTGATCAGGATGCCGTGCACGTCAAGGTGCGGTTTGATCTTCGCGAACGGAATGGGCGGGGCAAGATCGTGCGTGCATGCCACGTGATCGTGCTCATTCCGATAATAGTAATGCACACGGTGAACGGGGGTCTCGTGGACGTACAGGCCATCGGTCTGAACGCCCTGCAACGCTTCGAGGCGCTCGCGCATCGCCGGGAGTTCCTTCCGCGAAACGCCGGCCACCGGCGTGAACCCATCGCCACGGCCCGCAAGGGCCGACATTGCACCGAGCCCGCGCAGGATCCCGCCAGCCTCTTCGCGCTCAACACCGTCGGGCGTGTGGAACACGTCCATCGAGAGGTGACCGATGATCAGCAATTTCATGAACGTACCGGAGAGTTATGCGTGGGAGGCACCTTCAGAACCTGGCACCGGCGGCCCGGAACTCACGCAACCGTGTCGTGAGCACGGGCTCGCCCAGCGCAAGGATCTCGGCGGCAAGCACCGCGGCATTCTTTGCACCGGCAGAGCCGATCGCTACCGTTGCCACAGGGATCCCCGCCGGCATCTGCACGATCGCGTACAGCGCATCCACACCCCGCAGTTCCGAGCCGGCAAGCGGCACGCCGATCACCGGAAGCGTCGTGTATGCCGCGGCGACACCGGGGAGATGGGCGGCCATGCCGGCTGCCGCGATGATCAGCGCATACCCGTTCTCCTCCGCCGACTTCACGAATGCCGCGGTGGCGTCCGGCGTGCGGTGCGCCGAGAGGATCTTGAGGTCCCACGGTATGCCGAATTTCGTGAGATAGTCCGTGCACCCCTTCATGACCTCTTCATCGGAGGTGCTGCCCAGCAGGACGGCGACCTTCTTCATGTCACACCTTCGCTGTATAGGGATAGTCTCTGGCTTCACACATGCGCCAGAGTGCCTGACAGGCAAATCTGTTCTGATAGAGCGCGCGCCCGATCACGACCGAATCGACGCCGTACGGCTCCAGTTCCTGAATGCGCAGGAGGTCTTCAAGCCCACCGACACCCCCCGATGCCGTGATACGCAATCCCGTTTTCTCGGCGAGCTCTTTGATCCTGGGAAGGTTCATGCCACGCATGGTGCCATCCATCCGGATGTCCGTGTAGACCATGCGCGTGAACCCGAGCGCCTTTGCATTGAGCGCCACGGTCATCGCGGTGAGCCCCGACGACTCCTCCCAACCATTCGTCGCCACGATGCCATCCATCGCATCGATGCCGAGTATGATCCGGCTCGCCGTGTACGTCTCGATCAGCGACCGCGCTTCGTCGGGATTCTGGATCACCATCGTGCCGACTCGAACACGGTAGACCCCGAGATCGAACGCCTTCTTGACTTCCTCAGCATCGCGCAATCCGCCACCAAGAGCAATGGGGATGTCCACCTTCTCCACCATACGCTTGATGGTGTCGGTGTTCACAAGGTGACCGGCGCGCGCACCATCGATGTCGGTGACGTGGAGGGACTTGGCGTTCTCAAGACGGCAGAGACGGGCCATATCCTCGGGGGCATCGGAATACGCGAATCCTTCAACCCCCTGGACCATCTGGACGGAGCGCCCGCCACGTATCTCAATAGCAGGAATAACGAGGATCATATGTTAAACTTGCGTAAAATCTGCCTGATTTTCAAGCCACCCCTTTTTTCTGTCGCTATCCCTGTGTACCATATGCTCATACTCTCACAGTACGGATATCACGAGACATGCGCCTCTTCCATCTCGCCAGTATCATGCTGGCAACGACTCTCGTTCTCTCGATCAATGCGGGTAATGCGGCATCACCTGTTGCCACACCCCGACTGGTGGTCATTGTCACCCTGGATCAGTTCCCCTACGACTACCTCGCCCGGTACCAGCAATTCTACGGCCAGGGTGGGTTCCGGTACCTGCTGGACGGCGCCGTGTTCACGAACGCATCCTACAAACACGCCAATACCTCCACCGGCCCCGGCCACGCCGTGATCCTGAGCGGAACGTACGCCAGGACGAATGGCATCTCCCGCAACTCCTGGTACGACCGGAACCTCGGACGGAGCATGTACTGCGTCGAAGACCGGTCCGTGGAGATCCTCGGTGCGAAGGCAGAGGGCCGCTCCCCGGTGAATTACAAGACCTACACCTATGGAGACATGCTCCGCATCGGGACAGCGTTCAAGGCGAAGTCCATCGCGATCTCGAACAAGGACCGCGCCGCCATCCTGCCCGGCGGCAAGCTCGCCAACATCGCCCTCTGGCAGGTGGATTCGGCGTTCGTTTCCTCGACCTACTACGTCAAGGAACTTCCGCCCTGGGTGAAAAAGTTCAATGCCTCCGGCATGGTCAACTCCTTCTTCGGAAAGACATGGGAACGCACCCTGCCACCAGCAGCATTCGCCCTGGTGGATAGGGATGACGCACCCTACGAAGGCTTCCCTGCCGGTCAGGGTCGCACGTTCCCGCATCCGATCGTGGGTGATTCCGCTTCCCATATCACATCATCATACTACGGTTCGCTGCTCGGCAGTCCCTACGGCGCCGAAGTCCTTGCTGCCCTCGCCCGCGAAGCGGTGATCGGCGAACAACTCGGCACCCGCGGCGTGACGGATATGCTCAGCGTGAGCTTTTCGTCACCCGACTACGTCGGGCACGAGTACGGCCCGAACAGCCAGGAGATGCTGGAGATGAATGTTCAGATGGACCGGATCCTCGCGGACTTCTTCCGGTTCCTGGATAAGCAGGTGGGTCTCTCGCAGTGCGTCATCGTGCTCACGGCAGACCATGGCGTGTCCACCATCCCCGCTTACGTGAGCCACACTATCGGGCGCGCGATCTTCCAGAAGCTGGACGGCAAAGCGATCAGAGCCCGTGCCGAATCGCTCCTTACCGCAAGATTCGGTACACCGGGTTCCGGCAAATGGGTCGAGAGCCTCTCTGCCGGCTCCCTCTTCATCGCGCCTGCAGCCCTGGCACACGCCGGGGTCACCGCAGAGGTCGCCGCCGGTGTCGTCTGCGACGATATGCGCCGCAGACCCGAAGTCGTGGCCGCGTTCACGCGAGGACAGATCCTTGCGCTGACCGATGGTTCCCGATTGGAGCAACGCCTGCGGAACAGCTTCAATGATGAACGCAGCGGCGATGCGATCATCGTCTACAGTCCGTTCTACAAGGACAACCCGGACGAACACGGCGCGTCGCATGGCGATCCGATCGAATCGGATGCCCACGTGCCGGTGATCTTCCGGGGACCGGGGATCAGGCCAGGGACCTACGACGCGGATGCAAGCCCGGCGGACATCGCGCCGACATTGTCGGCCCTGACAGGCGTGGAATTCACTCCGTTGCGTGAGGGGCGGGTATTGCTCGAAGCGCTGAACCGTTCTGCCGGCCCAGCAAAGGTCAGGCGTTGAAACGCTTGCGCCTGTTGCGGATGTAATCCACAAAGAGGAATTGACCCAGGGTGCTCAGGGACGAGTAGTATGCTCGTCCCTGATTTGCTTTGGTGAGTTCTTCCACGAAGTTGACGAGGTACGGATCCTGCGCGATCATGAACGTCGTGATCGGGATGTGCTCGCGGCGGCACGCCACAGCTTCATCGAGTGTCTTGTTCACGATCTTCGGATCGAGCCCGAAGGAGTTCTTGTACAACCGCCCACCGGGCATCGTGATCGCCGAGGCCTTGCCGTCGGTGACCATGAAGATCTGCTTGTTCACATTCCCCCGCCGGCGCAAGAGGTCACGCGCAAGCTGCAGGCCCGCCCGCGTGTTCGTGTGGAACGGACCCACCGTCAGGAACGGCAACTCCGCGATGCTCACGAGCTTCGCGTCATCTCCGAAACACACCAGTGCAAGATAGTCGTTCGGAAAGCGCGTCATGATGAGCTCGGCAAGCGCCATCGCAACCTGCTTCGCAGGGGTGATCCGGTCCTCGCCGTACAGGATCATGCTGTGACTGATATCGATCATGAGGACCGTCGCACAGCCGGTCTGATGCTCGGTCTCATAGACCTCCACATCCTCCTCGGCGAGATTGAAGTTCTCGATCCCGTCGCGGCGGAATGCGTTGGTGAGCGTGGAGGTGAGGTCGATGTCCGTCGGCTGATCGCCGAACATGAACTTGCGCGTTTCGTTGAGACGTTCCACGCCACGCCCGGAGAACGGCGTCTCATGGGTACCGCTCGGAGCCTTCTTCAATGATGTGAAGATCTCGTTCAGCGCGTCCTGCCGGATGCGCTTGATGCCCGACGGCGTGAGGGTCAGGCCGCTCTCCGCATCGGCGATGAGGCCCATCGCACGCAGCTTGTCGATGAGATCGTCCATCGTGAGGTTCTCATCGAACACCCCGTGCTCCTCCGCAAGCTGGCGGAGCCATGCCAGCGCCTCTTCAACATCCCCACTGGTGCCGGTCACCAGGTAGTTGAAGAGCGACACGAGTTGTTGAAGCCGCTGGTCGTCGGTGGCCGCGTCGGGCCGCCAGCGGCTGTAGATGAACCGCATTACTCTTCGTCCCTCATGTGCCTGTCCACGGGAAAGATGCTTCCCACCATGTCCTTGTACGAGATCACATGGTCCACCTCATCGCGCGCGATACGCGAGTGCTGATGCAGCCCATCCAGAACGAACTCCATCATCGCCGGCCGGTCCAGGGCCGGATCAAGCCCCGGCTTCAGCCGTTCCACAAGATCCCGCAACCCTTTCACCGCCTCCAGCGCCTTCCGGTACTCCGCCGCAGGCATATCGTCGCTCAACTCCAGCCGGTTGCCGGCCTCGAACCAGTGAACGATCGCGCCATAGTCACCTTCGGCGGCTTTCGGCGGGGGGGCTTCCTGCTCTCCGCTCTTGCGCTGACGCTTGCGCAGGGGGTCGGGGAAGTAGCGCGAGAAGATCTCACGCACGGCCTTGCCGACAAGCGCACGGCTGACCTTGACGCTCCCCTCCTGTTCGCCTTCGAACACGAGTTCCACTTTACCGGTGAGCCCGGGCAGGATGTGCGGCAGATCGCAGATCCGCGGCATCACCACGGCGTCGCCGGTCACAATGGCGCGCCGCTCCGCATTGCTGACGAGGTTTTCCATCGCCGCAATGGTGAGGCGCGCGCTTACACCGGACTTCTGATCGACGAACTCGTTCGTCCGGGCTTCAAATGCGACCTGCTCGATGATCTCTTTGAAGAAATGCGGCACGCGCACCTCGCGACCGTCCCGTGCGATGTGCGCCTCCTGCTCCGTGATGCGGATCGCGTCGTCCATCGACCGCGGATAGTGCGTCAGGATCTGGGAGTCGATGCGGTCCTTCAGCGGCGTGATGATGTTGCCGCGATTGGTGTAATCCTCCGGATTCGCGGTGAAGACCAGCATCACATCCAGCGGGATCCGGATGTTGAACCCGCGGATCTGGATGTCCTTCTCTTCCAGGATGTTGAAGAGCCCGACCTGGATGCGCGGCTGCAGATCCGGCAATTCATTGATCGCAAAGATCCCGCGATTGGTGCGCGGGATGATGCCAAAGTGGATCGCCCCTTCGTGCGCATAATGCAAACGTTGCGATGCCGCCTTGATCGGATCGATATCGCCGATGAGGTCAGCGATCGTCACATCGGGGGTCGCGAGCTTCTCTCCATACCGGCGCGACCGGTGAAGCCATTCGATCGGGGCATCGTCGCCCTTCTCCCGGATGAGGTCCACGGCATACTTGCTGACAGGCGCAAAGGGATCATCGTTGATCTCGCTCCCCTTCACCACGGGAACGTATTCATCCAGGAGCGTGTACAGGAGCCGGACGATGCGGGTCTTCGCCTGCCCGCGAAGCCCGAGCAGGATGATGTCGTGCCGGGCCAGCAGGGCGTTGGTCAGCGCAGGAATGACGGTGTGTTCGTAGCCGATGATCTCGGGGAACAACGGCGCCCCCGAACGGAGGCGGGCAATGAGATTCTCGCGGAGTTCGTCGCGGACCGGCCGGACGGCATAGCCGCTCGCCCGCAAACCACCCAGTGTTTCCGGCTTCCCGGCGGGCCACCGGTCGCCGGCGTGAACGTGCTGTGCCTGTGAGTTCATTGCAATTACCGCGGAAAAATGGTACAATGGGAAAGAGCCGGCATGGATCGCTTACTGACTACAACATTGATTATCCGGTTTAGTTCCGTCGGCGATATCATCCTCACGTCACCGCTCATTCGGACGTTGCGTACCCGCTTTCCGCACTGCCGCATTGACTTCCTGGTCAAAGAGGATCACGCCGACCTCATCCGGCACAACCCGCATCTCTCACAGACGCTGCTCCTGCCGAAGGGAAGCGGTCTGACGGAATTGCGTCGCATCCGCACGCAGATCCGGTCGTCCCGCTATGATCTGATCCTCGATATGCACGACAACCTCCGCAGCCGGTTCCTGACGCTCGGGCCAACTCCGGTCGTGCGGTACAACAAGCGGCGGTTCGCCCGGTTCATGCTCATCAACGCACATCTCGATCTGTACCGCTGGACCGGAGGCGCACCGCCGATGCACCAGCGGTACCTCGAACCTCTTGCGCCGTATGGCGTGGTGGACGATGGGGCCGGCCCGGAGGTGTTCGTGACCGGCGAGATCGAGGCGTCTGCCACGGCGATCCTTGCCGCCGCCGGCCTCCCTCCCATGCAACGGGCGATCGGCGTCTGCCCGTCGGCACGACACGCGACCAAGATGTGGGACGCAGGCCGCTTCGCGGCCGCGGCATCAACCCTCGCACAGGAACGCGGGCTGCCCGTCCTGCTCTTCGGGTCACAGGAAGAACGTGGCCGGTGCGAACAGATCGCGCAAACGATCCGTACAGACCCGGCATCGACACAGGTCATCAACATGGCCGGACTGTGCACGCTGCTCGAAACCGCCGCGGCCATGGACCGCTGCGCCGTGGTGCTGACCAACGACACCGGACTGATGCACCTCGCCGCTGCTCGCACGTGTCCGATCGTGGCGGTGTTCGGGCCGACCGTCCGTCAGTTCGGCTTCTTCCCGCACGGGGAACACAGCATCGTCATTGAACACCAGGCACTCTCCTGCCGCCCGTGTTCGGCGATCGGCGGGGCGACATGTCCGAAGAGGCATTTCCGTTGCATGAACGATATCGAGCCACCGCGTGTGATCGAGGCGGCGCGCTCACTTCTCCATTGATCCCGGATACCGTATGCACACCATCTGGCGCCTCCTGTACAATGTGATCTTCATTCCACCGTTCTGGACGGCACTCCACATCCTCGGACTCTTCAACCGGAAGGTCGCGCGCGGTATCGCCGGACGAAAGACACTGTTCGCCGATCTTGAGAAGACCATCGCGGCCATGCCGGCGGGTCCGCGTGTCTGGGTGCATGCCTCGTCCATGGGAGAGTTCGAACAGGCGAAGCCCATCATCGCCGCCCTGAAAGCACGGCACCCCGATGTCCGCATCATCGCGTCGTTCTTCTCGCCGTCGGGGTACGAGCATTCACGCAAGTACACCCTTGCGGATGCGATCGTGTACATCCCCTTTGATTCTCCGGGAGGCGCGCGCCGCTTCATCGAACTCATGCGGCCGGATGTGGCCGTGATGGTCCGCTACGATATCTGGCCGAACCACATCTGGGAACTCCGTGCCCGCTCGATCCCGGTGATCATCGCCAATGCCACCATGAGCCGGCGCACCCTTCGTCGCCTGCCGCTCCTCCGATCGATGCATCAGTCCGTGTACAACTGCATCGACAGCATCCTGACCGTCGCGGAAAGCGACGTCGCGGCATTCAGGGCATTCCGCCTGAAACGGCCCACGGTCAAAGCCATCGGCGATACACGGTACGATCAGGTCGCCACCCGCAGTGCCGAGGCACGGAAACGCCACATCGTCCCGCCCGCAGTGGTCGCGGGGAAGAACGTGATCGTTGCGGGAAGCACCTGGCCCGAGGACGAAGCAGTCCTCCTCCCGGCGTTCCTCGGCCTTCGCGAGGAACGGGCGGACCTGCTGCTGATCCTCACCCCGCACGAGCCCACACTGGAACATATCGAAGGGATCGAGCGCGAACTTGCCGGACGCGCCACCACCATCCGCTTCTCGGCGTTGAATGAATACGACGGACAGGATGTGATCATCGTGGACAGCATTGGCATCCTGCTCGTACTGTATGCAAGCGCACACCTTGCGTATGTGGGCGGCAGTTTCCGCCAGGGGATCCACAATGTTCTCGAAGCCGCCGTCTACGGCATCCCGGTCCTCTTCGGCCCCAAACACAGGAACTCGCACGAACCGCTGATGCTCGTTGAGCGCGGCGGCGCATTCATCGTGACGAACGAGGAAGAATTCCGGACGACGGCGGGGAATCTGCTGCGCGATGACCGGATCCGGACCACGGCCGGGGACCGGGCATCATCGTTCGTCCGGTCGCATCTCGGTGCCACAGAACAGATACTCACGTTCATCGAGCCACTTCTCACCACACGGAGCAACGGAACCCCGCGATGAGGATCGCTTACTTTGATACCATCGCCGGCATCGCCGGCGACATGACCATGGCCTCGCTGATCGCAGCAGGGGTCCCGTTCGACGAACTCGTCGAAGAACTGAAGAAACTCAACGTCCCGGGCTTCGAACTCACCGCCCAGCATGTCCGCCGGAGCGCGATCGATGCGGTCCATTGCGACGTGGTGATCACGCACGCGCCGCACTACCACCGTCACCTGAAGGACATCCTCGCGATCATCGGGAACTCCTCCCTCTCCGCCGGAGTGAAGGAACGGGCATCGGCGATCTTCACCGTGCTCGCCCATGCGGAAGCCAAAGTACACAATTCGACGATCGAGAAGATCCACTTCCATGAAGTGGGTGCCCTGGATTCCATCGTGGATATCGTCGGCACCTGCATCTGCCTGGAAAAGCTCAGCATCGAAGCAGTCTACTCGTCACCCGTGCGCCTCGGCAGCGGCGGCATCGTCAAGACCCAGCACGGCATGATGCCCACCCCCACACCGGCCACGGCGGAGATCCTGCAGGACTATCCCGTGGTCCTGACGTCCGTGCCGGAAGAATTGACGACACCCACAGGCGCAGCGATCATCAAGGCGCTGTCGCGCGGCATCCTCACCGACGAACCGTTCCGGATCCATGCCGTGGGCTATGGGGCGGGCACGAAGGAATTCGAAGGGCTCCCCAACCTCCTGCGTGTGGTGGTGGGCGAACTCGCGGATGACCACCACCGCGACGGCTCGGTGGTGCTCGAGACGAATATCGACGATATGAATCCGCAGCTCTACCCGTACATCATCGACCGCCTGCTGGCCGCCGGCGCACACGACGCGTATCTCATCCCGGTGGTCATGAAGAAGGGCCGGCCGGGCATACTGCTGTCGGTATTGACGGATCCCTCACGCACGGAGGAGATCAGCAATGTGATCTTCCGGGAGACATCCTCCATCGGCCTGCGCGTGCAGACCGTCGGAAGGAGGAAGCTCTCGCGCACACCGCTGACCGTGACGACCTCCTTCGGGCCGGTGAAAGCGAAGGCGGTGGAACGCGACGGCACCACGGTGGTCACCGCCGAATACGAAGAATGCAAGCGCATCGCCGGCGAGCGGAATATGCCCCTCGCGGAAGTGATGCGCATCGTCAATACAGAACTCCGCTCATCACCACCCACATTTGAGGAGCCACACGCATGATGCTCACCCGGACACTCACAGGCCTGCTGCTGGCCGCACTCGTTGCATTCTCCTGCACCTCACATCAGGAACAGAAGGCCATGGACCCACTGGCACAGAAGGCGGCGCGATTCGTGCCCGCCCCGATCACCAGCGACACCACCAGGCTCTCCCCCGGCAACCGCGAGGCACTCCGCCTGGTGATCGAAGCGGCACGCGTGATGGATACGCTCTACCGCCGTCAGGTCTGGAGCGGGAACGAAGCTCTCCTGAAGAAACTCGAGGAGGACACCACCCCGGAAGGGAAGACGCGTCTCGCCTACTTCCACATCAATCAGAGTCCGTGGTCGCAATTGGACCACAATGAGCCGTTCATCGACGGCGTACCCAACCCCCGTCCACCGATGGCGAACTACTACCCCGGGGACATGACGAAGGAAGAGTTCCAGAGCTGGCTGTCCCGCCTGCCGGAAGCCGAACAGCAGCAGGCAACAGGATTCTTCACCGTCATCCGCCGCAACGCCGACAGCTCGCTGAAGATCGTCCCGTACAACGTGGAATATGCCGCGGAGCTCGGCCGTGCTGCCGGACTCCTGCGGTCCGCCGCGGCAGCCACGGACAACGCGTCGCTGAAGATCTATCTCCTCAAGCGCGCCGATGCGTTCCTGAGCAACGACTACTATGATAGTGACGTGGCATGGATGGACCTCGATAGCCCGATCGATGTCACCATCGGGCCCTACGAAGTATACATGGACGACCTGTTCAACTATAAGGCGGCGTTCGAAGCGTTCATCACGCTGCGCAACGACGAGGAGTCCGCAAAGCTCGCGAAGTTCTCCGGCCTCCTGCAGGATATCGAGAACAACCTGCCGATCGACCCGAAGTACCGCAATCCGAAACTTGGCGCCCTCGCACCGATCCGGGTCGTGGATGAGGTGATGACCGGCGGCGAGTCGCGTGCCGGCGTGCAGACCGCGGCGTTCAATCTCCCCAACGACGAACGCGTCACCGCCGAAAAGGGGAGCAAACGTGTGATGCTGAAGAACGTCCAGGAAGCGAAGTTCTCGAAGATCCTCACCCCTATCGCTGCGATCGTCCTCGATCCGTCGCAGAAGGATTCCCTCGCCTTCGAGCCGTTCTTCACGCATATTCTCGCCCATGAACTGATGCACGGCCTCGGGCCGCACACCATCATGGCCGACGGCAAGAAGACCACCGTGCGCCAGGCGATGAAGGAACTCAGCTCGGCGTTCGAAGAAGCGAAAGCCGATATCTCTGCACTGTGGGCGTTGCAGTACCTGATGGACAAAGGGGTCATCGACCGGTCCGCCGAACACCAGATGTACATCACGTATCTGGCCGGCGTGTTCCGGTCGGTCCGTTTCGGCATCAAGGAAGCCCATGGCCGCGGTATGGCATTCCAATTCAACTATCTCGCAGATGCGGGCGGGTTCGTCTACGACGAGAAGTCCGGCACGTTCAAGGTGGACATGAACAAGATCAAGCCTGCGGTCCGCGACCTGACGGCCCTGATCATGACCGTCCAGGCCGAAGGCAACTATGCCAGGGCCAAAGAACTCCTCGAGACCTATGCCGTGATGCGTCCGCCGATGGAGAATGCCATGAAGAAACTCGAGGCCATCCCGGTGGATATCGTTCCGGTGTTCTGATCGTTGTAGGCGCGGCGCATGCCACCTGGCCGCTGACATTGCAGCATCGGTGTACGCGCGGTGCATGCACCGCCCGTGCGCATCACCACGACGCAACACACTAAAGACACCATACGAATGCCATCCCTCAAAGACACCATCGTCCTCATCACCGGCGCCAGCAGCGGCATCGGCGAAGCCAGTGCACGGCTCTTCGCCCGCGAAGGATGCGCGTTGATCCTCGCCGCACGACGCATGGACCGGATCAGCGCATTGGCCGGCGAACTCCGCACCGCACACGGCATCCGCACGCTCACCATGGAACTGGACGTGCGCAGCCGGAATGCGGTCGAAGCCGCCATCGCCGAGCTCCCCGATGAGTGGGCCGACATCGACATCCTCGTCAACAACGCCGGACTCTCGCGCGGAATGAGCAAACTGCACGAGGCACAGGTGGAAGATTGGGAGGAGATGATCGATACGAATGTGAAGGGGCTCCTGTACGTGTCGCGTGCGGTTGTCCCCGGAATGGCGGCACGCAAACGCGGACACGTCATCAACATCAGCTCCATAGCGGCACACCAGACGTACCCCGGCGGCAATGTGTACTGCGGCAGCAAGGCCGCCGTCCGCGCCATCACGGAAGGACTCAGGATGGACCTGCTCGGCACCGGCGTGCGCGTCTGCGCCATCTCGCCCGGCATGGTGGAGACCGAATTCAGCATGGTGCGGTATCACGGGGATGAACAGCGCGCAGCAAAGACCTACGAGAACATGAAGCCGCTCACCGCCAACGACATCGCAGAGATCGTCCTCTTCGCCGCCATGCGGCCGGCGCATGTCGACCTGCCGGAGATCATCGTCATGCCGGTGGACCAGGCATCGGTCTACCACGTCCACAGGGGGTGAGAGGCGGTCGCGTCGCCCCCGGCGTGGCGGACACGCATTCTCGTGTAGAGGCGGTCGCGTCGCCCCCGGCGTGGCGGACACGTATTCTCGTGTAGAGGTGGTCGCGTCACCCCCGGCGTGGCGGACACGTATTCTCGTGTAGGGGCGGTGCATGCACCGCCCTTCCATGGTATCTCTTCACGCCGCATCCAGGGAACACCCGTATGACGGATATCCTGTTGTTCAACGACGAGAACCTCGCGGCCCAGGTGAATACCGCCCCCTTCACCCTGGGATTCTATACCCTGCGCTTCTATACGGAGAACGGGAAACCGGTGAACCGCGTGACATCCACCATCGAGGAATTCTATCTGTATCCGTCCGGCGGCACCTTGCGTGATTCCTCCTTCAACCTTATCTTCTACGATTCGCGCTTCGATACATACAGAGGCTTCCAGCTCCCTCACTTGCGTACCCACGATCCCCGCCACCCATGACCTCCTCTCGTGCTATGCTTGAGAACCACCCGCTTGCACCGCTGACCACCATAGGTCTCGGCGGATCTGCGCGGTATTTCGCCATGTGCTCTTCGATCGAAGAATGCCGTTCGGCGATCGGGTTCGCCCGGACACACCGCCTCCCGATCCATATCCTCGGTGGCGGCAGCAACACCGTCTTCCTCGATGAAGGATTCCCCGGGGTGGTGATCCAGGTGTGCATCTCCGGCCTCACGGTGACGACGGTCCAGGGCGGGGTCGCGCTGGACGTCGGCGCTGGTGAACAGTGGGATGATGTCGTCACGAGTGCCGTCGCCCGTGGCTTCGGCGGCATCGAGTGCCTGGCCGGTATCCCCGGCACGGCCGGCGCAGCTCCCATCCAGAACATCGGGGCGTACGGACAGGAAGTGCGCGAGACCATCACCCGGGTCGATGCCCTCGAACTGGAGACACTGGAAGAACGCAGCTTCACAAACACGGAGTGTGGCTTCGGGTACCGCACCAGCAGATTCAAAGAGGCCGACCGGGGGCGCTTCCTCATCACGGGTGTCTCCTTCCGCCTCCAGCCGGAAGCGCGTCCCGCCCTCCGCTATCCTGAACTCGCCAAAGCAGTGGCCGCCGATGGCCCCATCAGCGAACTCGCGCCCGGTCAACCGGCCCTGGGCCGCGTGCGTAAAACGGTCATGCGCTTGCGCCGTTCCAAAGGCATGGTCGTGGATCATGCCGACAGCGAAAGCCGGTCCGCAGGGTCGTTCTTCATGAACCCGTTCGTGTCTCCGGAAAAGTTCACGGATATCCAGAGGCGATGGACCGGAGAGGGGAACAGCGATCCCATCCCCTACTATCAAAGCGCCGGTGGCGTGAAGATCCCCGCTGCCTGGCTGGTGGAGCATGCCGGCTTCCCGCGGGGGACGAACCGTGGGAACATGGGGGTCTCAACGAAGCACGCCCTTGCCCTTGTGAATCGTGGCGGCACCACCAAGGAACTCCTCGCGCTTGCCACCGAGATCCAGGATGCCGTCTCCCGT
The DNA here is from genome assembly GCA_016707525.1 of Ignavibacteriota bacterium. Classification (NCBI taxonomy): domain Bacteria; kingdom Pseudomonadati; phylum Ignavibacteriota; species Ignavibacteriota bacterium. The sequence continues at coordinate 52,893 of JADJHP010000008.1, forward strand.
CTCTTCGGGATCTTCCTCTCCATCGAACCCGTCGTTGTCTCTCCGGAGCTATGATCATGATCCAGGCCGTCATCTACGATTTCGGGAACGTGCTCTGTTCGTTCCGCGTGACATCATTCTTCGAGCATCTTGCACGTCGTAGCACATGCACCGTGGACCAACTGCAGGGGCTGATGCCCGAGATCTCCCATCTTGCGATCGAGTATGAATCGGGACGGATGACATCGCAACAGTTCTTCCGCGACTTCTCGGCGCTCGCCCGGATCTCGGTCACCGAAGAGGAGTTCATCACGTCCTACACGAACATCTTCACGCCGATCGACGGGACGTTCGATGCGATCCGGCGCCTCACAGGCCGGTACCGGCTCGGCCTGCTCTCCAATACGAATGAATGGCACTTCATCCACTCCATCCGCCCCGTCGCAGTGTTCCCTCTGTTCGATGCCGTGACGCTCTCCTATGAAGTGGGAGCGATGAAACCGGCATCGGTGATCTACGAGGACATGCTGAAGAAGCTTCGCGTCCCGGCGGATGCCTGCGTGTATTTCGATGATATCCAGGAGAACGTGGATGCGGGAACCCGGGCAGGCATGCAGGCCCGTCTGTTCACCACCGCGGAAGGGATGCAGGCCGACCTTGCAGCACTCGGGGTGACCATCTGACAGGGCGGAACCCCTCTCCCCTGCCGGCTGTTCAGTAGTATACAACAACCGGAAAAGGAGTTCTTCATGTCCAAGCTTTCGATAGGGACCGGCATCATACTCACGGTCCTTGGCCTGGGTGGCTACGCATTCAGTGGCGGGGTCAGCCCCACGGCACTCATTCCCGCGGCATTCGGCATCCTCTTCATCGTGCTCGGATACCTCGCACGCAAGGAGTCGATGCGCCGTCACGCGATGCACGGCGCCGCTCTCCTGTCCCTACTCGGCATCATCGGCTCATTCAAAGGCACGGTCGCCGCGGTCACAATGCTCGGCGGTGCAGTGGTGGAACGCCCTCAGGCAGCCATCGCCCAGGCGGTCATGGCCGTGACCTGCGTCGTCTTTCTGTTGCTCGCCATCCGCTCGTTCGTCAACGCGCGCCTGAAACCCGCGCCTCCGCAGAATCCATAAGGAACGCCCCATGCCCCGTCTTCTTGCCCAACCATCCATCATCAGCGCCGCCGGTAACAAGCCGAAGATCATCCGCGAGGTCTTTGGACGCGTGAACTCCGGCGACACCGCCGTGAGCATCGCCCATATGACCAGCCCCGAAGGGTGGGTGGAACCGGGCCAGACACCGTCGTTCGACGAGTATACCTACGTCCTGCGCGGGGCGCTGCGCGTCGAGCACCGTGGAGGCACCATCGACGTGCAGGCGGGACAGGGCATCCAGGTACTAAAGGGTGAGTGGATCCGCTACAGCTCCCCCGCACCCGGCGGCGCGGACTACATCGCTGTGTGCATCCCTGCATTCTCTCCGGACACGGTGCAGCGGGACGCTTGAACCAATGTCGGGCAGGGTGCTCTTGCACTCCTGCCCGTTTCTGTTGATATTTCTTCCATGCCTCACTACGCCGACGTCGCCATCCCCACCGGTGTCGACAAGACATTCACGTATCTGATCCCCGATCCCCTCGTCCCTACTGCCCGGACCGGCGTGCGCGTGCTCGTCCCCTTCGGAAGGAAAACGGTCGTCGGCATCATCGTGGCCTTGCCTGAAAGCACGACCGTGCCGAACGTCCGCCCCATCGCGGATGTCCTCGATGCATCGCCGGTGCTGCAGGACCACCTGCTCCAGCTGTGCTCCTGGATGGCACAGTACTACATGGCAGCCATGGGCGATATCGTGCGCGCGGCAATGCCCGCGGGACTCGGACAAACGAGCAAACGCCGGGTGCGCCTCCTCGTCCCCGCAGATGATCCGCGACTCGCCGATGCCCGCAAACGTTCCCCGAAACGCGGGAAGCTGATCGACCTGCTCGCTGATCACGGCCCGATGCTTGCCACGGAACTCCGGAAGAGGACAGCACTGACAAGCATCCACGCCGTGATCGCCGAACTCGAACGCGACGGCGTCCTCGGCACGGAAGAGATCATCCCGGGACCGAAAGCAAAAGCAAAGGTCCGCGAGTTCATCGCGGTGGAACGGCTCGACCACCTCGCGATCCAGAACACACGCGACGCCCTCCCCGCCCGCCAGAAGAAGGCACGGGAATTCCTGACGGCACTTCTCGCCCTCGCGGAAAGCCCAGGCCCCGAGATCGATCTTCTCGAGTTCATGAAACGGACCCGGACGGCCAGCTCCACCGTGAAGCCATTCCTTGAGAACGGATCACTTTCCGTGACGCGCCGGGAAGTCACCCGTCAGCAGGACTATGGTACGGAAGCACAAACACTCGCGATCCGGCTCAACCCTGCGCAGGACGGGGTGCGCAACCGGATCGCAGCAGCCCTGGATGAGCAGAAGGCGAGTACCTTCCTCCTCCACGGCGTCACGGGCTCCGGCAAGACGCAGGTGTACATCGAAGCGATCAAATACTGCGTGGATTCCGGCCGTTCGGCGATCGTCCTCGTGCCCGAGATATCTCTGACGCCCCAGATCGTCCGCCGGTTCAAAAGCCACTTCGGCGACCACGTCCTGGTCGTCCACAGCAGGATGTCCGCGGGCGAACGCTACGATGTCTGGCGCCTCGCGCTTGCGGGCGAATGCCGGGTGGTGATCGGCCCGCGCTCCGCGGTGTTCGCTCCCTTGCAGAACCTGGGGCTCATCGTGGTGGATGAGGAACATGAGGCGACATACAAACAGTACGATGCCACCCCGCGGTACCATGCACGCGATGTTGCCATCATGCGCGGACGCTTTGCCGGCGCGGTGGTGGTACTGGGATCGGCCACACCATCGGTCGAATCGTTTGCCAATGCGCGCTCGGGCAAGTTCGAGCTCCTGTCGCTGCCCGACCGGATCGACAGTGCCGTCATGCCTACGGTGCACGTGGTGGACATGACCCGTGAGCGCAAGCAGGTCTACACCGCCGCGAAGGAGGCTCTCCCCTACGAGCAGCGCGGCAAGATGAAGGAGTTCAAACATTCTTCGTTGTCACGCATCCTGCAGGAGAAGATCGCTGACCGCATCGCAAAGAAGGAAGGCATCATCCTCCTCCAGAACCGGCGTGGCTTCGCTCCGTTCGTGGAGTGTCAGGAATGCGGCCATGTGGAGATGTGCGACAACTGTCATGTGTCCATGACCTACCACGCAACGAAGAAGCATCTCCGCTGTCACTACTGCGGACTCGTCCGCAGGCCGGCGTTGCTCTGTCCGCAATGCGGCGGCGCCGATATGCGGATGCATGGCGTCGGTACGCAACGCGTGGAAGAGGAACTGCAGACGCTGTTCCCTGATGCGCGCATCGTGCGCATGGACCTGGATACCACCGCCCGGCGCGGGGCACACGATCGCATCCTCCGGCAATTCGGCGACCGCGAGGCGGACATCCTGCTCGGAACACAGATGGTCGCCAAAGGACTCGACTTCCCGCATGTGACCCTCGTGGGCGTGATCAGCGCCGATACGCAGATGCTCCTGCCGGATTTCCGTTCGTCCGAACGGACGTTCCAGCTCCTCACGCAGGTCGCGGGCCGCGCAGGGCGCAGTACTCTCCTCGGCGAGGTGATCGTGCAGACATCCCAGCCGGGCCACCGTACACTCGTCCATCTCCTCGATCACAATTACCTCGCGTTCTTCGAGGAAGAGATCAAGGAGCGCGAAGAGTTGTCGTATCCTCCGTTCTCCCGCCTTGCACTCGTGGAAACGCGCGGAGAGAACGAAGAAGAGGTTCGCACACTCGCTGAGAAGATCGGCGCTGCATTGCACCGCAATGCCCCGCCATTCCAGATCCTCGGCCCCGCCCCCGCGGTGATCGGCAAGATCAACAAGAATTTCCGGTGGCACATCGTTGTGAAAACCGCGAAAACGGTCGACCCGTCCGGCTCGCTCACCAACGCGCGGTTGCGCCAGGCTGTCGAGGCTGTCCGCAGCAGCGGCCGCCACACCCATATCGTCGTGGACATCGACCCGGCGGGGATCATGTAGACACCTGTGACCGCGGAACCTCCCGCGGGTCATCTGCGTTCATGGAAGAAATGGACCGTTCCCTGTTCACGACAACCATGATCGCGGCCGCACTGCTGGCCTGCGCCGTATCACCCTCTCTTCGCGCGGGCGAACCCGCACCCCCATCCGTCACTGCGTCCCTGAATATTGCATCGACCACGTGGGATGGCCCGGCGCAGGCGGTGATCCGCTTCAGGATCGAACCGCACTGGCATCTGTACTGGTCAAACCCGGGCGATGCCGGCCTGCCACCGGCCATCCGCTGGAGAATGCCGTCGGGCTTCCGGGCCGGACCTCTCCAATTCCCGGTTCCAACGAAGATCGCTGCCGATGGCCTTCTGTCCTATGGATACTTCAATGAATTGATCCTCGTTACCACCATCACGCCACCTGCTGACTATCAACAGGATCCGCGGGACTCCATCCACGCCGAGATCGAATGGCTGGTCTGCAGGGAGAGCTGTCTTCCCGGAGGCAGCACGATCTCTCTTCCGTGTGCCGGCACCGGCAAGGACACTGATAGCTCCCTCCGGTTGTTGGAACGGTTCGCACGCACCGCTCCCGTGCCATGGAGGAAGACCACGCAAGACACTCTGTTCGTTTCGGCCAGCCGCTCTGACGGAGGGCTGGCACTCCGGTTCGATCCGGGCATGCACGTGGATGACTTCTATCCCGATCTCGTCGGGAATGCCGTCGTGGACCATGCAAGCATCCATGTGGATGCCGCGGGGGTCGCTCTTCGCGTGCATCCCTCCGGACCACAGGCGGTCGTCAGCCGTTTGCGAGGAATACTCGTTGTCGGTACGAAGGCATACACCATCGATCTTCCCGTACGCTATGCGAATTGATCAGTCATCATGTCCATGAACATTTCACAGGAGGCAGCATGCTCACACGTGTGAAGAACAGCGCACTGATCGTTGCGTTCGCGATCATCACCATCGCCGGCGCGGGAAGGGCAGGAACTCCGGCCGCAGAAATAGGAAAGCCCGCGCCAGGTTTCACCCTGACGGATCTCGAGGGAAAGACGACATCCCTGTCCGATTTCGCAGGAAAGATCGTCGTCCTCGAGTGGACGAACCCCAACTGCCCTGTCGTGCGGCGCACCTATGGCAGTGGCATCATGAATGCCCTCCAGAAAGAATTTACCGCCCGCGGCGTGGTATGGCTCACGGTCAACTCCACCAACCCTCAGCACGGCGAGAATGAAACACCGGCGGCTCAGAAGGAACGCTATGCGGCCTGGAAGGCATCACCAACCGCACAACTGCTCGACGGCGAAGGGGCCGTGGGGCGGGCATTCGGCGCAAAGACCACGCCCCACATGTTCATCATCGACCGGAGCGGATCTCTCGCCTACAATGGGGCGGTCGATGACGATCCCCGAGGCGGAAATGCCGATCGCACGGTGTACGTGAAGGATGCACTCGATGCACTCCTCGCGGGCAAAGCAGTAGCCGTGACCGTGTCAAAGCCCTATGGCTGCGGAGTGAAGTATTAAAGAGAGCAACGCGGAGAGGCGAGGAAGACGGGAGGGCGATGCTCTTGGGAAAGCGCGGGTGAGGTTACCCGCGCTTTCTTTTTGTCGTGGGGCCGCCGGCGGAGCGCGACCGCCGGCGTGGTGATGGCGATGTTCGACGGGGCGCGGGGAGGCCGGTCCGGCCGATCGCGGCAACCGGCGAAACCACAAGGCGAAATCCTTTCCCGTGCACGTTCACGATCTGCACCGCGGGATCCGCGGAAAACCGTTTGCGCAGCCGGCTGATGAACACGTCCATGCTCCTCCCCGCAAAGAAGGTGTCGTCCCCCCAGATCTCGCGGAGCGCCGCCGACCGCTCCAGTAATCCCTGCTCTCGCTGACAGAACATCGTCAGCAGCTCCGCCTCCCGTGTCGTGAGTTCCTCGGACGTCCCCTCCCGGACCAGCGTTCGCGTACCGGCATCAAAGCTGAACGTCCCGATGGTATACTGGCCGTGCGCCGGCACCGCATCGACCGGCGGATGCGCACGCTTGAGCACCGCACGGATGCGGAGCATCAACTCTTCCATGCTGAACGGCTTGGTGATGTAATCGTCCGCACCGATCCTCAATCCCTCAACACGGTCTTCCTTCAACGAACGTGCCGTCAGAAAGATCAACGGGATGGCCTCGTCCTGCGCCCGTACTTCCTTCGCGAACGAGAAGCCATCCTTCTTCGGCATCATCACATCAGCCAGACAGAGGGCAAAACCTCCCCGACGAAAACGATCCATTCCTTCGGCCCCGTTGACCGCCAGGTCGACATCGTAACCCTGCAGTTCGAGATGCTCCTTCAGAATGAAGCCAAGATTGGGATCATCCTCCACCAGAAGGACGCGGAGCCGGCTCATGCTGCCCCCTCCCGCGCGCCGGGAAGCGACACGATCACTGTCGTCCCCTTCCCCGGATCGCTCTCGATGGCGACGGTCCCCTTCATCGCCGTGACCATCAGCCGCACGTAGGCAAGGCCAAGCCCGAAACCCTTCACGTCGTGCAGGTTTCCGGTGGACACGCGATAGTACTTGTCGAACACGCGGCCGGCTTCTCCCGGCGCCATGCCGATCCCGTTGTCGCTGATGCGAATCGTGACCATGCCTGCTGCCGCCTCTGTCCGGATGATGATCTCCGGAACGCCGGCGGTGTACTTCACCGCGTTCTCGAGGATGTTGTGCACGATGTTCGTGAGATGCAGCGCATCCGCGGTCGCGTGCGCTGGTGAAGTCCCCGTATGCAGCGTCAACGTCCCACCCCGGCTCTCCACCTGGACGGCGAACGCCGACGCGGCCTTCTCGAGGAGGACGTGCACATCGAGCGGAACGAGCGAAAGTTCATAGTCGCCCTCTTCCACCACCGCCATCTGCAGGATCTTGCTCACGCCGTTGCGCATGCGCTCCGTCTCCTCACCGATCACATGCACGTACCGGCGGATACGCGTACGCTGGCCGATCACATCGGGGCGGACGACCGCCTCGGCAGCAAGAGTGATCGTGGAAAGGGGTGTCTTGAATTCGTGGACCATGTTGTTGATGAAGTCACGCACGTGCATACTCAAGCGCTGCTGCCGCGCGATGGTCCGGAACGCGTACACGAAGCCGGCGATGATGAACGCGGCGAATACCACGGTCGCGAAGGCGTACGGCCCGACCTGGGCGAGGAGATACCATCGTTGCCCGGGAAAACTCACAAGGAGATCAGCGCGGGACGCGAGGACATCCGCAGGGAACAACCGCGTGCGCAACGGCGACACGACGAGCTCCGCACGGTCGGCACCCGGGCCTGCGATGCGCAGCGTATCCTCTCCTGCCGACATCACCCCGAAGGTGGGATCCAGCGTGATACCGTTCTCCCGCAGCTCGCGGCGGAGCAATGTGTCCAGCTGCCCGGCAGTGATCCGTTTCTGGATGGGCTGGTGATCCGCGGTCGCCAGACGGTCGATCACGCGCGAAACAAGCGCCCTCCGTACCCCTGGCCCCGACGTGGAGACCGTGGTCGCAGTGCTTCCCGTCCCTGTCATGTGAAGGCGTAGCGAATCACCGTCCGTCTGATAGCTGAAGCTGTACTGTTGCGCACCCGTGCTTGTGCCGGCATTGCTCCCGGTGCGCACAGCACCGCGACATATGGTATCGAGGATCATCTCTTCATGCAGCACTCCCCGCTCCGACCGCAGGATATGCACCGTGTGGGGGAGAGGACCCTGCCCTGGTGTATCCGGGACAGAGACCGCCGACTGGTGCTGCACGCCCGAATCACCCCTCGCGGCCTTCACGAATCGCATCAACACCCGCGACGGTCGCTGCGACGGGCCAACCTGCACATCGTTCGTTGTGTCGTCATTGGCCCACACGACGGTCATCACGATCTCCTGCGCTTCGAGCCCCTGGGCCACGGTCTGCAGCGCAGCATTCACATTCTGCTGGAACGCCCTGTCTGCTGCACGATACGCCATATCGATCAGCACGACCTGGATCGTCAGGAGTCCGATCACCGCGATGATGGTGCCCGCCACCAGGAACCGGTATGTCCGCGTCTGCGCCATGCCTCAAGATACGATGCCGGAGGAAAACATGCTTCCCCGTTAACGTTCATTAACACTCGATAACACAGTTTAACTATGACCGACGCAACAGATGCCGTATGTTGCCGTCACACCGATATCACTCTCATCCCGGAGGATTCATGCGTTCGATCGTTGTCTCTGCACTCATCCTTATTGCTGCCACGGTGACGAATGGCCAGACCGTGATCAAAAAGACGGAGGGCGGACAAACCGTCGTCACGACGACCACCGGCGGCCAGACCATGGAGAAGAAGACCGAGGGTGGCCGGACGATGATCCGCATCGAGGGCGGGGCGTTCATTCCCGAGCTCGGCTGCGTCCTGGGTGACGAGGGGAAACAGGTCAAGGTCCTCCATGCCATGCCCGGTGCGAACCGCCCGAAGGCGTACGCCGGCATCGACGTGCAGGCGAACGACCTGATCCTCATGGTCAATGCCAAAACCCTCAAGACCGCCGCGGCTTTCAAGACGCTCTACGAGTCCCTCGCACCCGGCGACACCATCACGCTGGGGATCAAACGGGGTGAGGCAATGCATCTTGCCTCCTTCCTCAAAGCGGACCCGAAGGATATGCCCCGGGACCGCAAGATCGTGATCAAGAAGAACAACTGATGACACTCCTTCCTCGGTTCCGCACCCTCGCCCTCGGTGTCCTCGTCCTGGCACTCGGACTCGGTGACCTTGCCGCACAGACAGGAACGTTTTATAACCAGCGTGACGACAAGTATCGCGTTCTGGGCCTGAAACGTGCCAAAGAAGCGTATGAGGTCGCAAAGAAGGACTTCGATCGTCAACAGGAACTCTTCAGCCGCGGCCTGATCGCGCAATCGGAACTCGACCGCGCGAAAGGCAATTTCGCGGACGCGGAAGTGAACTTCCAGCAGTCGCTCCTGGCGGTCCTCTTCGAACAGCAGTACGTGTCGATCACCCGCGCGGTGAAGTACCAGACGGCCGACGGGACACGACGTGTCCGCCTCCGCCTCGAGAACGCTTCGGGAGGGACCGAGGAGTTCCGGAAACTCCTGAACCTGGACGACAAACTCTTCCGGTCGCTGCAGCCCGACCTGATCAGCAATGTCTACATCTCCCTGCTGAACAACGAGAGCGCCATCATCAGCCAGCCATATGAAGCAAAACTCGATCAGCTCAAGTACGGCCATCCCCGCGATCTGGAATTCACGATCCTGCAGGACCTCGACGCAGTGACCGTGAACATGATCTACGGCAATGGCACGCAGCGGAGCATGAAGATCTTCCTGCAGAAGGATGTCTCCGTGAACCGTGTGATGGTGCAGGCCGAGCAGTTCTCGCTGGAGGGCGAACTCGGATCTTCTGCGGTCTTCGATCTGCGCCTCGAACTGTTCAGCAAGGAGCAGAATACGTTCACGCTCGCCACCGTCAACCTGCCCGCACAACTCCTCGCGGTCTTCAAAGACCCGGTGAACCGTTCCCGGCTCAGCCAGTTCCGCTTCACCGAGGCAACGAACACACGGAAGGTCGCGCTCGACGTCTCGCTTCCCGACCGTCCCACCGACGATGTGCTCATGGACAAACCGATCGTCTTCTATGTCCTCGTTCTGCCGCAGAGCCAGGCGGGTCTGATCGCGTCCGCCGGCGGGAAGACCTGGACACAGCGCGAGATCGAACAACTTCAGGTGGGCTATGCCCGCCTGGAACTCGTCCCCCGGGGGAAAGGACGCCTGCTCGTCCGCCTGGCGCAGCTCTATCATACGATCGGTGCATCGGACCAGATCGCGTTCCCGGTGGAACTGGTGAATGAAGGGACGCGCAGGCTGGACAATGTCGAGATCAAATTGGACCTGCCGCCGCTCTGGACCAGGGAGATCACACCGGCGATCATCCCACGCCTGGAAGTTTCGTCGGAGGAGCGCAGCCAGATCGTGGTCCACCCCCCGGCCGGCATTTCAGCCGGCCGGTATGAGATCCGTCTCCGCACCAGCGGACTCTCCGACAACCAGCCCGTGAACGCCGAGGACAAGACCGTCACCATCGAGGTCCAGGGAGGGAGCAATATGCTCATGACGATCGTGCTGATCGTCGTGATACTGGGCTTGGTCACAGGGATCGTGGTGTTCGGCATACGACTTTCACGGCGATGACACACACGGGACGATCTGTTCACTATTCGGGAGCAACCATGTCGCAGCCAACATTTGAAGCCGTCAACCTCACCAAGAGATACGAGGATGGGGTCCTGGCCCTGGACCACGTGTCGTTTGAAGTACATCCGGGACAGATCTACGCCATGCTGGGAGCGAATGGGGCCGGGAAGACCACGACGATCAACATCTTCCTCAACTTCCTCGAGCCCACGGAAGGCGAAGCGCGCATCAACGGTATCTGCACCCACACCGAACCCCTCATGGCGAAGGCGCAGATCGCATACGTGTCGGAGAACGTGATGCTGTATCCTGCATTCACGGCCATGCAGAATCTGGACTACTTCACACGGTTGGGCGGAAGGAATTTGCACACACAGGACGACTACCACCGGGTGTTGGAACGGGTGGGGCTGCAACCGGAGGCGCACGACAAGAAACTGCGTGGATTCTCGAAAGGGATGCGGCAGAAATGCGGGCTGGCGATCGCCATCCTCAAGAACGCTCCGGCCATCGTTCTGGACGAGCCGACCTCCGGACTCGACCCGCAGGCGGGATATGAATTCACCCAACTCCTGACCTCGTTGCGGGATGAAGGGAAGGCGATCCTCATGTCCACCCACGATATCTTCCGCGCACGGGAGATCGCCAGCACCGTCGGGATCCTGAACCGTGGACGCCTGGTGATGCAACGGTCCGCCACCGAACTCGGCGGCGCCAATCTGGAACAACTCTATCTCGAGCATATCGCCGGCCACGCGGCCTGACCATCGATCCACAGCACCGGACACTGTCATCATGCTGCGTCTCCTGATCATCAAAGAGATCCGCGATATCATCGGATCCACAAAATTCGCCGTCACATTCGGGGTGTGCTCCGTCCTCGTCCTGCTGGTCTTCGTGGTCGGTGCCCGGTCGTATCATACGGCGGTCGGACAACATGAAGCTGCCAAACGGGAGAACCTCCGCCGGATGGAGGGGATCACCGATTGGATACAGGTTCGTGATATGAACGTGTACCTTCCTCCACAGCCGCTTTCGGCGATCGTCGCCGGCGTGGCGAATGATATCGGTCGCACCGTGACCGTGGAAGGGCGCGGGGAGCTGACCGCGCACGACAGCCGCTACGGCGACGAACCGATGCTCGCGGTGTTCCGTCAGTTCGACCTCGAGTTCCTCTTTACGGTCGTTCTTTCGCTGTTCGCGATCCTGTTCTCTTTCGACGCGGTCAGCGGCGAAAAGGAGCGCGGCACGCTGCGGCTCACGTTCGCTTCCCCGGTCCCACGACGCACGTTCATTGCAGGCAAGCTGTTGGGATCCTATCTCACACTGGTCGTCTCCCTCCTTCTGCCTCTGGCCGCCGGGTCCGCTCTCCTCACGGTACTCGGCGTGCCGATGACAGGGGACGATTGGGTTCGCCTTGCCTTCATCATCGGCGCAGGGTTCCTGTATCTCGGCGTGTTCCTGTCTCTTTCGGTCTTAGTCTCCGCCATGACCACCCGTTCCACAACCTCGTTCCTCGTCCTTCTGGTCGTCTGGATCGTGGCGGTGCTCATCGTTCCCCGTGCGGCAGTGCTCTTCGCCGGCCGGGCTGTGGATGTCCCCTCGGTCGACGCCGTGGCCGCTCAGAAGGCAAAGTTCAGCGCCGGACTCTGGGGCGAGGACCGCGCCGCAATGGCGGCGTTCCGGCCGTCGAAGAGCGGTGACATGCAGGCGATGATGCAGGAATTCCAGCAGATGATGCAGAAGATCGCGGACGAGCGCGATAGGAAGATGCGGGAATTTGCTTCGAGGGTGAATGAAGATCGGCGCAATCGTCAGGATGTGCAGGAAGCCGTGGCCTTCAGCATCGCCCGGCTGTCACCCGCGGCGTGTTTCACGCTCGCCGCCACGCGATTGGCGGGGACATCCTTCGAGATGAAGCAGCATTTCCTGGCGGCAACGGAGCGGTATCAAAAAGCATTCGCCGGATTCATGGTCGCAAAGACCGGCATGAATCCGGGTGGACGGATGGTGGTGATGCGCGTCGTGGTGGACGACGAGAAGAAGCCCGAACCGATCAACACGAACGAGATCCCGGCTTTTTCCTATACACCCATGCAGTACGCGGATGTTGCCGGGGGCACGGCGCTGGATATCATCCTGCTTCTCGCCGTGAACCTCCTGTTCATCGTCGGCGCCGTGGCGGCCTTCCTCCGGTACGACGTGCGGTGAGGGTAGCACACGCAGGGTCGCAGCATGCTGCGCCCATGCAACCATCGGGCACGGCAACGATTCGCGTCACCATAGGCAGAGGCACCGAACCCTTGTAGGGGCGCAGCATGCTGCGCCCATGCAACCATCGGGCACGGCAACGATTCGCGTCACCATAGGCAGAGGCACCGAACCCTTGTAGGGGCGCAGCATGCTGCGCCCGTGCAACCATCGGGCACGGCAACGATTCGTGTCACCAGAGGCAGAGGCACCGAACCCTTGTAGGGGCGCAGCATGCTGCGCCCATGCAACCATCGGGCACGGCAACGATTCGCGTCACCATAGGCAGAGGCACCGAACCCTTGTAGGGGCGCAGCAGCTGCGCCCGTGCAACCATCGGGCACGGCAACGATTCGCGTCACCATAGGCAGAGGCACCGAACCCTTGTAGGGGCGCAGCATGCTGCGCCCGTGCAACCATCGGGCACGGCAACGATTCGCGTCACCATAGGCAGAGGCACCGAACCCTTGTAGGGGCGCAGCATGCTGCGCCCGTGCAACCATCGGGCACGGCAACGATTCGCGTCCCATAGGCAGAGGCACCGAACTTGTGGGGCGCAGCGCTGCGCCCGTGCACCTCGGGCACGGCAACGTTCGCGTCACCAGGGCAGGGTCGGGCGGCAATCATTCTGGAGAATAGGCGTATGTTCACCACCGTAGTCATGAAGGAACTGAAGGGCATCCTGCTCAGCCAGAAATTCACGCTGACCTTCGGCGTCGTTGCGGTGCTCATCCTGATGAGCATCGCCGCCGGGATCAGTGAATATTCGGCCGGGGCACGGCAGTACGACACCGCCGTGCAACTCGCCGAGCAGGAACTCCGCGAGGCCTCGAACTGGATGTCCATCAACGCCCGCGCCCTGCGTCCGCCCGACCCGCTGCTGGTCTTCGTCAGCGGGATCCACAACGATATCGGCCGGCTCTCCGGGATCAACGGACGGGAGACTGTGAAGCTTCTGCACAGCGTCTACGCCGACGACCCCATCTTTGCCGTGTTCCGCTCCCTGGACCTCATGTTCATCGTCCAGGTCGTGCTGTCGCTGTTCGCGATCCTGTTCACGTATGATGCGATCACGGGTGAACGCGAGAGCGGAACACTCCAGCTTTCGCTTGCGAATCCGCTCCCCCGACGGATCTACATTCTTGCAAAAGCGACCGGGATCTGGACAGGTTTGCTGCTGTCACTCTCCATCCCCATGATCCTGGGTCTTCTCATCGTTTCACTCGCCGGAGTGCCCCTCTCGGCCTCCGACTGGCTGCGCATTGGTGCGCTGCTGATAGGTTCGTTGCTGTACTTTTCTGTCTGGGTGGCAGCGGGGGTCGCCATCTCTACATGGACCCGCACGCCGTCCGCCTCATTCATGGCATGCCTGGTCCTCTGGATCTGCACGGTTCTTATCCTTCCCAGGATCGGCGTCCTCGCCGCCGAACAGATGATCGGGGTCCCGACCGTCGCGGAGGTGGATGCGCAAAAGGATGGCTTTGAGAAGGCGGCATGGGAGAAACAGATGGCCGGGATGGGCGACCGCTGGAAGGAACGGGAAGTGGCGATGCAGGGCTTCTCCAAAGAACAGCGCGATGCATACCGCGACGAACACATGTGGCAGTGGATGCAGGAGGAGGATGCAGGACGGAAGAAGGTCCAGGCGGAGATCGATGCCTACGGCCTGCGCCTTCAGGAGGAAGTGCGCAACAAACGCGCCGCGCAGGAGCGTGTTGCGCTGACGCTCGCACGATCCTCCCCCGCCGCGGTCTATCAACTTGCTGCCATGGAGATAGCACGCACATCCGTCGGTCTGAAGAGCACGACCGAAGCGTCCATGGAGGAGTACCGCAAGATCTTCACTGCTCACGTGGACCGGAAGCAGCAGGAATCGGGCGGCACGGGCGGCTTCAGGATCACGGTGGATTCAGAAAAGGGGTTTTCGTTCAGTGCGCCGCGCGAGCGCGGGACGCTGGATATCAGCGACCTCCCGCGATACCAGAGCATGCCGGCTCCTGCCGATCGACTCATGGCTGATGCCGGGTGGGATGGCCTGCTGCTGTTCCTGTTCGCCCTCGCATCCCTGGCCCTCGCCGTTGTGGGCTTCCACCGGTACGACGTCCGGTGATCCCCGCAGCGACAATCGAATGGTGGAGGGACCCATGGGCAGGTGTTCGCGACGTTTCTCCACTCCGTGGACACCACAGTGGAATCGTTCCCCATACCGCTTATCGAAGAATTTGGAGAAACGGAGCGGGCACCTGCCCGGGGGTCCCAGGAGCAATGCCCGGCGTATCCGGACCAGTGCATGCACCGCCCCTACGACTGATCCGACCGGCGTGATTCACCATTGCATTTGTGTCCACCCCTCATGATATTTCAGGATCATGAGGCCTCAAGAATGACACCCAATGCCCCCCTCCGGCAGCTCGATGCCGCAGCCGAACGATACGTCCACGCCGTTCTTGCACTCGGCCGTCACGACCCTGACTATGTCGACGCCTACTACGGCCCGGCAGAATGGAAGGCAGCCGTCGATGCCGCTGCGCTTCCCGTTCCGGCTGTCCGCGCAGAGGGCGAATCGCTCCTTGCGACACTACAGGATCTCGCTCCATCCGGCACGGACCCGGCCGTGGTCCGGCGTCACATCTTCCTTGTCCGCCAGACGGAATCGCTGATCGCACGGTGCCGTATGCTCGAAGGCTGGGTGCCGTCGTTCGACGAAGAATCCATGGCATTGTACGATGCTGTCGCTCCCACCCATGGACCCGACCACTTCGATGCGCTCCTCCAGGACATCGACAGGTCGATGCCGGGGACGGGAACGATCCAGGAGCGGTACCACACGTTCCTTGCCGACTTCATCATCCCGCGCGAACGGCTCGATGCCGTGTTCCTTGCGGCGATCGCGGAAGGACGGAAACGATCAGCCGGACACATCCGCCTGCCGGAGAACGAAAGCTTCACGGTGGAGTATGTCACCGGAAAGTCGTGGAGCGGCTACAACTGGTACCGTGGCGCGAACACCAGCGTGATCCAGATGAACGTGGATTTCCCCATCACGATCGACCGCGCCATCGACCTCGCCTGTCATGAAGGATATCCCGGGCATCACGTGTACAACAGCCTGCTCGAACACGAGCTGGTGCGCAAGCGTGGATGGTGGGAATACTCCGTTTATCCGCTCTACAGCCCGCAATCGCTCATCGCGGAAGGGACGGCGAACTTCGGCATCGAGATGGCTTTCCCCGGGAAGGAACGCCTGGCCTTCGAGCGGGAGATCCTCTTCCCCCTCGCCGGACTCGACCCCGCAAAGGCGGAGATGTACGCGTTCGTGAACGGTTTCGTGCAGCGCCTGGCGTACGCAGGCAATGAAGCAGCACGCGGTTATCTGAACGGCACCATGACGCGCGAAGCAGCGGCACACTGGCTCGAGACCTATGCCATGATGTCGGCCGACCGCGCATGGCAACGGACGAAATTCTTCGATGCGTACCGGAGTTACGTCATCAACTACAATCTGGGCCAGGACCTCGTGCGCACATACATCGAATCGCACGGCGGTACCGTGAACGACCCGCAACGGCGCTGGGCGGTCTTCGAAGACCTGCTCGCATCGCCGCGCCTGCCTTCGGCTCTGGGGAACAACATATAAGAACGTGCGGGCCGCCGAAGGGACCCTGCACCAGCAACACTCCTCCTCCGCTGGCACAGGACGGTACCATGGGAGAAGTCGCAACGGACTTCGCGGATTTTCCGTTCATCGACGAACTCGGCCTGTCGTCGTATCCCTACCTGTCCGGCTTCACCGCACCGGAACAGATCCCTCCCGATTACTACAGCCGCCTCGCGGCATGGGACAGTCTGTTCGCTGTTCCGCAGTAAGTTCAGAATTCAGATATCCGATATCAGCTATCTGAATTAAACAGCTCGCCCTGTTCGCGCACGTGCCGCCGTACGACCGGCCGTTTGAGCTTCGGCGGCACGGGATACCACATGTTCTTGAGCGTCTCCGCATCGTAGCCGAACGGGAAGAGCAGCGTCTCCACGGCCTTCAGCGTCATCTCCGTGTATTTCGCGATGTCGTATCCATCATCGAGCGAGTACAACGCCACGGCCTTCGCCTTCTCCGGATGCCGCTTGCCCGTGGCATCGATGATGATGTACTCCACTGACTCGCCCGGCGCAAGGTGTACACCAGCCTCGGCGAGCGCCTGCGCCACGATGGCGTTCGCACTCCGGTTCGTATACTCATCGGCCTCCTGCGACAGGTGCCGGCGGACGACAAGATCGAGCGGATCGGCCTTGCCCGACCGCAGCAGGTCCAGTGACTCCTTCGCCTTCGCCAGCACCGCCGGCAACAGCCCGTGCAGGTCCGCCACGGTCTTCCCCTCTCCGAGGATCTTCAGCAACTCGCCCTGCACCCGCTTGATGAAGACCGGCGTGTCGCGACGCCTGATCTCGATCCCGCGGATCTTGATCTCGTTGTTCGTGTACCATCCCACATACCGGTTCGCCGTCGGGATGCGCGGGTCCATCTTGGAGGGCGGATACAGGATCCAGTTGTAGATCCCCTCCAGCGAAATGTCGATGCCGACCTTCTCGCTCACTTCCACTGCGAGAGCCTCGTAATCCGCCTCCGTCGCACCGGGACGCTTCAGCCACATGCAGTCCACGATGGCGTGGATGAAATGGAACCCGTGCCCCTCGGCGATCTCCTTTGCCTGCAGGATGGCGTCGCGTGAGAAGGCATTCACCGATTCATGCGCTTCGATCCGCCCGAACCGCGCGTTCTTATACCCGAGATAGCCGAAACAGGTGACCAGCATCCACTTGAGCGCGGTCTGCCGGTGATCGTAAAGCGTCCACCGCGGGTCCTTCAACGCCTTCAGCCGCTTCTTCTCTTTCTTATAGATGCCCCGTTTGCGCACCACGGTGCGCAGCGTGGCCGCAACGATCCCCTCACGCTTCTCGCAGATGGTGTAGCCCAGCTCCGGCACCGCGCTGTTCTTGCAGCAGCGGCAGTTGACGGTCTCGGGCGACACATTGTGCGTGACCATGATCGTGGGGTACATCGAGACGAAATCCATCTCCGCAACTTCTTCATGGTACCCCATCTCCGGCTGGAAGATCAGTCCGCCACGGTCGGCAAGGAGCAGGATATCCGCCGATTTGAAATCCTCCGGCTCGCGTTTGTGCGCGGGGATAAGATAGCCGTGGCGGTAGGCCCAGGAGAGCTGCATGCTGGAGAGCGCGGTGCCGATGGTGGCACGCGACTGGTGCTGCACGGGAAGCTGGGTGAGGCGCGCGATCTCCGTCACACCGTCCAGGCTCGCCTCCCCCATCATGAACGAGTTCTCGATGTCCAGATGCCACCGCCCGGCAAGTTCAAAGGCACCGTCCTTGTGCACGATCTTGCCGTAGGCGAAGTAGCTGGAGGCATGCGAGGTGATGTACCCGCTGCCGGCATCCCGGTTGAGCGAGAGCGGCGCCTGATGCTCGGCGGCAAGGCGCGTGAGCATCGGCAGCAGGACCGCATCGCCGTACTCGGTCAGGATCACATCCGGGTCGCACCGCCGCAGATGACGCTCCAGCGAGAAAAGCACGTCCTGCGGGTCGCTGCTCTCGAGGGCATACGTCGAGCCATCATAGCTGAGCTCGAGCTGCAGGTTCTTCCGGAACTTCGGCGAAACGACGTCCGGACGGTTCTTGAGCGTGAGGATCGTCAGCGGCGGGAACGTGTATTCCATCGCATCATTGGTGTCCTGCAACTGCCACGAGAGGAGACGCCCGTCGGTATCGAACTCGTACATGCCGAAGGCCAGCGGAAAGAGGCCGGTGTCATACAGGAACAACTGGGCAATGGGGATATCGGAATTGAAGAAGACGTAGTGCGGGAGATGCTGTTCCAGCAGCCGGACCACATTCTTGAAGTGCGCGGTACCACCGACCGTCACCTCGAGCACATGCCAGTCGGTGTTGCTGTAGATCTCGCGTTTCGTGGCGGGCCGGACCGTGGCCGGAAAGGCGCGCAGGAGGCCCGCGATGCGGCCGGCGTGCCCGACATCAAGATGCAGATACAATGAGGGGGTGAACCGTGCATAGGCACGGTGCTTGCGCCCCTCGGCATCCACGAACCAGAGCGTGATGCCGTCGGCGGACGGATAGAGGTCGAAGAGCCAGGCAGTGAGCATAACACCTCATGCCTCTCTTCTCTCTTCTTTCATACGTGCCTTTTCAAGCTCCGCGATCCTGCGCTGCTGCGCCACCAGCATCGCCATCACGATGCTTTCGAACGGGATGGGGCGGGCGGCATAGGCACTGCCGGCCAGTTGCAGACGCGCAGTGCGGAAGAGATCGTCCAGCGCTTCCTGGTCCTCTTTGCGCAACCCGCGCCGGAACTTGGACCAACTGTCCATCTCCTGCTGCAGGACCATCGTGAATGTCGGTACGGTACGACCCATAGAACCTTCAAAGAAAGGAAGAAGGAAGGGGGGGCGGCGGTCCTGTCCAGCTGAGTTGCGTCTTGTCCTTGTCGCTGTGCCCTGCTGCTTTCACCGCACTCTGTGCGGCAGGAAGACTCTTTCCTTCTTCCTTCTGCCCTCTTCCTTGCTTTCCCATATCGAACACCTTATCCATCCCCCCCATCACCCCCGGCAGAAGGCCGCGGCGGGCAGGAGGCACGGGCCCCACATCGGTGGACGCCACCAGCACCGAGACCCCATCCCGCTTCAACCCCTGCAATGCCTGCATCATCCGCTGCACACCGAGGCGCACATCGCGCAGCGGTGCCTGCTCGTCATAGAACGTGTCCAGCAACCCGAAGATGAGCACCACCGGCGACTTGCGGTCGCGCACGAACCCCCGCAACCGCTCGGCGATGACCGCTTCCATCTGATAGCAGGTGAACGCCCGGGAAATGAAGATATTGCGGAGCAACTCGTCCGGCGTACACCGCCCCCCTGCCGTCCGCCGCGCGAACTCTGCAAGCCCGTACAGATCGAACCGGTTGCTGCCATCCACCAGCGTCACCGGAACGCCCTGCAACAACGTGTAACCGGCCGCGATCAGCGCAAGCCGGAAGACACTGCTATCGCCGTGCACGCCATACAACGTCCCCGGCGGTGCCGCACGGAATTGTTCTACAATGCTCAAAGACATGGTCACCGTTCTCCTGGGCCTCTTCTCTGCGGGACTGCCGGACAGCAGAACCCCGCAGAACGATACGACATATTTGTCATGCTGTCAAGAGCAAAGTAACAAAAATGTCGTATCGCAAATTGCTTCTGGAACCCGCATTTCCTATCTTGATGCGAGGGTCCGTTGCACCTACGGCACACGATCGCACACCGGCGTACGAACCACAGGAACAGATGTCTACCCGCGAAAGATTGGTTGCGTTCTTCATTGCACCCGCACGGTTCTTTGCGGATATCTGCGACTCGCCCTACCTCGAGATCAACTGGCGGATCCCCATCACGACCTTCGTGGTGGTGACGCTCGTACTCCGGCAGATCATGCTCACGAACCCCACCCTGGTGGGCCAGATGCAGACGAAGATCGCCGACGAGATCAACACCGCGGTCACCACAAGCCAGATGTCGCAGGAAGAGGCCGATCAGGCCCGCACCTTCGCCACGCCCGGCAACACGCTGTTCGAGATCTTCCTGGCATTCCTGATGTCCGTCGCAGCACCGCTCCTCCTGTTCGGACTCTCACTGATCTACTGGCTGCTTGGCCGGCTGAGCATGGGCAGCGAAGCACCGTATGCAAAAGTGGTCGAACTGGTCGGCATCACGTTCTTTGTGAACACGATCGAAGCGGTCGTCACGGCGGTGGTGATGAATACGACCGGGTCCGTGACGGCAACGCCAAGCCTCGCACTCGTTGCGCCGTCCCTCGATCCGGAAAGCGGCACCTTTCTGGCCCTCACGCTCGCCAACCCGTTCCGGATCTGGGACCTGACGCTCATGAGCCTCGGACTCGCGCGACTCTTCCAGCGCGACCTCCCCAAGGTGGCGGTGATCGTGTTCACCCTCTGGATCGTCTGGTCCGCCGCAACGATCATCGTCGGCATCCGTCTGGTCTGACAGCAGGAGGAGAGGTCGTGGGAAAGACGCGCAAGCACAGGACCGGAGAGACGCTCCCGCTGTTCGCAGAGGAGACGGCCCCGATCGCGGGGCCCGGGCCGTACGCCGCGACGAATGCGGGCAGGCTCCGGCAATGGGCGGCCCGCGGCATTTTCTTCGGCACATCCTCATGGAAGTACCCGGGATGGAAGGGGATGGTGTACACACGGAGCTATCCCTCCAAACGCGACTTCGAACAGGAATGCCTTGCGGAATACGCTTCGATCTTCCCGACGGTGTGCGCCGATTTCGCGCTCTATGATTTCCCGAAGCCGCTGCAGATGCGCGCGTTCCACGAGAGCACGCCGGAAGAGTTCACGGTCTCGTTCAAGGTGACGGATCGCATCACGATCAAACGCTACCCGGATCTGCCGCGACATGGCTCGAACGCCGGCACGGTCAATCCCGACTTCCTGAACTTCGCGCTCTTCGAGGAGGCGTTCCTCCGCCCCCTCGAAGAACTCAAAGGCAAGGTCGGCGTGATCATCTTCGAGTTCTCGACCTTCCATCCGTCGACGGGCATCTCGCTGCCGGTGTTCCTGTCGCTGCTGGATCCGTTCCTTGCCCGGCTGCCGTCGTCGTACAGATTCGCGGTGGAGGTCCGCAACGCCGATTTCCTGACGCCGGACTATCTTCACCTGCTGCAGGCACACGGGGTGGCGCACGTCCTGAACAGCTGGAGCCGGATGCCACCGCTGGACGAACAGCTCGCGGCGCCGGGCAGCCTCCCCGCGCCGTTCTCGGCCGTTCGTGCCCTGCTGAAACCGGGACGCACGTATCAGGATGCGGTGGATACATTCCAGCCCTACGACCGGATCCAGGAACCCATCCCTGCCATCCGGCAGGCACTTGCGGACACCGTTGTGCGTTGTATGAAAGAGGACAAGAAGCTGTACGCGTACGTCAATAACCGGGTAGAAGGCAATTCACCCAAGACCATCGAGGCCATTCTTGACATCCTTGCCCAGTACCCCTACGAAAAACTCTGAGCAGAGCGGGACACCCCATCCCCCTGCGCGCCAGCTGGTCCATCCCGTCTCGGCTCTCCTGCTGATCGCCGTGGATGCCCTCTGGTCCATCCCGGACATGGCGGCATTCGCCTGGATCCTCACGATCCCGCTCTGTTTCCTCGCGGTCGGCGTCCCCACATTTCTCATCCAGCGCTTTCTCGCGAAGAGCCCGGTGATGCATGCACTCGGCGTCGCATTCGTCCTCGGCGCCCTTGCCGCCATCCCCACACCGGTCATGGGCACCGCCGTTGGCACGATCCTGCTGACCGTTGCCGGACTGCGTTCACTCGGGGGCACGCGATGACCCCGGCGAACGGACAGCCCCGCAGCATCCAGGCCGTAGCGATCCTCGGTATCATCGCCGCGGTCCTGTTGATCGGCGCAAGCCTCGTTGCCTACCGGCTCTTCGTCCAGGCACCGGCGGAACTCGCCCGCGCCACCGCCGACGGCATCCGCTCGATCTTCCAGGTCACGCCACAGGTGACCGTCAACCAGACGATCATCATCGAACAGGCATCGCCGATCCTCGAGATCGCCACCGTCTCGCGACAGATGATGATCGACCACCAGTGGTCGCATTCCTGGCTTGGCAGCACGAAGTTCATACACGTCCGCGGCACATTCACTGCGAAAGCAGGCTACAACCTGAAGGAACCGTTCGCCATTACCATCACACGCGACCCGATGAGGGTCACCGCCAGTCTCCCCGACCCCGGCTTCTATCCGTACAGATGGACTCATTCGCTGTGGTCGCGGATGAAAGTGGATGGTGGAACCGCCTTACCGAAGAGGACCGGTCGCAGGCAGTGACGACGCTGCAATCGCTCGCACGAAGCAAGGCGGAGGCCTCCGGCATCCTGAACGATGTGCGCACAAGCGCGGAGGACCGGATCCGCGAGCTGGTGGAACGGAATGGCGCCGAGGTGCTCTTCGAGAAGCCGGGGACACCGCAGTGAAGACGTACGTCCTCCGGAAGAGCCCCACCGAGGTTGCACCGGCCGCAACGGACCGGAAGTTCCTTATCGATTACCAAAAGGAACTGAATCCGGCCCAGTATGCCGCCGCAACCTCCGTGAACGGCCCGCACCTCATCGTCGCGGGCGCCGGCACCGGAAAGACCCGCACGATCACGTTCCGTGTGGCCTATCTTGTCGAACTGGGGGTGAAACCCGAAAGCATCCTCCTCCTCACCTTCACCCGCCGTGCTGCGCAGGAAATGCTCCGCCGGGCCACCATGCTCCTCGATGCACGCTGCGAGCGCGTTGCCGGCGGTACCTTCCACTCCTTCGCAAATCTCGTCCTCCGCCAGTACGCTTCACTCATCGGCTTCCAGTCATCCTTCAGCATCCTGGACCAATCCGATGCCGAGGATGTCGTGAACCTGCTCCGCACACGGCTGAAACTCGACTCGCGCGAGCGCCGCTTTCCCCGCAAGCAGACGCTCTTCGATATCTTCTCGCGCGTGGTGAACACCGGCGTGCCGCTCCGCGATGTGCTCAAGGAGGACTATCCGCATTTCGAGGAACTCCTGCCGGAGATCGAGTCGCTGATGAAGGCATACACGGCGTACAAGGCCGGCCATGATCTCATGGACTACGACGATCTGCTCGTCCACCTGCGCACGCTGCTCCGCGACCACGAGCGGGTCCGCGAAACGCTCTCCGACCGCTACAAATATATCATGGTGGATGAATACCAGGACACCAACCGTGTGCAGGCGGAGATCGTCTGGCTCCTCGGACACAAATACGGCAACGTGCTGGTGGTGGGCGATGATGCTCAGTCCATATACGCATTCCGCGGCGCCACCGTACGCAACATCCTCGAATTCCCCGAACAGTACCCCGGGTGCACGATCATCAAACTCGAAGAGAACTACCGCAGTACCCAGCCGATCCTCGACCTGACCAACGAGATCCTCCGGAGGGCGCGCGAATGAGCGGACGGCCTCTTGCATCGCTGCTCGCACAGCGCGGTGTACTCATCCTGGACGGTGCGATCGGCACGGAGTTGGAGCGCCTGGGTGTGGACACCAGCCTTCCGCTCTGGTCAGCACGTGTGCTCCTCGACGCTCCCGACGTGCTGCTGCAGATCCACCGCGGCCATCTTGATGCCGGCGCCGATATCATCGCGGCGAACAGCTGGCGCACAACCCCGAGGACATTCCGGCGGGCGGGACTGCCGGACCGCTCCGCCGAACTGACCCGGCAGTCGGTCGCGATCGCACACCACGCCCGCACGTTCTCTCCGGAACGCACGATCCTCGTCGCTGGATCCATGTCCCCTCTCGAGGACTGCTACCGGCCCGACCTCGTCCCCTCTGATGCCGAACTCCGCGCGGAACACACACTGCACGCCGACCGCCTTGCGTCTGCCGGGGTCGATCTGCTCATGCTGGAGACCTTCGGGACGATCCGCGAAGCGCGTATCGCCGGCGAGGCGGCACTCGCTACAGGCAAGGAGGTCATCATCAGTTTCCTCTGCCGCGGCGACGGACGTCTGTACAGCGGCGAGTCCCTTGCCGATGCGGTGCAGGCAACCTCCGCGCTTCCCGTCTCCGCACTCAGCATCAACTGCGCCCCGGCACGCTCCCTCACACGGCTTGTCGATGATCTCCGGGTCGCTATGGCCACGCACCGGAAGGATGGCCTTGATCACCTGGCGGTCTACGGCAACGTCGGACGGGAAGGTGGCGAGGTGGATGGGGAGTTCGTGACCGAGGTGTCCCCGGCCGACTATGGCGCGCTGGCGGCATCCTGGGCCGGCCATGGTGCACGCATCATCGGCGGGTGCTGCGGCACGACCCCGGAATACATCGCCGCGGTCCGCGATGCGCTCGCGGCGTTCAGGACACGGCCCACGCACGGAGGGCCGGCGTGACGACCCGGCATAAATACGCCAAACACCTCTTCACGCAGAAGCCCGGCGGCGAACTCCCGAGCATTGTCGTCGCGCAGACCGAGAACCTGCAATCCCGGTTTGTCATCCAGAAGATCCTGGATCTCCGCGAACAGGGCATCCCCCTCCAGGATATCGCCATCCTGTTCCGCTCCAGCTATCTGTCCTTCGACCTGGAGATCGAACTGAACAAAGCTGATATCCCGTTCGTCAAGTTCGGAGGGTTCAAGTTCATCGAGACCGCACATATCAAGGACCTGGTTGCGTATCTGCGCGTCATCGAGAACCCGCGCGACGCCGTTGCGTGGAACCGGATCCTGCTGCTCGTGGACGGCGTCGGGCCGCGCACGGCAGAGAAGGTGATCGACGATATCGTGGCGCGCCGCGCTCCGGCAGAACAGGACGCGACAGGCACGACGCTCCCGGCTTTCTGGTCACAGTTCAGCAGCTATCCGGACAAGGTCCGCGACCTGTTCGCGAAGCTCAAGGATATCGCACCGCAACACCTTGCACCGGCCGACAAGATCCAGCAGCTCCTTCCGTATTACGAGCCGATCTTTGCAAAGCGGTACGACGACTGGAACAAGCGGAAGAAGGACCTCGAAATGTTCCAGCAGATCGCTGAACGATACCGGGCACTCGGGCCGTTCCTCAGCGACCTGACCCTCGAACCTGCGAATGAGAGCGTCACCGATATCGCGCCGACCGAAGCCGACGAAGAAAAGCTGATCCTCTCCACGATCCACAGCGCAAAAGGGCTGGAGTGGAATTCGGTCTTCGTCATCTACGCGCTCGACGGACGCTTTCCTTCCACACGTGCGGCGCTGTCCGAAGAATCGATGGAAGAAGAGCGCCGCCTGATGTATGTTGCGTGTACACGTGCAAAAGAACATCTGTTCATCACCTATCCCATCAACATCTATGACCGTGATTCCGGTCTGGTCCTCTCCAAGCCCTCGCGCTTCATCGCGGGACTTCCGGAGAACCTGCTGGATACCTGGGTCATCGACGAAGAGTAAGTGCAGCCATGACAACACGACGATCTGTCCTCCGGACCCTCGCCGGGATCCCCCTTGCGGTTGGCGCCTCCGACACCATTCTCGCTTCCCTTCTTGCTGACGAATCCCGTCTCAAAGGATCCATGTGGATCTACCTCTGGGATATCGTCGATGAAGGATACGACACCGTGATGGCCCGCCTGAAGGAGAACCATCTGTCGGCGGTGAGCCTCGCCACGGCATACCACGCGGGCAAGTTCCTCGCGCCGCACAACCCGAAGCGCAAGGTCGTCTTCCTCGAAGATGGCACCGTCTATTTCCGCCCCGACCCGAAGCGATACAAGCGCATCTCGCCCCGGGTGAATTCCCTCGTGAAGGCAGGTCACGACCTGAAAGCTGTGAAGGCACACGCGGACAAGGTCGGGCTGGAGACACGGAGCTGGGTGGTCTGCTGCCACAACACCCCGCTCGGCCGCGCGTATCCCGACACGGTGTGCCGTACCGCCTTCGGCGATCCGCTCTATCATAACCTCTGTCCATCGAATGAGGATGTCCGTGCCTACCTCCGGGCGATGGTCAAGGATATCGCTTCCCATGGCGTCACCACGATCGAACTGGAGGCTCTACAGTTCCAGGGGTACGCACACGGCGAGCATCACGAACGGGAGGGGATCGCCCTCGGCTCCATTCCGCGGTTCCTTCTCGGCCTCTGCTTCTGCGATGCATGCACACAGGCCGCAAGGAAAGCGAAGATCGACATCGATGCAGTGCAGAGATTCACGCGCGCCACCCTGGAAGAGTATTTCCAGCATCCGGAGAAGGTCGAAGAGCGGTACCCCATGCTCCTCTCCCTACCGGCCGACGTGCTCCAGAAATTCCTCGATTGGCGATGCCTCGTCATCACCACGCTCATCGAAGAACTCTCGGCGTACGCGGACGATGCCCTTCTCCGCCCGATCGTCAACTACGATCCCGAGTGGCGTATGATGGTCGGCGTGGACGTCCGCGCGATCGCCGCGATCACCGGTGGTGTCCTGATGCCCGGCTACGTGAAGGATGCGGCAGCACTCCGCCCGGTCCTTGCCCGGCTGCAGGGAGCGCTGGCAGAACGTTCGATCACTGTGGGTATGCAGGTCGGTATGCCTGAAAGCGGAGGGAAGACCGAATTCATCGACCGCATGAACCTCGCCCGCGAACGCGGCATCACGTCGTTCAATTTCTACAACTACGGATTCATCCCTCTGGAACGGCTTGAGTGGATCAAGGAGACGTTGACCTGAGAGGCATTACCTGGGCAGAGGGAACAGGGCCGCATCCGGATGGTCCTCCGTCCCACGCGTTCTCCCTCTGCCCCCTTCGGATCTCCTCTGTTCACCAGCAACCATCTGCCCACATCTACTCCAGCCATCATCCCTTCCTCGCCGTTAACCTCTGAATCTGAACAGTTTCACACGTTGCTCCGTTTCTCACGTGGCACAGGTCTTGTCCGTAGGTTGGTACCTGACAGCACAAACCTGGAGCCCGATATGAAACAGAGTGTGCGATCGATATCCTTGCCGGCGCTTTGCCTGGCAATAACGTTCGTTTACACCTCATCGGCAAACGGACAGAGCCTGGACGACTATCGTTCAAAAACGCCTCTCACAGGATCGTGGAAGAATGCCGCATCATGGGAGCGGTACAACGGCTCGTCCTGGGTCAACGCAGGGACCTACCCCACCGATGCGAATACGCACAACATCACCGTCCGGAGCGGGTCTACGCTCTCGGTGACCTCTGCCCTCACGGTGGACGACCTGACGATCGACGCGGGGGGGACGGTCAACAACAGCAACACCCTGACGCTGGGAACGACGATCTGCACGCTGAACGGGACGCTGTCGAATACGGGAACTCTCGTGCAAGGTGGAGCCCTGCTGGTCTACGGGACCCTGCGGAATTCCGGAAGCGTGACCACAGCAGATAACAGCACCTGGATCCGCACCGGAGGGACCTACGAGCACGAGATTGCGACCACCGCCGGAACGGTCCCCGGGTGCTCATGGGAGGCCGGATCGACATTACTGATCTCGGGATATACGAGCAATACGGAAGAGCTCTCCCTGCTGAAGAACCCGGAACTTCAGAACCTGACGTGGAACTGCCCCAGCCAGACCGGCGCGATCCCCTTCCCAACGGACTTCGGGACGATCCTTGGGACATTCACGATCGCATCGACAGGTTCGGGCAGCATCGTCACGAACACAACATCGAACCATCACTCGTACTGGGTCACCGGCAACTTCGTGCAGTCCGGCGGAACCCTCAACCTGAGTACCGGGAGCGAGAGTACGGTGTTCTGGGTGGAAGGCAATGTCGCGCTCTCCGGAGGAACCCTGACCGAAACAGGTCCGGCGACGGAACGATCCAAGATCATCCTCGTTCAGAACGACGCTCACGCGCTGGTGGATCTCACCGTAGCGGATGCGTACACATTCTCGAACAATGTCGGCATCGTTGTCTATGGCGGGGCCGAAGCCTCCCTGACGCAGGACTGCGACATCGATGACGGCGAACTGGAGGTGGCGGGCACGCTGCATTGCGGCACGGCGATCGTTCGTGGGGCTTCGTTCTCTATGAGTACCGTCTGGAGTACCCTTGGTATCGGCGACGAACACGGCATCGCGGCGAGCGCCGCAGAAGGCAACATCCAGACGACATCGCGCGGGTTGCAGGATATGACGTGTTACATCTATGAATATACTTCAGGAGACAGCTACAGCGGCGACGGCCTGCCATCGGTCGTCTATAGGCTCACGTCCGCGAACACCGGCGGAGCGTTGCACCTCGAAAAGAGCGTGACCGTCGATAACTCCCTGACCTTGACCAGCCCCGTCCACCTCGGTTCCTACGATCTTGTCTTGCGCCAGGACGCAACGGTGGCAGGCTCGGCGTATCTGGGTGCCGACAATAGCGGCACATTCACCCGGATGATCTCGGCCAACGGGACCTACCTCTTCCCTGTCGGCTCGGAGAACGGGGCTTCTCCCTTCACACTGAATATCACCGCTTCCGGATTCTCGTCCGCATCCATCGATGTGAACGTGCATGCCTCCGCCCATCCATTCAACACCAGCGCGAGCAGCTATCTCACACGCTATTGGTCATTGAGCGGGAATGGATTCTCCGGCCTTTCGTATGACGGGGCATTCACGTATGCCAGCGACGATGTTGAAGGGACCGAAGCGAATATCTACTGTGGCCGGTACACCGGATCCGAATGGCTCCTGGGCGGGCAGACAACGACCGGTACGAACACCATGACCATCCAGGATCAGACCGGGTTCGGTGCGGACGGGTGGCGAGTCGGGTTCGCTCCCCGTGCAATTGGCGGCACTGCGCGCGTGGCGCTCTGAAGGGGGTGGCCCATGTGGGTTGGCGCACCCTGAGCGAAGTGAACAACTATGGATTCCATGTCCAACGCAAGGAGAACGCCGCTGCCGGCTTTGTGGATCTTGCGGATGGCTTCCTGCCCGGTCACGGCACAACCATCGAAGCACAGGAGTACAGTTTCATCGACCGTAACCCGTTCCCGGGTGAATGCTCCTACCGCCTGCGGCAGATCGATCTGAACGGGGCAGAGCACACCACGGGTGAAGTGCGGTGCGAGGCCACGACCGGCATGGAAGAGGCCGCGCAACCGCGCGCATTTGCGTTGATGCAAAACTATCCCAATCCGTTCAACCCTTCAACGACCATAGTGTTCGATTTGCCCACCCGTGGGATGGTACGGCTCGAGGTGTGCGATCCGCTCGGGCGTACGGTCGCCACTCCGGTGAACGAGATGCGGTCTCCCGGCAGGCATACGGTGGTCTTCGACGCCGCCGGCCTGGCGTCCGGTGTCTACCTGTATCGTCTGCGCACCGGAGAGAACATGACGGTGAGGGCAATGGTCCTGGTGCGCTAGCTGCCTGCGGATGAGAACAACGCAAGGGGCAACAAGGTGATGCGACACGACCACCTGGTTGCCCCTTTCACATGCATGCGACGATCGCCGATCCTGGTCCCCTCCTTTTTCCCTTTTCCTTTTGCCTTCCTATTTCCTACCTTCTTCCGTGCGCCGCCTGGTTCTCCATATCGCCCTGGCCGTCGTGTCCTGTCTCTGCGGCACTTCATCACTCGCTCAGACGGGGATGGTGAAGTTCGACCACATCTCTCTCGAGAACGGCCTCTCGCAATCCACGGTCAACGCCATCGCACAGGATGGCCTCGGGTTCCTCTGGTTCGGCACCCAGGATGGCCTGAACCGGTACGATGGCTATGGCATCACGGTCTTCAAGCACAATGCGCGCGATCCGCAGTCGGTCTCCGATAACGGGATATGGTCCCTCTGCCGCGACCGTGACGGCGACCTCTGGATCGGAACGATGCGCGGGGGCCTCAGCCGGTATTACATCCGCACCGGGACCTTCCGCCACTACAGGCACTCCCCGGGCGACCCCGGCACCATCAGCGAAGACAATGTCACGGCGGTCTTCCAGGATTCCCGCGGCACCATCTGGGCCGGCACCCTCACCAGCGGACTGAATCGCCTCGACCCGGCAAGCGGACATGTTCACCGGTATCAGTTCGACCCCGCCGACTCCTCGTCGCTCGCCGACAACTCCGTCTGGGCGGTCGCCGAGGACAGTTCCGGTACCCTCTGGATCGCAACCTGGGGCGGCCTCTGCCGCTTCGTGCCACCGGCGGCAGGGGCGGACTCCGCACAAGGACATGGGTCGTTCATCCGGTTCAAACGCTCCTCCTCGACACGGTCCTCACCTGCAGGCAACAATATCCGCACACTGATGGTCGACCGGCGGGGAACCATCTGGATCGGCACCTGGGGACACGGACTCGACCGCCTCGACCCGCGCACCGGTGTGTTCACACATTTCGCACATGCTGCAAACGACCCGCACTCCCTTGCAAGCAACCTGGTCCTGTCACTCCATGAGGACCGGACCGGAGCGATCTGGGTGGGCACCAACGACGCCGGACTCGATCTGCTCGATCCCGTGAGTGGTACCGCGCGGCACTTCGTGCCCGACCCCTCGTCCCCGCTTGCCCTGAACAACGGCATCATCAGCTCCCTGTTCGAAGACAATGCCGGCGCACTCTGGATCGGCACCGCCGCAGGCGGGGTCAACAGGTTCGACCGGATGAAGAACCGCTTCGAACATTACCGCGACAACGCGAACGACCCCGATGACCTCTCGGGCAAGGACGTCTGGGCGCTGCTCGAAGGCCAGGATGGATCGCTCTGGATCGGAACGTACGGCGATGGACTGAACAGGTTCGACAGGCGGTCAGGGACGTTCACACACTTCGTCCATGCACCCGGCAAGCCGGGGTCCATCAGCAGCAATTACGTCATTTCGCTCTGCGAAACCCGCGCCGGGGTCCTCTACTGCGGCACGGAAGGCGGTGGGCTCAATCGGTTCGATGCCCGCTCCGGAAAATTCTCTGCGTTCAGGCATGATCCTCGCAACCCGAACTCGATAGCGCAGGATGAAGTGACGGTGATCCTTGAGGACCGGCGCGGCGCACTCTGGGTGGGGACGAACGGTTCAGGATTGGACCGCCTCGAACCGGCGACCGGCCACATCACCCACTTTGCACCCGACGAGAAGGATCCACACGCCCTGCCGGCGGGATCCATCCTCGCCCTTCTGGAAGACCGCGCGGGCGCGCTCTGGGTCGGCATGTACGGCGGCGGCGTGGCGAGACTCGACCCACGGACAGGCGAGATCACACAGTATATGTTCGAACCGTCCCGAACGAACGGGATCAACAATAGCACCGTTCTTTCGCTCTATGAAGATCCCTCGGGCATCCTGTGGGTCGGTACCTACGGGGGCGGGTTGAATCGATTCGACAGGCAGACCGACACCTGGCGATCGGTGACGGAACAACAGGGCTTGCCGAACGATGTCATCTACGGGATCATGCCCGACGCGCGGGGGAACCTGTGGCTCCCGACGAACAAAGGACTGGCACGATACACCCCTGCCACCGGTGCCGTCCGCGCGTTCGATATGACCGACGGGCTGCAGGGCAATGAATTCAATCAGGGTGCGTACCACCAGACACGGCACGGGGAGTTCTTCCTGGGTGGGATCAACGGGTTCAATGCATTCTTTCCGGACAGCATCACCGACAACCATTTCGTCCCACCCGTTTACCTCACCACCTTCAGGGTGTTCGACAAGGAAGCATCGCTGCCGGCGGCCCTGGCCGTGACACGTACCGTGGAACTGAACCACGACCGGAATTTCCTCTCGTTCGAGTTCGTCGCACTCAATTACACCTCTCCCGCCAAGAACCGCTACGCGTACATGCTCGAAGGGCTCGATGGCGATTGGATCGATGCCGGCACGCGCCGCTACGTCAGCTACACGAACCTCGAGCCCGACACGTATATCCTCCGCGTCCGCGGCTCCAACAACGATGGCGTCTGGAACACCGCTGGCACGTCCCTGACCATCACCATCGTTCCCCCGTACTGGAAGACCTGGTGGTTCCGCATTCTCGCGGTCGTGACCCTGGGCGGACTGCTCTTCTTCATGTACCGCTACCGCGTCAACAAGCTCCTGGAGATCGAACGCATCCGGACCTCCATCGCTTCCGATCTCCATGATGACATCGGCTCAACACTCACCGAGATCGCGCTGTACAGCGATGTGGGACTCCGCTCGCTCCGGCAGCACCACGAAGGCGCCCCGTTGACCGATGAGGAACGCGCCAAACTCTCCTCCCTCCTGGGAGAGATCGGAACGACATCGCGCTCGCTGATCGATGCCATGAACGATATCGTCTGGTCCATCGATCCGCGGAACGACTCCTTCGAATTCCTGCTGCTGCGTATCCGGATGCACGCCACGAAGATGCTGGAGGCCAAAGGGATCAACTACGACATCGATATCCCCGCGTCTCTCGCATCCCTCCGGCTTCCCCTGGCATCGCGCCGGCGCCTGTTCCTCATCTATAAAGAAGCGATCAATAACGTCCTCCGCCATGCGCAGGCATCCCGCGTCTCCCTGGCCCTCCGGCGCGAAGGGCGCATGCTGACCATGAGCATCGTGGACAATGGGACCGGTTTCGATCCCGGAAAAGGCGGCAGGGGCAACGGCCTGCACAATATGCAGACACGGGCCCGCTCGATCGGCGGCGCATTGTCGATCACCTCCACGCCGGGGCTGGGCACCACCGTGACCTTGCATGTAGGCATACCATGACCGCAAAGAGCGAAACCACCGTCATCGTCGTCGAGGACCGCACGCGCATCCGCGAGACCATCGTCGATCTGATCAACGAGACCGACGGACTCCGTTGTGCCGGCTCATACGGCTCCTGCGAAGCTCTGCTTGAACGCCTGGCAGACGAGGTACCAGATGTCATCCTTATGGACATCGGACTTCCCGGCATGTCGGGCATCGATGGGGTGAAGGCCGTGAAGGCGCGCTTTCCCGACGTGGACATCCTCATGCATACCGTGTTCGATGATGACGAGAAGATCTTCCAGTCGATCCTCGCCGGCGCATCGGGCTACGTGTTGAAGAATGCCGAGGCCGACGAGCTCATCCGCGCCATCCGCGAGATCCGCGTGGGTGCGCCCATGAGCGCGTCCATTGCCCGTCGGATGCTGGCGATGATGCGGGGCAAGGAAGCAAAGCCCACCGATGCACTCAACCTCACCCCACGCGAGATGGAGATCCTGCAATGGCTTGTGGAAGGGCTGAGCTATAAGAAGATCGCGGAGAAGCTGTTTATCAGCCCTCTCACCGTCCAATCGCATATCAAGAAGGTCTACGAGAAATTGCAGGTCCACTCCAAATCTGCTGCGGTCTCAAAAGCACTGAAGTACCGACTCTTCGAATGATCCCCTCCTGAGCAATACCGGGAATCTGGTCAATAGTGACCACTTCCTCTCCGGGAGCGGATGTGTATACCCCGGTTTGCGCGAATTCTGATCCTACCGCGTGGCATACACATTGTCCACACTTGTACGGATAGCTCTGTCACTATGGAGGATCAGGACCATGCGTACGCTTCTGCTCATGCTTTGCTTGCTTGCGCTCACCGCGCAGTCAGAACTCAGCGCAGCCACCAACGACCACCGCACCAAAGGATCCGGCGAATGGAGTTCACCATCCATCTGGGAGCGCTACAACGGCACCACATGGATCGATGCGGAGAACCCGCCAACCACTTCCGATGCGACGGTGACGATACTCACCGGGCATAGCGTCTCGGTGCAGTTCGATGCGACCATCGACCAACTGGTGATCAATGAGGGTGGAACAGTGACCGTCGAATCGGGCGTCACCTTCACCATAGCGGATGGCACGGGTGACGATCTGTATGTCACGGGCATGCTCGATGTCGTCGGAACCCTGCAGTTCAACGGTGGCGGGGGTGGGTTCAAGGTGTTCGGAACAGTAAGAAATTCGGGGACCATCAACGGGGCAGCGTGGTACTACGCATCAGGACGCTACCAGCACAACTACACCTCCACCATTGGATACATCCCGGCGGCTGCCTGGTATGGCAGCTCGACGTGTGAAGTGATCGGGTACACGACGGCAACGGGGAACATGAGTGTCGGGGCACAGACATTCCTGAATATCACATGGAACTGTCCGTCACAACAAAATGCCATCAACGCGCCGTCCCAATTCGACAATCTGACGGGAACGCTCACCGTGACATCCACCGGCAGCGGCTCATTGGTCTTCAACAACACCACCGGAAGCAAGTCGTGGTCGATGAACGGCGGCTTTGTTCAGTCCGGGGGAACCATCGATCTCGCCTCCAGCAGCGCTGCAACCAATCTCAACATTGAAGGCGCCGTGTCTCTCCTGGGTGGAACGTTGACCGAGACCGGGTCAGCGTCGTCGTCGTATATCCGCTTCACGGGATCCACGTCCCAGAACTTCGGCGTCAACAGCGGCCACACCACAGCGAATGACGTGGACTATTATGTGTGGCCTGGCTCCATCGTGACCCTGACCCAGAACTCGAACATCGATGTCGCCGCCCTGTACGTCGAGGGAGGTTCAACCTTCAACTGCGGTCAGTATGTGCTCTCCGGTGCAGCCTTCTATATGAGCCCTAATGCCATTCTTTCAACGGGAAACGACAATGGCATCTCTGCTGCCCCCACGGCATCCGGCAGCATCCAGACAACGACCCGGTCGTACTCGGGTGAAGGGTATTACGTCTACAACCATCCTTCCAGCATGTCGTACTCCGGGGACGGTATCCCGTCGACCGTGAACGGGCTGACATCAGCCAACACCGGCGGTACCCTTCAGATGGAGAAGGCCGTCACGGTGAGCAGCGCTCTCGTCCTCACCAGCCCGGTCCAGGTTGGGACCTCCGGCGGGAACACGCTCACGCTCGGAACAGGAGCATCCCTCAGTGGTTCGAGTTACGTCGCTCTTGATGGCTCGGGGAAATTCGTACGGTATTTCACCGGGGCGGGGACGGTGACGCTCCCGGTCGGCACTCCCGGTGCGTACAGTCCTGTCTCCGTGACCGTCACAGCATCCGCCTATACGGCACCGCATCTGGACGTCACCATGGCCGGCGCCAAACACGCTTCGAACTCGAGTCCATCGAACTTTCTGACGCGTGTATGGACCCTCTCGGCAGGAGGGATCACATCGCCCACCTATGACCTGTCGTTCACCTATACCAATGCCGATGTCAATGGCGTGGAGTCCGGGATCGTTTGCGCGCAGTACACCGGATCTGCCTGGGTGCCGGGGAACGCCACCAACCCGGCAACGAACACCATGACCATCTCCGGCCTGAATTCTCTCGGCGACTTCACCGGCGGCGAGGCCGATGTCCTTCCGGTGCAGCTTTCTTCCTTCACGGCAACCTCCTCCGACGCCGGCATTACCCTTGCCTGGAGGACCGTCAGCGAGATCAATAACTACGGATTCCATGTCCAGCGCCGTGCCGCGGGCAATGGTACATTCACCGATATCCCCGGCGCATTCATCCAGGGGAACGGCACAACACTGGAAGAGCACACGTACTCCTTCAGCGAGGCGCTGCCCGGTGATGGGCAGTGGGAGTACCGGCTGCGTCAGGTGGACCTCAATGGCGCGGAGTGGTTCAGTGATGCGGTGACGGTAGGCAGCGTGACAGATGTGATCGCTCAGCCGCCGCCTGTTGCCTATGCACTCGAACAGAACTTTCCGAATCCGTTCAATCCGACGACCACCCTGCGGTTCGCCGTGCCCGAACGGTCTCACGTCCGCATCATGCTGTACGACCTGCTCGGCAGGGCTGTGGCTGTTCTCGCGGACGACATGAGAGATGCCGGGCAACACTCCATCAGCATCGATGGACGCATGCTCTCATCGGGCATCTACGTGTGCCGGATGAACGCCGACGGTTTCCAGAAAATGGTGCGCATGACTCTCGTGAAATGACCCATTGCGGTAAGGACGCCCCTGCAAAGGTCAAAACAGCCCTGAAATAGCACATCGCAAGCCCGGCTCCGGCAACCCCGGAGCCGCGGCATTGTCACCCATCTCCCGCTACACCGCGGGGACCATTACCCCGCCAATCGTTCTGTCCTCGATCAGGCCTCCGTTTCGCACACCATCGCTTCGCAGACATGTTCCCGCTTTTCGTTGCATACCTCAACCCGCATTCACCTCTCACATGTCATTCTTGGCTCATTCTTAACAAATACCATATTTGTGGTATTGTCGTTCCCTCACCCCGCCCCTATATTATTCCCACGCTGACGGGCGAGGGCCCGCGGACGTTCGTTCAGACAGGCTATCATGAGGAGGGAAAGATGACGTCTCGCATACTCTATACTGCAGTGCTGGTGCTCGCGATGCTCGCGTCCGGCTTCGGCCAGGTCGCCACGCCGCCGGTCC
The DNA here is from genome assembly GCA_016707525.1 of Ignavibacteriota bacterium. NCBI lineage: Bacteria > Pseudomonadati > Ignavibacteriota > Ignavibacteriota bacterium. The sequence goes on from JADJHP010000008.1 coordinate 89,374, forward strand.
CGACGAATCTCACTGCATCGTTGACCCCCGATGCGGCTCCGGCTGTCAAACTCGCATGGGGCGTGCCTTCCGGCACGTGGGGCTTCCTGATCTATCGGTCCGTCGATGACTCGACACATTTCCAGAAACTGGCAATGGTCAATGCCACCATCTATGTGGACCATGCCGTCCGCACCGGACATGTCTACTATTACTACGTGACGTCGCTCGGGATGAGCAACAGCACGAACCCGCTGCAGAGCGCACCGAGCAACATTGCTATGATCAAGATCGGTGGCACGATCGACCGCCCGGTGGGCGCTATCGCGGGAAAGGTCACGGACGACTCCACCGGCGCACCGATCCCCGGCGCACGCATCCTCATCACGCCGCTCCGTCCGACGATCCAGGCAACGATCGCCCTGCCCTTCGCGGTGACAGACAGCCTCGGGACCTACATCGTGAAACTGGATACTGGATCATACAAACTCCGCGTGGAACCTGCACCGTGGATGCCGCCCTCACCCCCGCCGTACGCCGGTGAATGGTACGACAACAAGAAGGATTTCTCCACCGCGAATCCGGTGCAGGTGACCGCCAATGCTTCAACGGAAGCGAACTTCGGACTCAGCCGGGTCCTGATCCCGACGGTGCCGAAGGGCATCATTACCGGCAAGATCACCGACGAGACGACAGGGAAGCCGCTCGCGGGTATGATGGTCCGCTCCTTTCGCAAAGGGAACAGCATCACGAAACTGATGCCAGTGGCCATGACGGACTCGCTCGGCGTGTATGCGATGAAGGTCGATACCGGAACGTATCTTCTGAAGACCGAGTCGCTCCGCATGTCCGTGATCGACTACATCATGGAGTGGTACGACAATGTCACCGATGCCTCCATGGCCACACCGGTCGTGGTCGCGGATGGTGCAACGGTCGAAGCGAACTTCCAGCTCGCCAAACCCGTCCCGCCAACCTTCGCGAGCATTGAAGGAACGGTCACCGATACCATGGGCGCTCCCCTGCGCCGTGCAACCGTGGTGATCATGCGTACCCTGCAGGATCTCACGAGCGCATCCTCGCTCACACTCGGTGCAGGACTCAACGACAACGAATCCATGGATGTGGAAGGCATCGGGTACTGCCGCGGTGTCATGTGGAAAGGCCTCACGGATTCTCTGGGGCGGTATGCGGCGCAGGTGATCGCCGGCCGGGCGTATATCGTCATGGCTGCGAAGTGGGGATACATCAACGAGTACTACAACGATCAACCAACCCCGCTCCTTGCAGACATCATCAAGGTCACGGGCAATGTCACCGGCATCGATTTCTCGCTGACGCCGAATCCCGTCATTCACAACAGCATCAGCGGCGTGGTCCGCGATTCCGCGGGCACCGGTGTTCCATCGATCATCGTCCTCTTCCCCGCCCACCGGTTCCTGCCGGTACTCCCCCTGCACCGCGTTGGCCATACGGACTCGATGGGGGCATACACGATCGGGAACGTGCGTGCCGGAAAGTATTTCGTCCTGGCCGTGCCACTCGGGAAATTCGCACCGGCCTTCTACAAAGCAGGCGCGTATGGCGTGATGCATATGGCAAAGGCCGATACCGTAACGGTGAGCGGTGACGTGTCGGGGATCGACATCGGCGTCGTCCAGGTGAATTCCATCGGGCTGGTCCGTGTCCGTGGCCATATCTTCGCGGGCGGCAAACCCCTTCCCGGCGCACGCATCCTTGCGACCATGGCCGGCGTCGTGGTCGGCAGCACACTCACGGACAACCTTGGTTCCTACACCATCGAGGGAGTTCCGTCCGGTGTGACAACGTTGACGGTGGATGCGGCCGGTTACACCGGCGCAGACAAGAGCGTGAGTCTGCCGGTGAGTTCTTTCGAAGTGAACAATGTGGACTTCACGATGCAGACCGAGACCCCGACGGACGTGAGCGGATCCACATCGATGCCATCGGCGTTCGCCCTGCATCAGAACTATCCGAACCCGTTCAACCCCAGCACAACGATCTCGTTCGATATGCCGCAGGCCGGACACGTGAAACTGTCCGTCTTCACTATGCTCGGGCAGGAGATCGCGACACTGGTGAACGGCACCATGGCCTCCGGCCGGGCATCCATTGTCTGGAATGCCACCGACCGCACCGGCGTGAGCGTTGCGAGCGGGGTGTATTTCTACCAGTTGACCGTGCATGCGGCCGATGGACGGTCGACGTATCGTTCGGTGCAGAAAATGCTGTTGGTGAGGTGACGCCGCTCGTCCGCCCGGCAAGGAACGAACACGGACGTTACGAGAGAGATGCAGGAAGAGGAGAGGATGCAGTGCGGGAGAGGCGCAAAGGGTGGACCACCACCCTTTGCGTCACTGTTTTCCGTACCTTGATACATCCTCGCGCGTTCCCGGCCTTCTGGCGGGTTGATCCTGTTGCACACGAGAAGTATACCGACTCTGTGGAGATCGTGCCATGAGAAGACTCTTCGCCATCCTCCTGCTGGCAACCGCGGCAAGTGCCCTGACCCTTGCGCAGAGTCCGGTCACGCCTGCGAACCTTGTGGCACAGTCCCCCGCAGAGATCCCGAGCCGCATCCTGCTTTTCTGGAACGCGTCCTCGACCACTTCTTCCACATTCTTCCGGGTGTACCGCTCCATCGGCGACACGCTGTCGTTCCAATGGATCGGCGTGACCCAGGGGAACAAGTTCGAAGACCGGGCGGTCACCCCGGGAACGCAGTACCAGTACTACGTCACCTCTACCGTCTTCGTCGATAGCACCCTCAGGGAAAGCGGAAGAAGCAACGTGGCGGCCGTCCGCGCATACGCACTGCCGACCGTCGCACGCGGTGTGATCACCGGCAAGGTGGTGGATCAGAACACCGGCCTGCCCATCCCCAAAGTGCGCATCCGTTTCTTCAAGGTCCTTCTGGCAACGAACAGGCTGTTGGAGACGGGGACCGATGCCACGGGTCAGTATGCCGCGCCGCTCGACACCGGCACCTACCTGATCCGGGCTGAAGAGGCATCGATATCCATCGCGGGCCCCCAGCATCAGCCTGAATGGTATGACGATGCCATCCTGCCGGAGAATGCGAATCCCGTACAACTCGTCGCGGGCGACACCATCCGGGCGAATTTTACCCTTGCCGCTCTCGGTGGACAGTCCTTTTCCTATGTCAGTGGCATCGTGACCGATGCCAGCGGGACCCCGCTCGCGGGCGCCGCGGTTGCACTGGTGCGTCCGATCCAGGAGATGAACGCGGCCGGTGCGATCACCGGCGCAACACCCGGCATAGGCGATGAAGCACGGAACATCCCCGGTATCGGCTACGCCCGGGGCGTGGTGTGGATGGGAAACACCAACCTCCAGGGAAAGTATTTCGCGCAGGTCCTCAGCGGACGGCCCTACATGGCGCTGGCCGCGAAGGACGGCTACATTCCTGAGATCTTCAGCAATACGACCGACCCCACGCAGGCAACGATCCTGTACGTGCAGGACGACACCACCGGGATCAATTTCAGTCTTGCCCCTCGCGGGAACAGCGCCGGCACCATCCAGGGGACGATCACGGATGAAAGCGGGAGCCAGATCCCCGCACGCATCATCCTCTTCCCCCGTCCGAAATCCGGCAACGAAGTCGCGCCGGTGTTCGTGTACTCGGATTCCGTCGGTGGATTCATGTATAACTTCGTACCGGCCGACACGTACACGGTGCTTGCGGTCCCGTACAGCGACTATGGTTCGGCGTACTACAAGGCCAACACCACCGGTGTCGTGTCATGGGTGGACGCCGATACGGTCGTGGTGAACGGTGCGCCTGTCTCCCTGCGCATCACGCTGGCACAATTGCAGGGCGATGGCCTCACACGTATCAGCGGGCGCGTTGTGAATGCCAGTCAGGCGCCGCTGGCCGGTGTGCGGATCACCGCGCGCATGGGTGACGGACGCCTTGCGGGATACGGCCTGAGCGATCCGGCCGGACACTATGCCATCGATGCGTTGTCCGCCGGAACACTGACGCTGTTCGTGGACAGATTCCGGTTCAATCTGGTACAGTCGCCCGTCACCGTTCCATACTCCACCTACGCGGTCGACAACGTGGACTTCATCCTCACCGGTTCATTCCCGACGGGGGTCGAAGAAGGGACAGGCGTGCCGCAACACTCGAGGCTCTTTGCGAATTACCCGAACCCGTTCAATCCTTCAACGACGATCCGCTTCGACCTCGCCGCACAGTCCGAGATCAGCCTCTCGGTCTATGACGTGCTCGGCCGTGAGGTCACGCGGCTTGCCCAGGGGGTTCATCCGGCGGGGTCGTACAACGTGCAATTCGATGCGGCGGGATTGTCGAGCGGTGTGTACTACTATGTCCTCCGTGCCCGGGGCGGCAGCAACTATACGAGCACAGGCAGGATGCTTCTCCTGAGGTAAAAGCAATTCAGATATCAGATATCTGATATCAGAATTCGTTGTGATCAAGGGCGGCGGTCTCTCCGGCAACGTAGCCGGTCGAGAACGCCGCCTGCAGGTTGTATCCCCCGATCGGCCCGGCGATGTCGAGCACCTCGCCACAGGGATACAGTCCTTTCACGATCCGTGACCGCATCGTGCGGGGATCCACTTCGTTCAATGCGATCCCGCCCGCCGTGACCTCTCCCCGCTCGATCGGCACATGTGCTACCCGGCCCAGCGGCCACTCCTTCAACCTTCGTACGATCGCCCTTCGCGCATCCCGTGTGAGCACGTGGCCACGCGTCTGAGGGTCTACATCGATCCCCCCAGGAATGCATCCACAAGGCGGTTCGGAAGCCATGCATCCAGGACCGTACCAATGGCACGCTGCCTGTGCTCCTGCACGACGCGGCCCAATTCATGGTCCAGGTGTTCGAACTCAAGGCCGGGAAAGAGGTCTGCCACGATCGAGACGGGTGCCTTCTCCTGCGCTGCCGCGGCTGCCCTGCTGATCTCCAGCGCGCACGGCCCCGACAACCCTTCGTGGGTGAAGAGGACGTCGCCGTCCCATGCGGCGAGACGCTTTCCGTTCTGCACCGCGGAAAGACGGCAGTCACGGAACGAGATCCCCTGCCAGGCCCGGGGAAGAGCCGGCTGCACCTGTATCGGCGCCAATGCAGCCCGCAGGGGCACGACCGTGTGACCCAGGGATGCGGCCCATCGATATCCGTCGCCTGTCGTGCCGGTCTTCGGGTAGGACGATCCCCCCGTTGCAAGGATGACCTGGCTGGCCGGGATCACGCCATCGTCGCAGAGGACACCGGTAACTGCGCCATCCACGGCCTGGATGCCGTTGACGCGCGTATGGTGCCGCACGCGAATGCGCTCGTGGTCAAGCAATCCATTGAGAACACGCATGACGTCTTTTGCCATACCATACATGGGGAACACTCGACCATTTTCTCTGGTCTCTGTGCTAATCCCCTTATCGTTCAGCAGTTTGACAATATCATCATTCGTGAAGCGGTGCATCGCCGGCTTCAGGAAGCGTGCTTCGGCAGGAATGAATGCACGAAGAACATCATCCCGCGTGCCTGCATGCGTGATATTGCATTTTCCGCCGCCGGAAATGAGGATCTTGGTCCCCGCGCGGCCATTCCGCTCGAGTATGATCACAGATGCGCCACATGCAGATGCTTTCCATGCAGCTATAATGCCGGCGCCGCCGGCGCCGATAATGACTATGGGAGGTGTCATGGTATCAAGGTACTCAACTCTTCCTTGATGTCCAAGAAGGGTGATGTCTGCCCTTGACTTCCCATGCCCATGGTTGTATCTTGGTGAAGAGCACATCCGTAGGGAGAACAGGAATGAAGAGCAGAGACGGATCACTGAACAAGAATCCGCTGGGCGTGACCATCGGATCGAATTTCGCACCGCCGCCGACCGCACGGGCCGGCTCGCCGCTCTATGGCGATCAAGGTTCGCTCATCGCGAAACTCACCACCGCTGCACAGCAGTACCTCACGAACGGACAGAGTGCTCTCGCCTTCGACTCCCTCATGGAGGCGTATCTCATCGACCCTCTCGACCCACGCGTGATCTCGTGCGAACAATCGGTCCTCCCTGCATGGGAGAAATACCGCACGGATGGCATCGCTGCTGTCGCCAGAACACCTCAACGGATGAGCGACGAGGACCGCCTTGCCCGGCTGAAGGCAGAACGCGATGCAACACGCACTGCCATCGAGCGGCGCATGTGGGACCAGGCATCCGGCCCGGCACGCACGTCGAATCCCCCGGGCACACCACTGAACGGAAAGCGATAACGGTACGCCCGTGACGTGGCAGATATCCCTGCTCCTTCTCTGTATCACCGTGTCTGCCACGGGCGAAGAACGTCATGCGTTGCACGGGCGGATCGCCGACCGCACAACGGGTGAACCCCTTCCCGCTGCTCATGTCCGTATCCTGAATTCATCGCGCGGCACCATCACCGGCAGCGCCGGCGGCTATGCACTGCAGCTCGAACCGGGCAACTATCGGGTGGTCGTCCGCATGCTCGGGTACCGCCCCGATACATCCCTGGTCTCTATCCACGGCGACATCCGCCACGACGTTCTGCTCGATCCCTCCGATATCGTCCTCCCCGAGGTCCTCGTCACATCGGAGGATCCGGCGGTGGAGATCATCCGGCGGGCTATCGCCGCAAAGAGGGCATGGATCAGCCGGCTCACCTCGTTCCAGTCCAACGGATTCACACGGCAGGTCCTTCTCCGCGATACCAGCATCGCCAGTATCACCGAGTCCTTCACCACCGTGTACTGGCAACAGGGCGATACGCTTCGCGAGGTGGTGAAACAACGGCGACAAACCGAGAACGTGAAAAGCTCCTTCAACTTCGCCTCTGTCGGCCAGATCGTCAATTTCAACGAGGATGACGTCCGTTTCCTCGGCTATACCTTTGTCGGCCCCACTTCCGTCGATGCGCTCGACTACTACGCGTACAAGCTCCTGCGCACGGAGAAGAACCGGGGGCACGATATCTATGTCATCCAGATGACACCCCGGAGCCGCACCACGCCGATGTTCAACGGCACCATCCGCATCGCCGATGTTTCCTATGCTCTGATGGGCGTCGATGTGGTCCCCAATGAAGTGTTCGCGATCCCGTTCGTCAAGTCGCTGAAGGTCCGCTATCGTCAGCAGTTCTCCCTGGAACAGGAAGAGTTCTGGTTGCCGGCGGATATCCGGATCGATGGACACGCGAAGATCAGTGTTGCCGGCTTCTCCTTCCCGGCCATCGGCTTCCAACAGTCCTCGATCCTGTCCGACTATGCCATCAATCCATCCCTGCCGGACAGCATCTTCCGCCGCCCACGCCTTACCGTGGATTCATCGGCTGTCCGACTCGATTCGACGTTCTGGAAAGCGAACGACGTCCTCCCTCTCTCCCCCGAAGAAAAGATCGCCTACGCATCGCTGGACAGCACCAGGACACTGGCCGTTCAGTTCCGGCCGGGCGGTATCTCGGCCACCATCGGCGGCGATGGCGGAACCGCGGCTTCCGTGCTCTCATTCCTGGATCTCTCCTTCAACCGTGTGGAGGGATTCCACCTCGGCGTGAAGTACGAGAACGAGCGCATCCTGCCACTCCTCGGGATCGACGCTGGATTCGCGTACGGGCTCTCGGACAAACGCACGAAGTATCGCCTGGGCGTAACGGTATTTACCTCCGCCGCACACCATCTCGGGTTCGGCGCGGAGATCTACCGGACGACGGACCACCGCCCTGGCGGCGACGACTATGGCACGATCGCAAACTCGGTCACGTCCCTCCTCTCACGGAACGATTACCATGACTATCACGAAGCCGAAGGATGGAAGGGCTTCGTACGGTTTTCCTCCGGACGAAGGCTGACGGCGCAGCTTTCCCTCATCAATGAGGACCATCGCGCCGTGGGGAACAGGACATCGTTTTCGCTGTTCGCGCGCTCGCGTTCCTACCGGGAAAACCCCCGTGTGCCGGAGGGTACCCTCCGGGGATTCCAGGTCCGGGCACGCATCGGTAACCCGCCCGTGCCGCTTGACATGATCAGAACCAACGCGCTGGAATTGTCCGTCGAACATTCGACCCCGGCACTCCTCTCGAGTTCGTACGACTTCACGCGCTACGAAGCACATGGCACACTGGTGATCCCGACGTTCGCACCGGGCCTTCTCTTCCGTCCGGACCTCACGCTGATGGTCTCCGCAGGCGATCTCCGCGGAACACAGGTACCCATCCAGCGCCTGTTCAACATCGAATCTTCGTCCAGCGGCTACGGACCGTCAGGGGTCATGCGCAGCATGGACGTGAAAGAGTACGGCGGAACCGGCTATCTCGCTGTGCACGCCGAGCACAACTTCCGTGCGTTGCCATTCCTTGCCCTGGGCATTCCGTTCCTGTACGAGAATAACATCGAGTTCCTGATGCATGGTGGCGCCGCACGGACTTGGTCGACCGGCCGTACCGTGAATCCGTTCAGGACCGGCTGGTTCTCGGAGATCGGCTTCGGGTTCAATCGGATCTTCGACATTCTGCGTGCCGATCTTTCCTGGCGGCTCAACGAACCCCGGCCTGTGCGCATCACACTGGGTGTTGTCCGCATCCTGTAGTGCCGGTACCAGAGAGCGTTCCAAACGAAGCGCAGGCAGGACCGTTGCTGGAGTGAGCATCCTGCACGTTTCCCGTTGTGCACCGTGCATTCTGCACGGCCGCGTATCTTCGCAACGATCCTGCACTTGCGTCCTCTTCCCCGCTTTATGATAACCTGCCGATGGAATTCTGCATGATGTGACGGTCCCTGCTGTGCGAACAGCGTGGGATATCTGCGTTCTGTCATGGCACGTCCTTTGTACTCTGCATGGGTGAGAATCCCACACAACTCAGGAGGCGATCATGGCTGCCACGGCTATCCGGTACGGAGCGATCGAACTGAAGGAATCGGCCCAGCGGTTCTGGGTCACCGGGTTCATCATCTCGCTCGCGATCCACTCAATGATCCTCAGTGCGTTCCACCTGGATCTGTTCCATGTCGGGACCGACGTGAGGAATATCACCATGCGTCCTCTCACGATCGATCCGCGGATCCGTCTTGACCCGCGGATCCCGGGTATCACGACGCCTCCACCTGCCACGGCTGGGACACCGCGTATTCACAGCGAGCGCGCGAATCCTGTTGCAGTCCCGGATGAGAAGGCAGATCCGGAGAAAGAGCTTGCGACCCAGGAGCAGATGGCGTTGCAGGTGGACCCGATCGCCAACGGAGCGGGTGAGGGCTCAGGAGCAGGAACAGGCATCATCACAATGCCGGGTCCGGGCGACGAGACACCGGTGCCGTTCGAAGCGGTGGAGAAGATCCCTGAGATCATCACACGCGTCACACCGACGTACCCGCCCCTTGCTGTCAGGGCAGGGATCGAAGGACGTGTCGTTGTGCAGATGCTCATCGGGAAGGATGGCCATGTGCATGAGGCAGCGGTCGTGCGGTCGTCGGCCGACTGTTTGAACGATGCTGCTCTCGAAGCAGCCCGCGGCTTCCTGTTCACTCCCGCGTACATGAACAACGGCCCCGTTGCCGTATGGATCACCGTACCCTTCAACTTCAGACTGCGGTAGCACCGATCGGGGGGAAGCTGTGAGCAGGACACCCGGGAGGCAGGGGAACGGAAAAGGAGACGGCCTCCCGGGTGTGCCTTTTGGAATCGCTTCCAAGACTGCTTCGCCAACAGCCCACGCTGTGTATCCCATCATGCGGCATACCCTTTGCAATACTACATCAAGATTCGACGCCCCGGGAAGAAACACGCGGCGAGAATCGCCAAAATGATTGAAATTTGGCCAGTTCAACCAGAAATCGGGAATCTTTCTACGTCTGACTCTGGCTATTATTGTGCAATGTTCCAGCTTCAGTCAATATTGCTGACTGTCACCCAGGTGTCATCATTGAATTTTTTGGGCCAATTCCCTATATTTTTCCTTCTTCACAACTGAGGAGTCAGACAGCCCGTGGCACTCAAAAAGGTATCCGAGAAGCAGATCGATCAAGCGATCCAGGATCTTCATGAACTCGCCTACAACCTGTGGCATTCATGGAATCCAGCCGCACAGCGGATATTTCAGGAGCTCTCCCCCTTCTTCTGGGAAGACACCAACCACAATGCCGTGGAGGTGATGAACTGGATCTCCGGACCGGAGCTCAAAGGTCGACTGCAGAATCCGGATTTCTTTACCCGGGTTGCAGCGGTCTGCAAAAGTTACCGTGATTACATGAAACCCAAGGGCACCTGGGCCGACAAACACGCAACAGCCCTGAAGCATGCCCCCGTTGCGTATTTCAGCGCCGAGTTCGGCTTGCATGAAAGCCTCCGCATTTACTCCGGCGGCCTCGGCATCCTTGCCGGCGACCACGCGAAATCCGCCAGCGACCTCGGCCTCCCCCTCTACGGCATCAGCATCTTCTACCGTCAGGGATACTTCCGCCAGCAGACCAGCAACGAGGGGTGGCAGCAGGAATTCTACCCGACCTTCGATCCTGCCCGGCTGCCGCTCCGCCCGGTGAACGACAAGAAGGGGAACCGGATCATCTGCAGCGTGCCGATCGGCAATACAAATGTTGACTTCCAGGCCTGGGCAGTTGGGGTCGGACGCGTGACACTCTTTCTGCTCGACACCAACCTGCCGCAGAACAGCCAGTTCTACCGCGATCTCTCCGCCCACGTCTACGGGGGCGATCAGGTGAACCGCATCGGGCAGGAGATCCTGCTCGGCATCGGCGGTGTGCGGCTGATGCGCAAACTCGGTATCAACCCCTCGATCTTCCACATGAACGAGGGACACTCAGCATTCCTGACGCTGGAACTCTTGCGCGAGCAACTGCAGGCGAAAAAGCCCCTCGTGGAAGCACAGGCGTTCGTCAAGAAGCACTGCGTGTTCACGACCCACACTCCTGTACCGGCCGGCCACGACAAGTTCGACCGCGGACTGATGGAAGCGCATCTCGGCCCGTTCGCGTCCAGCATGGGAATGTCCATCGACGATATGATGGCCTATGGCCGCGTCCACCAGGAAAGCCCCGGCGAAGGGTTCACGATGACGGTCCTCGCGCTCAAGATGTGCCGCGTGGCGAACGGCGTGAGCGAGTTGCATGGCCGGGTGAGCCAGGAGATGTGGAAAGACCTGTACCCCGACATCCAGGTCAGTAAGGTGCCGATCGGGGCGGTCACCAATGGCGTCCACATCACCGGCTGGACATCTCCGACCGCATCGCAGTTCTGGTCCACCCAGCTCGGCCCGAAGTGGATCGAGAAGTTCCGCGACGGAAAATACTGGAAGGAGACCCTCGAATCCAAGAAGCTCTCCGACGCAGAACTGTGGGGGCTGCGCACGGCATTGCGCCGCGAGCTCGTGGAATTCGCACGCCGGCGCCTGCGGGAACAGAACCTGCGCCACAACACGAATGACGTGGCAATGTACGACAACATCCTGTCGCCGGATGTGTTCACGATCGGGTTCGCACGCCGCTTCGCCACATACAAGCGTGCGCCCCTCCTGTTCAGGGACCTCGGCTGGGCCATCAAGGTGCTCACGGATAAAGAGAAGCCGGTCCAGATCATCTTCGCAGGAAAGGCACATCCACGGGATGATGCCGGCAAGCATTTCATCCAGGAGATCATCAACATCACGAAACGCGTGGACCTCTTCGGCCGTGTGGTGTTCGTCGAGGACTACGACATCAACGTCGCGAAATACCTCGTATCAGGCGCCGACGTCTGGCTCAACACACCGCGCCGGCCGATGGAAGCCTGCGGTACCAGCGGCATGAAGGTCATGATGCATGGAGGCCTGAACCTCAGCACCATGGACGGATGGTGGCGTGAAGCGTACGATGGAGAGAATGGCTGGAAGATCGGCGAGGATACAACAGCGAGTTCGGACCAACTGCAGGACGATCTCGATGCCGCTTCGCTGCGCGCCGTGCTCGAGAACCAGGTCATCCCGCTCTTCTACGACCGCGGGAAGGACGGCATTCCCCACAATTGGCTGAAACGCGTCCGCCATGCCATGGCCTCCCTTGTCCCGGTCTTCAATACGGACCGGATGGTGGTGGACTATACACAGAAGATGTACCTGCCCGAAGGGTCGAAGCGCAAGTAGCTTCCAACCAGCCGGGATCGTTCATGAAACCGGGGCCCACGGCCCCGGTTTTTTTATTGCCCCCTCAGCAACTTTCCGGATGCTTGTGCATCTTAAAGGAAAGCACGGATCTCAGGCCACGGATATGCCCATGGATATGGCAACAGACGCACAGCTTCTGGAGCGGCTCCTCCGGGGCGATACGCGGTCGCTGGGCGAGATCTACGTTCGCTACCGTGTCCCCCTCTTCAGATTCTGTCTGCGTATGGTCAGGGATACTGCCCGCGCCGAAGATGCCGTCCATGATACCTTCGTCAAGCTCGCCCGCCAGCACACCGGTATCCTGAGGCCGGAATCGCTCAAGCCGTGGCTGTTCCGGGTTGCCCGCAACGAGATCTACATGGTGACGCGCCGGGCAGCACCGATGCCTCTGGCGGAGGCGGAGGAGGTCCTGGACCCATCAACGCCACATGACATCCTCGAACGGGCCGAACGCGATACCGTTGTTCACCTGATGCTGGAGGCGCTCCGGCCGGAGTACCGGGAGGTCCTCATGCTCCGGGAGTTTGAAGAGATGCACTACGCAGAGATCGCCATGATCACCGGGTCCACGGAGAGTGCGGTGAAGTCAAGATTGTTCAAAGCACGGCAGGCACTGGCAGGGCTGATGGCCGGATCGCAGAAGGAGCGGATACGATGAACACCTGTGAGCATTATGAAGAAGCATTGAGTGCCTACATCGACGGCGCGCTGAGCGATACTGCATGCGCAGAACTCTTCGCGCACCTTGGCGCATGCGCATCATGCAGACGGTCCTTCGCGGCGATGTCCCTGATCCGGACCCGCCTTGCCGCGGCACCTGCACCGGAGGTGCCCGAGCGCCTGGACCGCCGCATTCGCCGGCTTCATGCTGCGCCGGCTGCGCGGGTATCGCGGTTGCGAACGGTCTGGACGCAGCGCTTCACCATACCGGCCCCGGCATTCGCTCTTGCGCTGCTGATCGCCTCCATAACGATCCTTGCATCCGTTCTGTGGCTGAAAACAACACCGGCGACCGCCGGAGAACAACAGGTCATGTATATCATGAGCATGCCGGCAGTGGAAGTGGAAGGCGTGCCGGATCATTCCTCTTCACGTGTTCAATAGAAGGAAACTACCATGAAGATCATCATCGGCCTCATCGGAGCAAGCATCATCGCCTGCTCATCGGTCGGGATCGCCCAGGAAGGTGCCCAGGATGTCGCCCAGGTCGTTGCGCCGGGTGGAAAGACAACGGGACAGCAGCAGGTCCCGGACAATGTCCTTGTCGATGTACAACCCGCCGTCATCAAACGAGTGGAGCCCGTCTATCCGCACGATGCACTGGCAAAAGGAAGCGAAGGGAAGGTGTGGGTCAAGATCCTGGTGGACACTGCGGGGCGGCCAGCCCAGGTGGAGATCCTGCAGTCAGAGAACGAGTACTTCGATCAGGCCAGCATCACGGCAGCACGCCAATGGGTCTTCTCTCCAGCACTGAAGGACGGCAGACCTGTGGCCGTCTGGATCACGCTGCCCTTCAAGTTCAAATTGGCCGATAAGGAAGGCACGGACCGGTCACAGCGTGGCGCGCCCCAAGGATCCCACCAGGCCGAGGAGTTCTTGAAAAAGGTGGACATGATCTTCTCCGGCGACCAGTCGGCCCGGGCAACGATCCATCCGGAAGCCTATCTCGTGGATGGTGCCCGGTTCGTGAGCCTGCATGAAGCGTTGTTCGGGAAGGAAAAGGGGAAGTGTTTTGCAGGGGAAACGAAGCGTCAGCGGTCGTTCATGAAGGCAACGATCGCGGATGATGGGACATCAGCACTGCTTGTTCTCGGGACAGGGGATGCGAAAAAGGGAGGGCAGCGCTGGCATACGATCGCCTGGAGCCGCGAAAAGGGCGGGGAGTGGAAGGTCACCCATTGGCATACGACACGCTAGGGTCACTGGCCGCCGTTCTTTTTCTCCTCTTTGGCGATCTTGCTCAGGATGGACTTCTTCAAGGCGGAGCGCTTCCGGGGCGATACCGGGGGCGTTGCTTTGGTCGTGTCCGGAGTACCGCCGTCAACGATGAACAATTTTGAACACATGGTTCCTTTGAACCGACCTTCGCGCTGGCATTCAAGGTGGTGCTTCAGGATGTCCTCGTAGTTGGCTGACCCGGGGGAAAGCCAGAAATCGTCGAGGTCCGTCCCGCATTCCGTACAGAAGGTTTTTTGAGGCCGTTGTACCTGTTTTGCCATACGTGCTCTCCAAAGCATAAGCAATATACCGAAACCGTCACACTTATCAAACCGCCGCCGGGCCGTCCTGGTTCCTGCCTTTGCTTGCCGAAGAGCAGTTTTTTTTGTACCATGCCCCACTCTCTCCATGCGATCCAACACACCGTTTCATATCCGGAAAGGCAGCGAGGCGCATGAAAATCGGTATCCTGAAGGAAACCCGCCCAGGTGAAACACGGGTGGCTCTCATCCCGGCCCTCCTCCCTGCTCTTATTCGGGATACGCACGAGGTCATCTTCGAAACAGGCGCCGGAACCGCTTCCGGGCTGGCGGACGATCTGTATGCAAAAGCCGGAGCCAGGGTCGTAAAGACGGCTGCATCGGTGTACAAAGAGGCGGACATCATCTTCAAGGTCCAACCCCCGGCCACAACCGGCGCGCGGGGCAAGAGCGAGGCGGATCTCCTCCGCGAGGGCACGACATACATCGGTTACATGGCCCCGCTGGCGAATCCGGACCTGGTCAAGGCCTTCGAGAAGAAGAAGATCACCGCCTTCGCCATGGAATACGTTCCGCGCATCACCCGTGCCCAGAGCATGGATGCCCTCAGCTCGATGGCGACGATCGCCGGGTACAAAGCGGTCCTCCTTGCGACCGAACACCTCGGGAAGATGTTCCCGCTCCTTATGACCGCCGCCGGCACGATCCCGCCGGCAACGGTGCTCATCCTCGGTGCCGGCGTCGCGGGCCTTCAGGCGATCGCTACGGCGAAACGTCTCGGCGCAAAAGTGGAAGCCTTCGACCCCCGCCCCGCCGTGAAGGATCAGGTGAAGAGCCTCGGCGCAACATTCGTGGAGATGGAGATGCCCGCGGATGCGGAGACGAAGGGCGGTTACGCGAAGGAAATGTCAGCCGAGTTCCTCAAAAAGGAACAGGAAGCGATCGCCGCACGCCTCCCGAAAGTGGATGTGGTGATCTGTACGGCCCAGGTCTTCGGCAAGCGCGCACCACTCCTGATCACAAAGGCGATGCTTGGCGCGATGCGCCCCGGCACGGTGATCGTGGACCTGGCCGCGGAGCAGGGCGGCAACTGCGAACTCACACAGGCCGGCGAAGTCGTCCATCACCAGGGTGTCGCGATCGTCGGAGCAGTGAACCTCCCCGCGACCATCCCGTCCGATGCCAGCTTGATGTACTCCAAGAACGTCACGAATCTCTTCGCCACCCTGTTCCCGAAAGGGGCGTCCACGCCGAACTTCGAGGATGAGGTGACCGTTGGCGCATGCATCACGCGGGAGGGCGCGATCGCGAATGAGAGCGTTCGTGCAGCCCTGAGCCCGACCAAAGCAGCACAGGCCGCACGGCCCACAAAAGCAGCAAAGGCCCCGAAGAAGAAGTAACATCGCTCTTCTATTATAGATCTGCGCCGTGGACGCCCCCCCGGGCTCCACGGCGCTGCCGTTTCCGCAACTTTCCCCCCCTTCCGCCCGTACATATATGTTGCCTCATTTGATGTGTCCGGTTTCGGGGGGAACCACAGCATTTTACTATCCGTCGTACTCACGGTATAAGGACCACCGTATGTCCCGCATACTCTTCCTCCTTTCCGGCGTCCTCACACTCTGCGTCTCTCTGACGGTCGCACAGGATGAGACCCGCTTGCTTCGCTTCCCGGCGATCCACAACGACCGCATCGTCTTCACGTACGGCGGCGACCTGTTCACCGTGCCTGCGGCTGGCGGCGTTGCACGCCGCCTCACATCGGACATCGGGTACGAGATGTTCGCCCGTTTCTCCCCCGATGGGAAGGAGATCGCCTTCACGGGACAATATGACGGCAACACCGAAGTGTATCTCATGCCGGCCGAGGGAGGGATCCCGCGGCGTCTGACCGTGACCGCCACCCTCGGACGCGACGACGTCTCCGACCGGATGGGCCCCAACAACATCGTGATGGCCTGGCGCGACAACAATACCGTCGTCTACCGTTCACGCATGATCGAACCCAACGACTTCATCGGCCAGCTCTTCAGCGTCAGCCGCACCGGCGGCCCCTCAACACAACTCCCGCTTCCCCGCGGAGGGTTCTGTTCGTTCTCCCCCGATGGCAAGAGCATGGCCTACAACCGGGTGTTCCGCGAGTTCCGCACATGGAAACGCTACCGCGGTGGACAGGCGGACGATATCTGGATCCACGACTTTGCAACAAAGACCACAACGAACGTCACCAATGATCCGGCCCAGGACATCATCCCGATGTGGTCGGGGACCAGGATCTATTTTGCTTCGGATCGCGACGAACGCAAACGGCTGAACCTCTATGTGTATGATACCGCCACACGCGAGACGAAGAAGCTGACACAGTTCACAGAATTCGACGTGAAGTTCCCGTCATTGGGGAACACCGCCATCGTCTTCGAGAACGGAGGCTCCCTCTACACGCTGGACCTCGCGACGGAAGCCGTCAAGAAGGTTCCGGTCGCGATCAAAGAAGACTTCGACAGCGGCCGCGGCGGCCTCCGCGATGTCAGCAAAGAGGTCACGAATTTCGAGATCGCACCGGACGGCAGCCGCGGACTCTTCGGTGCGCGCGGTGATGTCTTCACGGTGCCTGCGGAACACGGTCCCACCCGCAACCTGACCGCCACACCGGGTGTTCACGAACGTAACTCGAAATGGTCGCCCGACGGCAGGTGGATCGCGTACGTAAGCGATGCGACAGGTGAGGATGAGATCTATATCGTGCCGCAGGACGGCAGCGGCCCGGCCATCCAGCTCTCCAAAGGCGGCGATACGTACAAGTACCAGATCGCATGGTCACCCGACAGCAAGAAGATCCTCTGGGCCGACAAGAAACAGCGGCTCCAGTTCGTGGACGTCGATACCAAAGCCGTGACGGTCGTCGCCCGATCGAAGGACTGGGAATTCACAGACTACTCCTGGTCGCCCGACAGCAAATGGATCGCATTCGCACGTCCCGAAGAGAAACGGATGACGACCATCCAGCTCTATTCCGTTGAGAAAGGGACGACGCACGAAGTGACGGACGGCTGGTTCAGCTCCGGCGAGCCGGTCTTCAGCGCCGATGGCAAATACCTCTTCTTCGTCTCGGCACGCACATTCAACCCGACGTACGGGCAGACCGAATTCAACCACGTCTACCTCGACATGTCCCAGATCTATCTGGTGACCCTCGCCGCCGACACCCCATCGCCCTTCGCACCGAAAAGCGACGAAGTGAAGATCAAGGAAGAGAAGAAGGAACCGGCAAAGAAAGAGGAAGCCGACAAGAAAAAGAAAGACTCCGCCGTGGTGGTGAAGGTCGACCCCGACGGGATCGGCACGCGCATCGCCGTTCTGCCCGTCAAGGCCGCCAACTACCGCAACCTGCAGTCCGTCGGCGACAAGTTGTTCTATGTCCGTGCCGGCCGCAGGGATGAACGCCCGGTCCTGCTCGTGTACAATTTCGAGAAGGAGAAGGAAACAGAACTGGGCACGGTCGGTGGATTCGAGATCTCGGCGGATGGCAAGAAGATGATCGTCGGTGCCGATGGTGGCTATGCGATCATCGACCTCCCGTCTGCCAAGATCGATATGAAGGAGCGGCTCAACCTCGGCGACATGAAGGTACGGCTCGACCGCCGGGCGGAATGGAACCAGATCTTCGCCGAGAGCTGGCGCCAGATGCGCGACTTCCTGTTCGCGCCCAACCTCCACGGGGTCGATTGGGCAGGGATCCGCAAGACCTATGAGCAATTGCTGCCATACGTGAATCACCGGACGGACCTGACGTACATCATCGGCGAGATGATCGGTGAGCTGAACATCGGGCATGCGTACGTCGGGGGGGGCGACTACCCGAAGCCCGAGCGCATCCCGACCGGTCTGCTTGGTGCAACGCTCGAACGCGACGGCGCCTCGGGGTACCCGAAGATCGTCAGGATCCTGAAAGGCCAGAATTGGGACCGTGCGCTGCGATCCCCGCTCACCGAGATCGGCGTCCGTGCGCACGAAGGCGACTTCATCATCGCGGTGAACGGTCGGTCCACGCGCGACATGAAGGACATCTACGAGTCGCTCATCAACACGGCCGACAAGCAGGTCACCCTTACGCTCAACAGCAAACCGTCCACCGAAGGAAGCTGGACCACCGTTGTCGTTCCTACGGCCAGCGAACAGCAGCTGTACTATTACAACTGGGTCCAGAAGAATATCGAAACGGTGTCGGCGTCCACGGATGGCAAGGTGGGCTATGTGCACATCCCCGACATGGGCGTGCCCGGACTCAATGAGTTCGCGAAGTATTTTTATCCGCAGGTCGGCAAAGAGGCGCTCATCGTGGACGCGCGTGGCAACGGCGGTGGCAACGTCTCGCCGCAGATCATCGAACGGCTCCGCCGCGAGATCGCCATGATCGATATCGCACGCAACGGCAGCCCATCATTCGATCCGGGCGGTATCATTCCCGGCCCGAAGGTCCTTCTGCTGAATGAATTCTCCGCGTCGGACGGGGACATCGTCGCGTACCGGTTCAAGACCCACAAACTCGGACCGGTGATCGGCAAGCGGTCCTGGGGCGGTGTGGTGGGCATTCGCGGATCGCTTCCGTTGCTCGATGGAGGAACGCTGAACAGGCCCGAATTCTCACGCTACGATGTGGCGGGCAAGGAATGGATCATGGAAGGGCACGGCGTGGATCCGGACATCATCGTGGACAACGATCCGGCGAAAGAATATGCCGGTCAGGATGAGCAGCTCGACCGGGCGATCGCGGTGGTGAAGGAAGAGATGAAGAAACATCCGGTGGTGATACCGCCGCCGCCGCCGTACCCCGATAAGAGCAGATAGTCTCTCAGGGCAGCGACAAAAGCAAAAGGGAAAGAAGGCAGAGCGGGATATCGATCTCCTGCCTTTTTTCCCTTTGCCATTTTCCGGCTCAGCCTTGTGCCTCTCTTCCCCCACATCTTCCGCTCTTCGTTGCTCCTCCTCTTCACCCTCTCACGTAGTCCTCAAACCTGTACCCCTCATGCTCTTCACGGGACACAAGAGTGAAGACGGTGCCCAGCAGATGGGCATAGGCGGGAAAATACGTGTCGGCATCCGGTTCCTGGTCCACCACCGTCAGGTAGAGCCGGTCCGCTTTCGGCAGCAGCTGCCTGTACACCTCGCCCCCGCCGATCACGAATACCACACCCTCACCCTTCAACGCTTCCAGGGCCGCGTCAACGGATGCATAGGTCTCGACTCCGGGGATGTTCCTGCGCGTGATCACGACATTCCGCCGGTCGACCAGAGGTTTGCCAAGGGAGTCCCATGTCTTCCGCCCCATGAGCACGGTGTGCCCTTTTGTGATCCGCTTGAACCGCTTGAGGTCTTCGGAGATGTGCCACGGCATGATGCCGTTCTTGCCGATGGCGCGGTTCCGGCCAACGGCTGCGATGAGAGCCAGTTTCACACCGCCACCGCGAATTTGATGCCGGGATGGGGGTCGTATCCGGAGAGCGTGAAGTCTTCGAACGTGAGTTCATGCATCGGCTTCGCGGCGATCTCGATGGACGGCAGCGCACGGGGCGAGCGCTTCAACTGCTCACGCAGCCCGTCCACATGATTCACGTACACGTGGGCATCAACGATCGTGTGACTGAACAGACCGACCCTCAGCCCTGCTTCGCGGGCAAGGATATGCGTGATCAGCGAATACGCGGCCAGGTTGAAGGGGATCCCGAGCGCGATGTCGCCCGAACGCTGGGTCAGGTGGCAGTTCACCTTCCCTCCCGACACATTGAAGACGAACGAGTAGTGGCACGGGGGGAGTTTGCTGCCAAAGGCGTTGCCCGGTTCCCACGCTGTGACGACCATGCGGCGGGAATGCGGATCGTTCTTCATCAACTCCACCACCTTGCCGATCTGATCGATCTCTTCCACTTCATACGCCTTCGTGTCCGGGTTCCAGCGGGCACTCGGGAAACGCCGCCAGTACCGCCCGTATGCCGTGTCCAGGTTCCCGTTCTCATCCGCCCAGGCGTCCCAGATCTTCGTGTGCTGGCGCAAATTCCTGATATGGTCTTCACCCGAAAGATACCACAGTACCTCGTACAGCATCGATGGGAAGTTCACCTTCTTGGTGGTCAGGAGCGGATAGCCCGCGGACAGGTCCACGGTGTAGTGCTCCGCAAAACTGGAGATCGTGTCCACGCCGGTGCGGTTGGTCTTGCGCACGCCATTGGCGAGGACGCGTTCCACGAGATCAAGATAGACTTGCATAGGAAAGGCTGCCGTTCAGTGTCCGTGTGTCGAAAAGGGTACCAAAAAGAGGGCCGAAATGCAACCAACAGCGTTCAGGCGCGCATCGGGTTGCGGATCGTCTGCACGGCCAGTGCGAACGAAATACCGAGGAAGACCAGAAAGGCACCTGCCTCACAAAGGACAACTCCCGGTGCACCAGCTCCCACGGTGGCAAAGCGCAGAACGTCGGTGTGCCACGTCAGTGGATTCGCGTAGGAGAAATATCTGAGCCAATCGGGCAGCCCATCCACCGGATAGAACATGGAGCTCCCGAACATCAGGAGGAAGTAGGCGACATTCAGGAAGGTATTGAACATGTCATTCCTTCTGATCCTGATGGCGAACGTGGTCAGAAAGAAGAACCAGCCGGCGGTGCCGAGCACCTGGACGACAGCAACGAGCAATAAACCGGTCCACAGGATCGGAGCACCAAGGATCACCGCGGCGGCAACGATCGTGAGGGCCGCCTGCACGAGCGAGAGCAATGTATTGAACAGGATCTTGCCGATGAGGAACTCGGCCCTGGACATCGGATAGGTGAGGAATTCGTAGAAGATCCCGTTGTCGCGGTCGACAAAGAAACCGTACGACGTATTGATCGCGATACCAAAGCTCGCCATGGAAAGCACACCGGCGAGGAAGAATGCATTGTAGGCGACCCGTGTGCCACCGACATCAACACCCGTCGACAACGCGCTGTTGAGGCCGATGCCGAAGATCAGCAGATAGGCCAGCGGCATCAGGAGATCGTAGAATCCCCATGTCATGCTCGTCATGCGGATCCGGTATTCGCGGTACATCACCGCAAGGATCATCCTCATGGCTGCGGCCCCTCCCCCACGCTCCCGCTCCCTCCCAGCAATTCTATGAAGACATCCTCCAGGGAAGCGCTGTTCACTTCGAAATGCACGATCGGTTCGCACCGGGACAATGCATCGAGCAGCGCGAACGTGGCGCCGTTGGTCCCCTGCATGCTCATCGTCAGCGTGGTATGCGTCGTCGTGAGTTTCAGCAACGGGAAGGAACGTGCAACCTCAAGGATCTCCGGGCGCATCGATGTGAATGTGACGTTCACGTCGTACACTTCGCCCGCCATCGCCTTGATCTTCTGCAGATCTCCGCTTGCGATCGTCCGCCCGTGATCGATGATCGCGATCCGGTCACACAGCTCTTCGGCCTCCTGCAGGATGTGCGTGGTCAGGAGGATGGTCCTGCCCTGACGGGCGTGGTCGCGGATGGCGTCCAGAGTGGCGCGTTTGTTCACCGGATCCATCCCCGTGGTGGCCTCATCGAGGAACACCACAGGCTTGTCGACCATGAAGACCTTGGCGACCTGGACCCTGCGCTTGAGGCCGCCGCTCAGGTCGATCACCTTCTGGTTGCGATGCTCGATGAGCCCGAATTGCTCCATCACGGCGTCGGCCCGCGACTTGATCTGATGGCCGGGAATGGAGTGGAACCGGGCGTAGGTAGCCAGATTGTCGGCCACCGAAAGAAAGACCTCAACGGCGTTCTCTTGGAGGACGGCGCAGATGGATTCCCGAACACGGAGGGGGTGGGCTGTGACATCAAAGCCACATACTTCCGCCAGGCCACTGGTCGGCCTGACCAGGGTCGTCAGGATCCTCAGAAGGGTCGTCTTTCCGGCACCATTTCTGCCCAAAAGGCCGAAAATCTCCCCTTTTTCGATCTCCAGGCTCAGTCCATCAAGGGCGCGGACGGGATGGTCTGACCCCGGGTGGTAGGTCTTGACCAGGTCCTGTGCCCGGACCGCTATGGGAGTACCAGAAGGCATGGGTCAATGTACGGAAGAACCCCGTGGAGTGTCAAGGGCGTGAAACCGCCAACCCTTTTTTTTCGTATAGGTTACAGGGAGGATCCCGAAGCCAGCGATGGCAGGCACCAGACTTGGAGAGTCACCATGAACATTCGTACCATCATCGGGATCACCGCCGTCGTTGGCGGGATCGTTACAGGCGTTGCCGGCGAAAAGACGTTCGTGTCCCTGCGCAACTTCAAGGACCAGGAACTGAGATCTGCGGGTTTTGAACTCCGGAGGCCGTCGACGATCCATATCACCGCACTCGGCGGCGGCGGCAATCAGGGATGGTCCTACAAAAGCGACAGGATGTTCGCGTACGGATGGATCATCGATGCCAGCACGCGGCGCCCGGTCTGGGAAATGACGGTCCGCAACACACAAAGATCCCGCAACGATCGCTCCTTCGATGGCAACGTCACGCTGGAGCCGGGAAAGTACGAGGCGTACTTCGCGGCGACGACGTTCGCCTATCACACCACATTCACACATTTCAACATCAACGTTGATCATCGCGAGAAGCCGCTCTTCGGGCCCATGGGCGGGAACAACGGACGTCATTTCTTCTCATGGATCACGGATTGGTGGAGCGATGACATCACCGACGAATGGAATCACCGTGCCGGTGGCTGGGGGATGGATCTGGCCGCCGACGAATCCACGGTGCGGTCCATCGGTTCGTTCACGCCTCCTGCTGTGAGCCCGGCCGTCGTCCTCTCGGCAACGAAACTCGGTGATGATGCATACGTGCATCACGAATTCTCTCTGAATGCTCCGGCAACGGTCATCGTCCGCGCCATCGGCGAAGGTATGCAGGGTGCCGAGTGTGTGGATTGCGGTTGGATCGTGAACGCGAAGACCCGGGAACGGGTCTGGTCGGCGTCCTGGGATGACGCAGAGCCCGCCGGCGGCGGCCGAAAGAACCTCACCACCGAATCCGAGGTGGAACTGGAGCCCGGCACGTATATGCTCTACGCCATCACCGACGACAGTCACTCGAACGCGGACTGGAACGACTCGCCTCCGTACGATCCGTATAGCTGGGGCATGACGGTTTCGATCCCCGACGAGACGGAACGCCGGGCATTCTCACTGGCCACACCCAGGGCGGAAGAACCGGTGATCGTTCGCATCACGAAGGTAAAGGACAACGAGAGCCGCACGGAAGGCTTTACGCTCAAGCAGGATGCAAAGGTACACATCTATGCCTTTGGCGAACGGGACAACACCAGCCGCTCGATGGCAGACTACGCCACCATCATCGATGCGAAGACGCGCGACCGCGTATGGACCATGGATGTGGACCGCACCAGCCATGCGGGTGGTGCCGCCAAGAACAGATATGTGGATGAGGTGGTCTCCCTGGCACGCGGCAACTACATCGTGAACTACGTCACGGACGATTCCCACGCCTACACCGACTGGAACGACAATCCGCCGTTCGACAAAGAGAACTACGGGATCACGATCACTGCCGCGGGCGGTTGGAACCCCGCCGGCATCGTGACAAAGTACGTCGAGGAGAAGGACAGAAATATCATCGCACAACTCATACGCATGCGCGATGAGGAGGACCGTTCAACGCGCTTTGCGCTCGACCGCACGACACGGATCAGGGTGTACGCGATCGGCGAAGGCCAGGGCCGTGACCTGTACGATTACGGGTGGATCCAGGACGCACGCACGGGAACAGTGGTCTGGGAGATGACCTACGGCATGACGTTCCATGCCGGTGGCGGAAGGAAGAACCGGATGGTCAATACGTCCATCGTTCTGGATAAGGGCGAGTATGTCCTTCACTTCCGTTCCGACGATTCCCATTCGTATGCGGATTGGAACGTCGACCCACCGGACGACCGGGAGTACTGGGGGATCACGCTGTACAGGGAGAGTGCGTCGGACCCGCCGCAACCCCCACCCGTGCCGGAAGCGGGAGTGCCGCCGCCGCCTCATACCGGCAAGAAACCGCACTAAGAATGGCATGATGCCGGTCCTTCCTACGAAGGCCCGGCATCGTTCTGTTCGTGGCGCTCTGGTGTACCGCCAGCCCACCGGCGAAGCCGTTGGTACTCGTCAGGAGACAATTCCCTGCTCTGCCCCGGCTCCAGACCGTCGAGCGTAAATTCCCCAACACGGGTACGGATCAGCCGCAGCGTCGGATGGCCAACGGCTGCGGTCATCTTGCGGACCTGGCGGTTCCGCCCCTCACGCAGTACGAGCTCGATCCATGCGGTCGGGACGTTCTTCCGGAAACGGACAGGCACGGGGCGCGGCGGAAAGACCGGTTCTTCGGGAAGCAGACGCACCTCCGCAGGCCTGGTCATCTTTCCCTCGATCAAGACACCCCCGCGCAGCCGCGCAAGGTCCTCTTCATCAGGGATCCGGTCGACCTGCACCACGTAGGTCTTCGGATGCTCGAATGCGGGGTCGGTAAGGCGATGGGTCAGGAACCTGTCGTCGGTCAGGAAAAGCAACCCCTCACTGTCAGCGTCCAACCGGCCGATGGGATAGACTCCCTCCTTGAACGGCCCGAACACCTTGAGGGAAAGCCAGGCAGCTTCCGGTGTGAAGCGGGAGACGACACCGTAGGGCTTATACAGGAGATAGCACGTTTTCCGGGGGGGTGGAGGCATGACACGAATATACTGAGAGGGTGCCTGCGGGTCAAGCGCCCGGCGTTGCGGGTCTCGCTGCGAATTGGTACTTTACATACGAGGCCTGCCGCCTCCCGCTGCAAAGGACATCAAGCCACGATCTTGTCAGTCACGAAAGGAATGTATAGATCGTTTTGCTACTACGTTCGATCTCTTTCTTCCTTCTCTTCACCCTCACCCTGCCCTCGTTTGCACAGCAGCAGTATCGCATCGATACGCTTGCACGTGCGCCCGAGGCCCAATATCCGTCGGGGATCGCTGTGGACCCGCATGGGGGTGCACGGTTCTTCTTCACAGAGAAGAACAGCGGACGGGTACGCCTTTTCGACCGAAAACTCCGCCGGGAACCATTCCTCACCGTCCCCGTGGAAAGCGAAGGCGAGGATGGACTTCTCGGGATCGCTCTGCATCCCGCGTACCCCGACACTCCGCACGTATTCATCTATTACGTCCGCGCCACGGACCGACTGGGGATCGTTGAGAGATATGTTGATTCAGCCGGGTTTGGCGTCCGCCCCGCTCTGATCATGGTGATCCCGCGGATGAACGATGCGACCGAACACAACGGCGGTGTCCTCGCATTCGGACCCGACGGAAGACTCTATATCGGCGTCGGCGACCACCGCACCCAGCGTGCCTGGACCCAGGATACAACGAACCGCTCGGCGGTATGGGGAAAGATCCTGCGGATCGAACCTGATGGCAGCATGCCGCCGGACAATCCGGATCCGCGCCGGCCATTCTGGGCGTGGGGACTGCGTAATCCACAAGGGTTGACATTCGATCGGATAACAGGAGATCTGTATTGCACGGATGGCGGGTCCGATGGGGTGAATGCCGTTTTCCGTATCCGCAAAGGAGATAACTTCGGCTGGCCGGCATCCGACCGGTCACATTCTCCGGTCACCGCCCGCGCCTTGTATCAATTCCCCGAAGGAAAACAGCCGGCACTCACCGGCATCGCCGTCTACAACAGCGACGCATTCCCGCAACTGAAAGGCCACATCCTCTTCTGCTCGAATGCGCAACCCGCGGTTTGGGGCGGGGTCCTCTCGGAAGGCCGGGACTCCCTTCTCGCGAAGCAGCTTCTTACCTATCCTACCGGATTCGCCGACATGCAGGTCGGTGCTGATGGATTCCTCTATTTGACGAACGGCCCGTATATCTCCAGCAAGATCCTCCGGATCGCTCCCGTGGCGCCCGTCTTCACAACGGAACCACCGGCAACGGCGATACAGGGAACCCCCTGGTCCTACACACCGGCGTATAGCGGCACACCATCAGTGATCCGGTTGCTGTCCGGCCCGGAAGGCATGAGTTGCGACGACCGGACGGGAACTCTTGCGTGGATCCCAACGAATGCACAGGCGATGAAAGGCACAGTGACCGTCGTCGTGGAAGCACGCAATGGCAGCGGCACCGCCGAACAACGCGCAACGATCCAGGTTGCGAACACGAACGATCCGCCGGGCCCGTTCTCCCCGGCACCGCCGGCGGACCGCGAGGTTCTGAGTTTTTCCGGCAGCGATCCCGAGATCACGCTTCATTGGAATCGCTCGATCGACCCGGACAATGACTCCCTGCAGTATATCGTCGAAGTGGATACCGTGGCGGGTTTCCAGACACGCGCCTATCTCTTCCTTGCGGAAGGTGCCGATTCGATCCATGTCCGGCTCCCGCGTTCGTCATCGGTGTACTACTGGCGTGTCATCGCAAGCGACGGGAGTCTGTCCACAACCGCGGAACCGTCATCGGGACGGATCTCGATCTCGTACATTACCCCGCCACACGAACGTCCACAACGCACCACCGTGATCGAAACACCGACAGAGGAGCAGGGGGACCCGAATCCGTTCCCTCCCTCCGCGGGCATTTCGTATACCGTGCGACACGCAGGTCATGTGCGGCTATCGGTGTTCAACCTTCTGGGGCAGGAGATCGTGAAGGTGTTCGAGGGGAACCAGCAGGAAGGCGCCTATGATGTGCCGTTCGCACGGCTCAAATTGCCGAGCGGCGTGTACTTCTACCGCCTCCAGGCGCCGGGAGTGTTCGAAACGAAGAAGATGGTCATCGCACGTTGACCACGCACCTCAGCGCGAGCGCTTGATCACCACAATGGTCTTGTCGTCGGAGTAGTCGGTCATCCGGCTGAACACCTGCACCTCCTCCAGCAGAAGCGCGCAGATCTCCTTCGCCGTCCGCTTCCTGTGCTGCCGCAAGGCATGCGTCAGGCGTCCTTCGCCGTACATCTCACCCCGTTCATTCGATGCTTCCACCATGCCATCCGTGTACAACAGCATGATGTCGCCCCTGTTCAGGATGGTAAAATCCGAATGATACACCTCGCGCGGAAACGGCCCGACGATCTGCCCGGTGGCGGGCAACTTCTCCATGTCGTTCGAATTCGCGCGCAGTACGACGGGGTTGGAATGGCCGGCGTTCACATAGATGACAAGCCCGCGGTCGGATGAATTCAGCTCTGCATAGACCATGGAGATGAAGCGCTCTGCCGAGAACGCCTTGTTGACGAGGCCGTTCAGGCGCGTGATGAGCGACCCGATCTTCGTCTGGTACTCCACACCCATGCGGAGCGCACCGGAGACATACAGGGCCTGCGATGCCGCAGAGAGCCCCTTGCTTGCAGCATCCCCGATCACCACACCGAGCCGCTCTTTGTCACCCGCCGCCTGCAGATAATCGAAGAAGTCGCCTCCGACCACACGGTCGGGCATGGAAATGCCGTACAGGTCGTAATTGTGGAACCTGAGCTCGTGGGCAGGAAGGATACTTTTCTGGATGTCCCGCGCCTTGTCCAGATCGGCTTCCAGAAGATGCGCCTTCTTCTCCGCCTTCCGGTTCTTCAGGACCGAGGTCAGGGCGGTACTGATGATGTTGAGCGCAAATGTCATCTCCTGCTTCACGTACGCCGCAGTGATGCCGATGACGTATTGATACAAGGTGAAGGTCTTCCACGTCAGCTTTTCGCCCACGCCGGTGGCGGAGAACACCTTGATCCCCTTCTGCAGGAGATACGGGTTCGTCTCACGGCCGATCACCGTCGCCTTTTTGGGCAACTGCTGGAAGAGCGGGTATTCCTGCACGCGGATGCGGAAGTTCTTGTCGATCGCTTCCATCTCTCCGCTCTGGTGGATCAGCCGGTACGTCCCGGTGCTGACCTCCAGCTTCCAGATCCGCCCACCGCGGATCGGAATATGCTCGCTCTTGATGATGCTTTCGAGAACGTGGCTGAGCAACTGCTCCTCGGTGCGGAATTCCGCCTCGGCCAGCGTCTGAATTGTCCGGTAAAGTTTGTGTTGGTCCATATCACTCGTGATACTTCATTTCCCCGACGCGGAGCGCAAGGGGGATGCGATCCTCGTCCGTGGGGATCGCACATGAATACAGCGCGCTATATGCGCAGTACGGGTTGAATGCTTTGTTCAGGTCTACGACATACTCTGCGTCGGGGTCCGACTGCTCTTTGCCGAGTTCGATATACCGTCCGACATGATACGTCTCGTTGCCGGTGGTCAGGTCGGTGAACCACATGCTCAGATGGTCCCTGTACCTGGCGTAGCGCAACGAATCCGACGGTGTGAACTTGTACACGTTCAACCGGACCCGCACGGGTGCCCCGGCACTATCGGGCAGGATCAGATCGAAGTACCCGTAACGCAACTGCTCCCGGGGCTCGCCCTTCGTCCCCATCACGCGTACCATCTCGGGATCGGGATACCGGTGCAACCGGACGGCCGCACGAAACCGCACATCGACCGGGAACCAGTGAAGTCCGGTGAATGCGACCGATGTGTCCCGCCGGAACGGCGATCCAGGACCATTCCGGAATTCGTCATCCACACGGGCACGATGCGCCAGATTCTCCTGCACACAGGCAATGCTGTCTGCGGTTGAGATCACCGGCAGGCGGAGAGACCGATGGTCCTGTGCACAACCGGCAATGATACTGAGGACAACAACGGCGATCATGGCGGGACGCATCATGCAAAGAATTCCTTCATCGCACCGATCACGGTCTCCTGCTGCGCTTCGGTCAGGGAGGGGTAGATCGGAAGGCGCAACAGCCGCCCGCTGGCGGATTCGGTGACCGGGAGATCACCCTCGGCGTATCCCATCGCCCGTCCCATCGGCGAGAGATGCAGAGGAAGGTAATGGAAGGTGGTGCCGATCCCCCTCTCACGGAAGAACGCCAGCGCCCGGTTGCGCGTGGATTCATTCTCCATCTGCACATGATAGATATGATGATTGGACCCCACGTAGGATGGGATCACCGGTACGCTGAGGCGTCCCTCCTGTGCGAGAGGCGTGAAGGCCTCGGTGTAGTGTTCAAAGATCGCCCTGCGGCGCGCCTGGATCCACTCCCGCTTCGCCATCTGGCTCTCCAGCAGCGCCGCCATCGTGTCGGGCGGCAGAAAACTGCTGCCCACATCCACCCAGGTGTACTTGTCGATCAGGCCGAGCATGAACTGCTTCCGGTTGGTCCCCTTCTCCCTCATGATCTCTGCCCGCTGGATGAGCGCATCGTCATTCGTGACGAACGCCCCGCCCTCGCCGGTGGAGAAATTCTTCGTCTCATGGAAACTGTAACATCCCATATGGCCGGTGGTCCCCGCAGGCTTCCCACGGTACCGGGCGGCGATACCCTGTGCGGCATCCTCGATGACGGTAATGGAACGAGGGGCGGCCAGCGCCATGATGGGATCGAGGTCGGGCGACACGCCCGCATACACCACCGGCATGATCGCCCGGGTGCGCGGGGTCATCCGCGCGCGCACCTCGTCCGGAGTGAGCGTCAGGGTGGCGGGATCGACGTCTGCAAAGACCACACGGGCGCCGCGCCGAAGGATGGCATTGGTGCTCGACACGAACGTGAAGCTCGGAACGATCACTTCATCCCCGGGGTCCAGGGCCAGGACCATCATCGCGAGTTCGAGGGCATGCGTACACGACGGGGTCAGCAGTGCGTGCCGCACCTCAAGGTCCCGCGCGAGCGCCGCGGTGGCGCGTCGCGTCGCGGGGCCGTCGCCGACGAGACTGCCGGACGCAATGCTCTGCGCCAGAGCTGCGGCGTCGGTATCATCATAGGCCGGTACGTGGAACGGGATCTTCATATCATCTTTCCTGCAACGCACGGAGATACACCTGCTCGACCCTTTCGGCCATCGCCGCAGCATGGAAATTCTTCTTGAATCGGACGCCCGCCGCCGCACCCATCGCGCTCCGGAGCGCAGGATCATGCACGACACGGTTCAGTGCCGCCGCCAGTGCCGGTGGATCGTCGGGCTGCACAAGGTGCCCGGTGACCCCCTCTTCCAGCATGAGTGCGATGCCGCCGACACGCGTACAGACCACCGGGAGCGCCGCCGCGAGTGCCCGGAGAATGGCGATCGGGAACATTTCCGCGGCCAACTCCAGCGACGAGTGCGTGTAGATGTCGAATGCCGGATACCACTCCTCGAGATGATCCTGGAACCCGAGGAAGCGGACCTGCGCCTCGATCCCGAGGGTCCGCGCCTGCGCGCTCAGATCGTCCTGCAATTCCCCATCGCCAATGATCGGAAAGAGCACCTTCGGATGTTCACGGACCACGATCGCGATCGCATCAAGAAGCACACGATGGCCCTTGAAGGGAACAAGCCGGGCAACATTGCCGATGACCACGACGTCATCCGCCACACCGAGGCGCTGGCGGGTCTTCACGCGCATCGCCGCACGCACCTCCGGCGGATCTTCTTCGATACCGATGGGAACTGTCGTGATGCGATCGGCCGGGATGTGGTCCTCCTTGATCAGGACCTCGCGGCCGGCATCGGCATCGGTGATGAAATGCGCCGTACCGTACGTGTTCCTCAACAGATGGGTGATGTTGTGCTGGATGGAGTGCGTGCTGTGGATGCCTGCCACATGGCGCGCCGGGGTCCACGCTGCGGCGATCGCCGCACAGGTCCGGTCATAGTTGGCGTTGCTGTGCACGATGTCGATGCCCAGCGCACGCACCGGCCCGCGCAACATGCGGGAGACCTGGAAGACCTTGTTCATTGCGCCGTACGGGATCGGCACCGTGGGGATGCCGGCCTCCGCGGCTTTCTCCAGAAGCAGATGCCCGGGGATCGCGGAAATGTGCACGGCGTGTCCGCGTGCGCGCAGGTATTTCGCCAGAATGAGGACGTAGTCCTCCCCCCCGGCGAAGATCGTTGTGCTGTTGGTCAGTAGGATGCGCATGATCGGCTATCGTGCATCCGGGCGACGGGCCCGTGCCACGAATATACCAAGGTACGGATTGCGGAAGGGAATTCCAAAGGTCAGCGGTGGACGCGATGTCATGATGAGGCCGCGGGAGGTCAGCGGAGGGCGAGCGGAGTCCCGCCTGCGCCGGCCTCGCGGTATGCCATCACACCCCACACCACGAACGCAACCACAGCAGCGGTGCAGAGCAGGTACCCCAGCCCGTACACCCCCCACGAGAGCGGCTCCGCGATGTCGGCGTCCCCGTCCAACAACCACCACCAATCGTGGATCAGGCCTGACGCGATGAGCTTGAGCTTCCGGTAGGGTGCATCGGCGATATAGACGCTCACGTTGATCATGCTCTCGCCCACCCAGAACGCCACCGGCGGCGTCTGACGGACGTCCTTCCGCCACGTCACGATGAGAAGCGCAAGGGGGAGGAGAACCTGGACGAGCGAACCGCCGAGGACGCAGATGAATCGCCCGAACGGACGTGTGAAGAGATGTCCCGCTTCGTGGATGAACAGGTTGATCGTATCCATGACGAAGAGGAGGAACGGCGGGTCGAACGGACGATCGCCGGGAGCATACCGCATGGCAAGGACGTACAGAACGTAGACGAAATAGGCGGCGACCAGACACCGGAACGTGAGAATGATGGTGCGCATGGCCGGGTCAGGACACCTGGTCCTTCAGAGCGGCGAGCACCTTCAGGGCTTCGATCGGGGTCATGGCATTCACATCCAATTTCCGGATCTTGTCGCGGAGTTCCTCATCCTTCACTTCGAACAGCGTGAGCTGGAGGTCCGCCGGCCCACCACGCGCATTCGCTGCGCGGACGGTCTCCCGGACCTGGTCGTTGATCGTCAGGCCCGTCCCCTCAAGGTTCTTCAGAAGCACCTTCGCCCGGTCCGTGATCTCATCGGGCAGCCCGGCCATCTGCGCCACCTGGATACCGTACGAGTGGTCCGCGAATCCCTCCGTGACCTTGTGCAGGAAGACGATCTTGTCGCCGTACTCCCGCACATCCACCTTGTAGTTCCGGATGCGGGGAAAGAGGTCGGCAAGCTCGTTCAACTCGTGATAGTGGGTCGCGAAGAGCGTGCGTGCCCCGACGCGCTCGTGAAGATACTCGGTCAGCGCCCACGCGATGCTGATCCCATCGAACGTACTCGTCCCCCGGCCGACCTCATCCAGGAGGATGAGGCTGCGTGCCGTCGCAGTGTTCACAATGTGCGCGGCCTCATGCATCTCGACGAGGAACGTGCTCTCCCCTGACGAGATGTTGTCGCTGGCACCGACACGCGTGAAGATCTTGTCCACGATGCCGACCACGGCCTTCCGGGCCGGCACATGGCATCCGATCTGCGCAAGCAGAACGATCAAGCCCGTCTGGCGCAGAAAACTGGACTTGCCGCTCATGTTCGGGCCGGTGATGATCAGGATCTGGTCCGTGGCGGTATCCAGGTGGACGGAATTCGGCTCAAAATGTTCTCCGGCGGGCAACAGCCGCTCGATCACCGGATGACGGCCGTCGATGATCTCCAGCTGTGTACCGTCGTTCACCTCCGGACACACGTAGCCACATTCCTCCGCCACTTCGGCCAACGAGGTGTAGCAATCGAGATGCGCCACCGCGGTGGCATTCGCCTGGATCGCATCCGCTTCCGCGGACACCTTCAGGCGGATCTCGGTGAACAACTCCGTCTCCAGCGCCAGGATGCGCTCTTCCGCGTGAAGGATCTTCTCCTCGTATTCCTTCAGCGCCGGAGTGATGTAGCGCTCGGCATTTGTCAGGGTCTGCTTGCGGATGTAGTCCTGTGGAACACGCTCCTTATGGGTATTCGTGGAACCCCACCTTGAGCGAGGAGATCCCGCTCCGCTCCCGTTCCTTCGCCTGGAGATCCGCGATCCACTGCTTGCCCGTCGTGGTCAGCTCGCGCAACTCATCCAGCGGGGGACTGAACCCTTTGCGGATCACGCCCCCCTCGGCGAGGGTGGCGGGCGGATCGTGTTCGATCGAGTCCGCGATGAGCGTGACCATATCGGGGAGCGGGTGAAGGGCGCCATGCAGCGCGGCCAATGCCGGACTCTTCAGGTGCACGGTGGTCGACCGCAAGCGGTCCACTTCCGACAGGATGCGCATGAGCGCATTCAGGTCGCGTGGGCCGGACCGACCGGTGCAGATCCTTCCTGAAAGACGCTCGAGATCCCCGATCCTCGAGAGATGATCGGCGATGGCCTTTCGCGGCTCACTCCCGGTGCGAAGCTCGGAAACAGCATGCAGGCGCGACTGGATCGCCTCCAGCCGGTTCAAGGGCTGGTGGATCCACCGCTGCAGGAGCCGGCCACCCATCGCCGTCCGGGTCCGGTCCAGGACCGCAAAGAGCGTCACCGCATGGTCGCCTGCGATCGAGGAGGTGATCTCGAGATTCCGCTTCGTCGCCGGATCGAGGACGATGTGATCGCCTACATCGAACGGGACGATCTTGCGGATGTGCAGCAGGTTGGCCTTCTGGGTCTCCTGCAGATAGTGCAGGATCACACCGGCCGCATTCACACCGATCGTGTGATCGTGGAGGCCAAATCCTTTCAGCGACTGCGTGTGGAAGTGCCCGGTGAGGAGATCGCGCGCATAGTCGTCGTTGAAGATCCAATCATCGATCCTGGTGTAGAGCCCACGAAAGGTGGCGCGGAGCAGGTGCTCCACGGTCTGAGCATCCCGGCGTTGGACGAGGATCTCGGCAGGTTCCAGTGCTCCGATATGCTCGGCGAGCTGCCGCAAAGGCAACTCCGCCACACGGAATTCCGCCGTTGACACATCCACGAAAGCCAGCCCGCAGGTATCCATTCCCGTGGTAAGCGGACCGGGCAGCGCGATCGCCGTAAGAAAGTTGTTCCGCTTCTGGTCCAGCACTTTATCGGAGAAGGACACACCCGGCGTGACCACTTCGATCACATCGCGCTTGACGATCCCTTTGGCCAGCTTGGGGTCCTCGAGCTGCTCGCAGATCGCGACACGGTGCCCTGCTTTGAGGAGCTTGGGAAGATATGCGTCGAGTGCGTGGTGCGGGAATCCGGCCAGGGGGGTCTCGCCGGAAGCTCCGTTCCCCCTGCGGGTGAGCGTGATGCCGAGAACACGCGCGGTGACCTTTGCATCGTCATCGAAGGTCTCGAAGAAGTCGCCCATGCGGAACAACAGGATCGTATCCGGATACCGGGATTTGACCTGGGCGTACTGTTGCATCAAGGGAGTGGACATGGGAACGCGCGTTGGTTTTCGGTTGCCTAAAGAACGCTAAATAAGGGCCGAAAAGCAACGCGCGCCGCGCGGGTGTGGCTCACTGGAACTCCATCACCCGGTAACTTTCCCACCAGTTCGTGATCGCATACGTCGATACGTAGTAGCCCGGATAGAACGGCGGCCGGAAGGACTGCTCACTGAGCCGGTCGTCGTACCGGTACCGCTTCGAGAATCCGGACGTGATCGTGGAACCGGAGAACTGTCCGATGGCACCCCGGGTGTCCTGCACGATGGATCCAAGGACACGGAGCTCACCGCTCACCGGACGTGAGTTGTAATTCTCTGCCGTAAAGGATCCGGCACGCGAGAAGATGCTGCCGTGGATCTCGCAGTTCGAATTGTTCGCTGCATTGTTCTTGACCACCACATTTCCTTCGGCGACAAGGCCGAGGACGTCATCGCTCGTCGTGAAGCGGGGGTTGCGCTCGTACAGGACGTCATTGTGGATGTTCAGGGTGGTCTGCGACGTGAGCGTCAACTTGCCATCGAGCGTCCCTTCCACGCCAACCGTATTGGTCCCGAGGATCACACCGTTGAATCCGGGATCGCTCAGGGAAACTGAATCAATGATCGGGCTTGTCGGCAACGTGCCACCACGGATGTATGCCACACCGTCGTTGTTCGCCCCGGTACCGGGCGAGAGGGTCACGAAGATGTCCGTGGCGTACCGCCTGCCACCGCTGACACTGGCCGTGTTGATCTCTGCCAGACTGTTCGGGAACTCGATCGGTGCGATGCCTGTCTCATACCCATCCTTGAAGATCGCCTTGTTCGTGCCGCTGCCGACCTTGGGCGGATCGAATCCCTTCGCGGTGGTGGCCTTCTGCATGAAGACCGGACTGCCGCTGATATGCAGGTTGCCATTCGAATGCACACGGCCCCACACGGTGTCCTTCGTGATCCAGAAGACGTTGCCCTCGAAATCGGTCATCCAGGCGAACAGGGAGAAACTGTTCTTCTTGTTGCGGTCGAAGAAGACCTCGACGGTATCATGGAGCGATGCGCTCCCCAGCGGAAAGGTGGAGACACAGCGCATGCGGAGGCGTGAGGCACTGATCGCCTCGATGCCGGCAGTATAGGAACCGACGAAATTCTTGCCCGTGAATGTCTTGTTGACCGACGACCAGTCCGACGTATCCTGATAGAACTGCGCAAGCCGTGCGTTGGCGCCGGCAAGGGCGACGTTGTGGGACGAGGTCATGGAGGTGTACATCGACATGTTCGTCACTGCCTGCGTGGAGACATTGGCAACGTTCATGGCGATGTAGCCCAGGATGGCCGAGAATCCGATGACGAGAATGAGCCCAGCTTTTCCGCCCATGACCATTACCTCCGGGAATTCTGTGACGCAAGGCGCGTCTGCTGCCAGTAGGAACTCGAATGCAAGGAATTGGTCGGGCCTACGCCGCTCGTCCCGGCCGAATGGACGGCATACGGATTCTGTACTTCAAGAGTGATCTCGACCTCATGGATCTCGGACAATCGGTCCGACGTCACCGGCACGGCAAGCTGCTCGCCCGACATCGCAAGGTAGCGCAGACGGAACGTGGTCACCACGCCAACCTTCAACCCATTCGTGCCATTCACGGTCCTGTAGACGAAGCGGTCGCGCTGATTGTCGGTGTAGTTCAGTTCCGTGGAATCCCCGGAGAAGTACCGCACCGTATCCAGTCCGGCACCATTACGGTCCAGATCGATCAGGAAGGTGATGCTGGAACTGTCGGCCGCGAGCACGGTCCGCTCATTTTCCGGAACGCCGAAGCCCATATTGCGGAATTCGCCCTCGAGGACCTGCACGGTCGTCACCAGGATCTCCTGCACGCTCATATCGCCCGAATAGACCGAGTACGTCTCGGAGGCAATGTCGTTCACCGTCAGGATGTTGATCATGAGCATACTGCCCAGGACGATCGAGAATAACATATCTATTGAGTCCGCCATAGCTTCATCCCGTCAGTCGAAGTGAAAGTAACCCATCACGAACGAGGCCCGCAGTGTGTCCACCGGATCCTGGCTCGCCGGGAACGTGCGGTACGTTTTCATATCCATCCGCTTTGCGAATGTGCGCGAATTCATCACCTTCTCGAGATCGGTCACGTCCACGTAGAAGACCTTGAACTCGGTGCGGTAGCGGCGGTTGGATGTACCCGCTTCCTTGTTGAGGGTGAGGCCATTGAAATCATCAAAGTCGTTGTACTCAGCCAGCGAATCCTCGCCATACTCCGGACCGAGGCATGTCGGTGAGGTGAGGACGTATGCATTGGCGATGGCGACGTGCGACGTATCGGTGATGTTGTCGTACGCCATCCCCTGTGCCATTTCGATATACGACGTGGTCAACGTAGAGAGGAAGATACCATCCTGGCCGCTGCTGATGGCATCACCAGCATTCCCCGTCAGTTCGTAGAAGTTCACGATCACTGACGACAAGAGCATGAACGCCGCGAGCGTCAACAGTGTATTTCCAGATCCCATTGGTGCCTCTTCCCGTTGTCATTGCTTCACGCTGAAGAGGGGCAAAGAGCATGCCGGGAGGAGGGTGGCCAGAAAGGGAAAAAATCAGCCAAATGGGTGGCTAAAAAACGCGGGGAGATTGTAGGAGTTGCAAAGGTTAGGACAAATCGACCGCCTCCACTACTCAAGCATCATGAAGATACCTTCAATGCGCCCCATGGGTGCGGAAAGCTGCACACCGGCGACCGACGAACGGACATACTGGTACGTTTCCCGCGCGATGGCAACACCTTCCAGGAACCCTTCTTCCTTCGTCGTTGTCTTCCGCATCCGGTCCAGGATCTCCGCGGGCACGGAGGCCCCGGGCACCTCATTGTTCATGAATTCGGCATTCCGGTACGAGACCAACGGCCAGATGCCGCAGATCAACGGGATCTTGACGTGCCCGATACGCTTGATGAAATTGTCCAGGATACGCAGGTCGAACACCGGCTGCGTGATCATGTACTCCGCACCCGCCTCGATCTTCCAATCCAGTCGACGCACCTCTTCATCCAGGTTGATCGCGCCGGGGTTCACGCCCACACCAACGCTGAATCCGGTCGGGTCCCCGATCGGATTCCCCGCCAGATCCAGCCCGTGATTCAGCCTCGTGATGATGTTGGTCAACCCGATCGCGTCCACATCGAACACGGCCGTGGCCTGCGGATAATTCCCCAGCTTCGGCGGGTCCCCGGTGATGGCAAGGACATTCCTCAACCCCAGCGCCCAGGCACCGAGCAGATCCGACTGCATCCCGATCACATTCCTGTCGCGACAGGCAAAATGCAGCACCGTCTCGATCCCGACCTCCCGCTGCAGGATGGCGGCAAGCGCAAGGGCCGACATGCGCGCCGAGGCCCGGGGGCCATCCGGGATATTGATCGCATCGATCCCGAAATGATGCAGCTTGCGGGCCCGGTCCACCTGTGCCGATGGCGTTACACCCTTGGGTGACACCAGTTCCACCAGGGTGACGAACTGCTTCTTCACGATCTTGTTGCTGAGGCGTGATTTTTCCTTCTGCGGGACGACCTTCACGGCCTCAGGGGCGACGATCTTCATCTCGACCGTGGGCTTGTCCATCCGCTTGGCCGGTTGCAGTGCCTGCACCGCCCGGCGGATCGCCCGGATATGGTCCGGGTTGGTGCCACAGCAGCCGCCCACGATCGTTGCGCCGGTCTGGATGAACCGCTTCGCATACTCCGCAATGTATTCGGGAGAGGTCATGTAGATGTTGCGGCCACCGACATTCTGCGGGACACCGGCATTCGGCTGCACCGAGATCGGCAGCTTCGTCATCGCCTTCAGGTCTTCCAGCGCATCCAGCATCGCCTTGGGACCGACCGAACAGTTCAACCCGACGATGTCGATCGCACAGTCCGCGGTCTCCCGGATGAAGGACTCCAACGGCGCACCGCTGAGAAGCACCCCGTCATCGTTCACGGTCATCTGGGCCATGAGCGGGATGGTGGGGTTGAGTTCCCGCACGGCCTTGACGGCCTGCAGCAATTCGCTCACCAGGCTGAACGTCTCAAGGACGATCAGGTCCACCCCTCCGTCCAATAACCCCTTGATCTGCTCCTTGAAAATGTCGCGCACCTCACCAAACGACAGCTTCCCGATAGGCTCGATCTGCACCCCGAGCGGACCGATGGATCCCGCAACGTAGGTGGAATCACCCGCAACCTTCCGCGCGATCTCTGCACCCTTCTTGTTGATGTCGTAGACCCTCGTCTCCAGCCCGTGCGGCGCAAGCTTGACGCGATTCGCACCGAACGTATTGGTCTCGATCACATCCGCCCCTGCCTGGATGTAGTCCTTGTGGATCTCCGCAACAAGGTCCGCATTCGTGAGGTTCAGCTCATCGAAGCACGTGTTGATGTACACCCCCTTTTCGTACAGGTAGGTGCCAACACCACCATCGAACACGATCACTTCGTTGTGCAGCCGCTCCCTGAAGGGCTTCATGACAGTCCCATGCTGTGTGAATGTCGTCCTCTGCACCCCATTATACGAACTTTTCTGAACAAATTGACAATTCTTGACTCTCGGGAGGGATTTCCCTATCATTTCCGGCATGGAGAGAGAATATCTTCGCACGCACAGCGTAGTTCTCGGTACGGAGATGGAGATGCTCGTGTTCGGGCACGCAGGAACCCCGGTCCTGGTGTTTCCGACGGCGAAGGGAAGATATTCCGAGTACGAGGACCGCGGCATGATCGGGGCCATCGGTGAACTCCTGCATGACGGGATCGTCCAGGTGTTCTGTGTGGATGGCATCGACACCGAGTCGTGGTACAACCAGGCCCTGTCGCCACGCGAACGGGTCCTCCGCCATGTCGCCTATGAGCGGTATGTCATTGAAGAGATCCTCCCGCTCATTCGTGAACGCAACCCCCTCGAGAAACTCACGGTGACGGGATGTGGGTTCGGCGCCTACCATGCCGTGAACTTCTCGTTGCGCCACCCCGACCTTGTGGATATGTGCATCGCCCTGAGCGGCATCTACAACATCCGGCCGCTGCTCGACGGCCATTTCGACGACGACTGCTACTTCAACAATCCCGTTGAATACCTTCCCCGGCTCACGGATCCCTGGTTCCTCAACCTCTACCGCACGAAGGTCAGGTTCATCATCGCCGCGGGGGAATCGGATATCCATCTCGAATCCAGCCTCCAGCTCTCCCGGCTTCTCGACGCCAAGCACGTGCGCCACTGGCTCGATATCTGGGGGGACCATACGCAACATGATTGGCGCTGGTGGAAGATGATGATCAGAAAATTCCTCGACGAATAAGGAGTCCTTGTGTCTGAAGCACCCCTTGCCACCGAACGGGACCGGTCGAAGATCCCGGCGGCCTATACGTGGGACCTGAGTCCTGTCTATCCCTCCATCGATGCCTGGCGAAGCGCGAAGGATGCCTTCGTTGCCCGCTTCCCGGAGATCGATGCGTTCCGCGGAACCCTCGGGTCATCTGCCGCGCGGCTGCGCGCGTGCCTCGACCTGACCAGCGACATCGGGAAAGATTTCTCGCGTCTCTATACGTTCGTCTCCGCTCAGGCCGACATCGATACAAGAGATTCGGGATTCCTGTCCCTGCAACAGGAGATCGGACAGATCGGGACCGACCTCGGCTCCCGGACGGCATTCATCGAACCCGAGATCCTCTCGCTGGAGAGGGCACTGATCGAACGATTCTTTTCCGAAGAGCCCGGCCTGGCCATCCACCGGATGGCGATCGACGACGTCCTCCGCCGGAAGGAACACACCGGCACCGAGGCCGAAGAACGGATCATTGCTGAAGCCGGACTCATGGCCGAGACGCCGGGTGCCATCTACACCGTCTTCTCGAACGCCGACTTCCCCTTCGCCGATGTCACCCTGGGCGATGGAACAACGGTGAAGTTGGACCGGGCTGCATTCCCGCTGTACCGCACCCTGCCCAGCCGTGAGGACCGCAAGAAGGTGTTTGAAGGATACTTCGGGAAGATGCACGACTACCGCCGCACGATCGGCACGCAGCTGTACAGCGAGGTGAAGAAGAACCTCTTCTATCAGCGGGCACGAAAGTACCCATCGTGCCTCCATAGCGCGCTGCACGGCAACAATATCCCGGTCGACGTCTATCACGCCCTGATCGCCAATGTACGCAGCGCCTTCCCGGTCTTCCATAAGTACCTGGACCTGCGCCGGCGCCTCGTGGGGGTGGAGCACTTGCATTACTACGACCTGTACGCCCATGTCGTCCCTGATGTCACACTGCAGTACTCCTTTGAGGAAGCACAGGACGCCATTCTCGCATCCGTTGCCCCACTCGGTGGCGAGTACCAGAAGGTAGCGGCACGCGCATTCACCGAACGCTGGATGGATGTGTTCCCGAGCGAAGGGAAGATCGGCGGCGGATACTCCAATGGCGCCGTGTACGATGTGCATCCGTACATCCTGCTCAATTACAACGGACGCTATGATGATGTGAGTACCGTGACGCACGAACTCGGGCACACGATGCACAGCTACCTGTCCAACGCGGCCCAGCCGTATGCAACGTCGCGCTATTCGATCTTTGTCGCCGAGGTCGCCTCGACGTTCAATGAAGCGCTCCTGCTGGACCACGTGCTGAAGAATGTCACCGACAGGAACGTGCGGCTGTCGCTGCTCATGGACTATCTGGACGGGATCCGCGCCACGATGTTCCGGCAGACCAAGTTCGCGGAGTTCGAATTGCGCATCCACGAACAGGCAGAGAAGGGCGAGTCGCTCACAGGCGATTCATTGAATGCGCTCTACGGGGAGCTGACGCGGGCATACTACGGGCATGACGCGGGGGTGTGCATCGTGGACCCCTGTGTCGATGCGGAATGGGCAGGGATCCCACACTTCTTTTACAACTTCTATGTGTTCCAGTACGCCACATCGCTCACGGCATCAGCGGCACTGTCCGAGCAGGTCCTCTCGGGCGACAGGGCCGCGACGCGGCGGTACCTGGAACTGCTCTCCGCGGGCGGTTCGGACTACCCCATCGAGCTCCTGCGAAAGGCCGGTGTGGACATGACCACCAGCGACCCGTTCTCGGCCTTGATACGGAAGATGGAGCGGGCGATGCTGGAAGTAGAGAAGCTCGTGTAATTACTTCGGCATCTTCCCAAACACCTTGTTCACGAACCGGTGCACTTTGTGCACCGACCCCACCGGTTCGAGGAACATCAGGATGCACTCGCCGTCCACCACCGAGGCACCGGCCTTGCGCGCTGCGTCTGCCGCAACGGTGGAATTGGAGCCCGGCTGCATCCAGATGTGCTTCATCCCGCGCGCCAGCGCATCCTCAACGACCAGTTTCGTTATGGCGGGCGGGACCACGGTCACGACCGACGCCACACCGGCGGGCAACGACTGCACATCCTTGTAACACTTCTCCCCTTCTACCGTCTCGTGCGATGGATGCACGGGATAGACCGTCAGCCCCTTTTCCTTCATCGTGCGGAAGACCGTATTGCCGAACTTCTTTCGGTCGGCAGAAACTCCGACGACCGCATACGCCGGCGAGTCGAAAAATGCATCAACATCTGCTTTGCTGGACATGATCACCTCTCTGCGCTGGTGTTCGTGCATGGAAAGCATGAAGCGATGTGACTCCGGGGGAGGGGCCCCTGTTCCGCGAAACCGCCGGGGGAAGCGCATTCATCAGACAGGTTTCGTGGAACAGGGGCCCCTCCCCCGGAGCAATGCCTATCATCTGCATCCTGGAACGCACAGGCCGTCCCGGTGTGCGGGACGGCCTTGTGGTGCATCGCAACGCTACCGCAGATCACTTGAAGCGGTTGAGCGCCTTCATGTAGTTGGCGCGCTCGAACGCGGACGGATCGGCCACCGACTTCTGGCTCATGCTCCCCCGCATCTGCTTCACCGACGTGTATTCGTGCTCCAGCAGCCAGCGGTCGAGTTCCTGGAGGATCTCGGCGATGCGGCCGGGCCCGTGCAGAAGGAGCGACGAGCAGAGCTGCGTCACATCCGCACCCGCCATCAGCAGCTTCACGACGTCCTGGGCGCTGTGCACGCCGCTGGTCGCCGCGAGGCTTGCCTTCACACGGCCATACAGCACCGCGACCCAGCGCAGGGGCAGACGGATCGCCTGCGACGTGCTGAGCGTGACGTTCGGGACCACTTCGAGCTGTTCGATGTCGAGATCGGGCTGGTAGAACCGGTTGAACATCACCAGTCCATCCGCACCCGCCGCATCAAGCTGTGCCGCCATGTGCGCCATCGAGCTGAAGAACGGGCTGAGCTTCATCGCCACGGGGATCGTGACGGTGCTCTTGACCGCTTTCAGGACTTCGAGGTAGCGCTGTTCCACGGCCGCGCCGCTCAGCTTCGGGTCCGTCGGGATGTAATACACGTTCAGCTCGAGGGCATCCGCGCCGGCTTCCTGGATCTTCTTTGCATACTGGATCCAGCCGCCGGTGGAAATGCCGTTCAGGCTGCCGATGATGGGGATGTCGACGGCTTCCTTCGCCTTCCGGATGTGCTCGATGTACTCATCGGGACCGAGGTTGTATTCTCCGGTCTCGGGAAAATACGAGAGCGCTTCCGCAAAGCTCTGGGTGCCGTACGAAAGATAGTGGTCGAGTTCCGCTGCTTCGTGGTGGATCTGTTCTTCGAACAGAGAGTACATCACGATCGCTGCCGCGCCGGCATCCTCCATCCGCTTCACCCCGTCGATAGTACGGGAGAGCGGACTGGCGGACGGCACGAGCGGATTCTTCAGCTTCAGGCCGAGATATGAGGTTGAAAGATCCATGGTTCGCTATTCCTGTCAGGTATTGTAATTCACGTAGACTTAGTTCGATCCGGTCTTTGCACCGGTCTCCCACTCCCTGGCGGCTTCTTCGAACCACTTCCAGCGCGCCTTCGCATCCTCATCGGCGATCGCCATGAGACGCTTCGCCTCTTCCGGATTGCTCTTCGTGAGCATCTTGTACCGGGTCTCCATGTACGCGTACTCATCGAACCGCATCTTCGGCGGCTTGGAGTCCAGCTTCAACGGATTCTTCCCTTCCGCCAGCGTCAACGGGTTGAACCTGTACAGCGGCCAGTGTCC
The DNA here is from genome assembly GCA_016707525.1 of Ignavibacteriota bacterium. Lineage (NCBI taxonomy): Bacteria > Pseudomonadati > Ignavibacteriota > Ignavibacteriota bacterium. The sequence continues at coordinate 133,132 of JADJHP010000008.1, forward strand.
GCTTTCCACCGCGGCCTTCTGGTTCACCATACCCCGGCCCATGTCGATGCCGTGCGCGATGCAATGGCTGTACGCGATGATGATCGCGGGGCCCTCATAGGCGTCGGCTTCGAGGAAGGCACGGATGGTCTGGAGATCGTTCTGCCCCATCGCCACCTGGGCAACGTACACACCGCCATAGGTCATCGCGATGCGGCCGAGGTCCTTCTTGGGGAGCGGCTTGCCGCCGGCAGCGAACTTCGCCACCGCGGAGCGCGGGGTCGACTTGGACATCTGACCGCCGGTGTTGGAGTACACTTCGGTGTCCAGCACCAGGATGTTGACGTTCTTCCCGGAGGCCAGCACGTGATCCAATCCGCCGAACCCGATGTCGTATGCCCAGCCGTCACCACCGATGATCCAGATGCTGCGCTTCACCAGCGTGTCGGCAAGCGTCGTCAGGCTCTTCGCTTCCGGCGTGTTGATACCGGCCAGCTTCTGCTTCAACACTGCAACACGGTCGCGCTGCGCCTTGATGCCGGCTTCGTCCGTCTGCTTCGCATCCAGGATACCCTTCGCCAGGTCGTCGCCGACCTGTGCCGCAAGGCCCTGCAGAAGCTCCTGCGCCATCACCTGATGCTTGTCGACCGTCAACCGCATGCCCAGGCCGAATTCCGCGTTGTCTTCGAACAGCGAGTTGGACCACGCCGGTCCGCGCCCGTCCTTGTTCTTCGACCACGGTGTCGTCGGCAGGTTGCCGCCGTAGATCGAGGAGCAGCCCGTGGCGTTCGCCACGATGGTGCGGTCGCCGAAGAGCTGCGACACGAGCTTCACGTACGGCGTTTCGCCGCACCCGGAGCAGGCACCGGAGAACTCGAACAGCGGTTCCAGGAACTGCGCACCCTTCACCGAGTCCACCTTCACCGTTGTACGGTCGGCCTCGGGGAGGTTCAGGAAGAAGTTGAAGTTCGCATGCTCGGTCTCGCGGATCGCCGGCTGCGGGGCCATGTTGATGGCCTTCAGCTTCACTTCACTCTTGTTCTTCGCCGGACACACATCCACGCACAGCTCGCACCCGGTGCAATCTTCCGGTGCAACCTGCACGGTGTACTTCATGCCCTTGTACTCCGGCCCCTTGTAGTCCACGCCCTTGTACGTGGCAGGTGCCTTCGCAAGCAGGGCCGCATCATAGACCTTCGTACGGATCGCTGCGTGCGGACAGACCATCGCGCACTTGTTGCACTGGATGCAGGTGACCGGATCCCACACCGGGATCTCGAGCGCGATGTTGCGCTTCTCCCATTGCGTGGTCCCCGTCGGGAATGTACCGTCCACCGGCATCTTGCTCACCGGCAGGTCGTCGCCGAAACCGGCGATGATCTGTGCCGTGACGCTCTTGATGAATTCCGGCGCGGTGTTGGGAACGACCGGCGGCATCACGATCGTGCTGCTCGCGGTCGCAGGCACCTTCACTTCATGCAGATTGGCGATGGTCGCATCCACGGCCTGGTAGTTCTGCTGGACGATCTGATCGCCCTTCTTCCCGTAGGTCTTCTTGATCGCCTTCTTGATCGCCTCGATCGCCACGTCCTTCGGCAGAACGCCCGAGATGGCGAAGAAGCAGGTCTGCATGATCGTGTTCACGCGGCCACCCATACCGGTCGCCGTGCCGACCTTGTACGCATCGATCACATAGAACTTGATCTTCTTGGAGATCATCTGTTCCTGGATGTGGCGCGGCAGATGCTGCCACACCTCGTCCGGACCGTACATGCTGTTCAGCAGGAACGTGGCGCCCGGCAACGCGGTCTTCAACACGTCGAACTTCTCGAGGAAGAACCACTGGTGGCAGGCGATGAACTTCGCCGTCGTGATCAGATACGTGGAACGGATCGGCCGCGGGCCGAAGCGCAGGTGCGACGTGGTCGTCGAACCGGACTTCTTCGAGTCGTACACGAAGTAGCCCTGCGCGAAGAAGTCGGTGTCCTCGCCGATGATCTTGATGGAGTTCTTGTTCGCACCCACCGTGCCGTCGGCGCCCAGGCCGTAGAACAACCCGCGGAACACATCGTCGGGCTCGGTGGAGAGGTTTGCATCGTACTCGAGACTCGAATGCGTGACGTCGTCGATGATGCCCAGCGTGAAGTGGTTCTTCGGCTTCGGCTTCCCGAGCTCGTCGAACACCGCCTTCACCATGGCCGGCGTGAATTCCTTCGAAGAGAGTCCGTACCGGCCGCCGATGACACGCGGCATGGTCTTCACCGGTGCCGTGCCTTCCATCAGCCCTTCGCTCAACGCACTCAGAACGTCCATGTACAGCGGCTCGCCAAGCGAACCCGGTTCCTTCGTGCGGTCGAGCACGGCGATCGCTTTCACCGTTGCCGGCAATGCGCCGAGGAAGTGCTTCACGGAGAACGGACGGAACAGGTGGACCTTCAAGAGGCCGAGGTTCGCGCCCTTCGCGTTCAGATATTCGATGGCTTCCTGCGCCGTTTCAGCACCGGAGCCCATGATGATGACGACGCGTTCCGCCGTCGGCGATCCGACGTAGTCGAACAGCTTGTACGAGCGGCCAACGACCTTCGCGAATGTGTCCATCGCCTTCTGGACGATGTCCGGGCAGGCGTCGTAGTACGGATTGCAGCTCTCACGCCCCTGGAAGTACACGTCCGGGTTCTGGGCGGTGCCGCGCATCACCGGATTGTCCGGGGTCAGGCCACGGAGCCGGTGCGCATGCACGAGATCGTCGCTGATCAGCGCGCGCAGATCCTCGTCATTGAGCTGCTCGATCTTCTGCACTTCGTGCGAGGTGCGGAAACCATCGAAGAAGTGGATGAACGGCACGCGTGCTTCAAGTGTGGCCGCCTGTGCGATCAGGGCGAAGTCCATCACTTCCTGCACACTATTGGAGGCCAGCATGCCCCAGCCCGTCGAACGGGTGGACATGACGTCGCTGTGGTCACCGAAGATCGACAGCGCATTGTGGGCAAGAGCGCGGGCCGACACGTGGAACACGGTCGAGGTGAGTTCGCCGGCGATCTTGAACATGTTCGGGATCATCAGGAGCAGACCCTGCGACGCAGTGAAGGTCGTCGAGAGTGCGCCCGTCTGCAGCGCGCCATGCACGGCACCCGCTGCTCCACCTTCACTCTGCATTTCTGTGACCGACGGAACGGTTCCCCAGAGGTTCTTCCGGCCCTGGGAGGACCATTCATCAGCCCACTCGCCCATATTCGAGGAGGGGGTGATGGGATAGATGGCAATGACCTCGTTCAGCTTGTGCGCTACATAGGCTGCCGCTTCATTGCCGTCAATCGTGACCATTTGTCGTTTCATTGCTCTTCCTTGACAGTTACAGGGAACACTTCATTGGCGTTCAAACGTAAGAAGTCCATTGTATCCTTGCGAATAGCATGCCAGAAATACCGGCAAAATACGCAAAAATGGGGCAACGGAGGGGGTGAAATTCCGAGAATTGGGAAAAGCGGGGGAGAAAGTGGGAATCAGATATCGTCCAAAACGGACGTCAGCCGCCGCCCAGCATATGCCAGATCTGCGCCACGGCAAAGCACGTCGCAAACCCCATCCCCAGGGGAAGAAGGGTCGCTACCGCCGTCCACTTGGCGCTCCGGGTCTCTTTGTAAATAGTGAAAATGGTCGTGGAACAGGGGTTGTGCAGGAGACTGAACAGCATGAGACAGATCCCGGTCAATGAGGTCCACCCCCCCGCCCGGAGGATCTCCGCGGTCGCCGTTGCTGAATCCGCATCAAACATCACCCCCGCCCCGGCACCGACACCGTTCAATGTGCTCGTCAGCACGGTCAGCATGAGCACGGTCGGGATCACGATCTCGTTCGCCGGGATGGCGATGATGTAGGCCAGCAGGATGACGCCGTTCAATCCCAGGAGAAGGCCGAACGGGTTGGACCAATGGATGAAGTGCTCGGCAAGCGTGACACCGCCCACGGTGATATTCGATACCGCCCAGATCACCACACCCGCCGGAACGGCGAACACGATCGCACGCCAGAGAACGAACATCGTCCGGTCAATGAGCGATGTGTACAATGTCTGCAGAATGCGCGGCGGCCTGTACGGCGGCAGTTCCAGACTGAACGCCGAGGCCTCTCCCCGGAGCACGGACCTGGAGAGTGACCACGAGACAGCAAGGCTGAGCCCGACCCCCAGCAACGCAACGATGACCACGCCACCCGCTGCAACAAAGCCCGCGAATTCCGGCGGCGCGAGCGCACCGAGGAAGATCGAGGCGATCAGGATCTGCGTGGGCCACCGCCCGTTGCAGAGCGAAAAATTATTGGTGATGATGGCGATGAGCCGCTCGCGCGGACTGTCGATGATGCGCGTCGCCACCACGCCGGCAGCATTGCATCCGAACCCCATCGTCATCGTCAGTGCCTGCTTGCCGTGCGCACCCGCCGATCGGTAGAGCGCATCCATATTGAACGCCACGCGCGGCAGATAGCCGAAGTCCTCGAGCAACGTGAACACCGGAAAGAAGATCATCATCGGCGGAAGCATGACGCTCACCACCCAGGCACCCGCGAGATACGCGCCATCGATGAGGACACCCGTGAGCCACGAAGGCGATCCGAGCGCGATCATCCACGCCTTCACCATCGGATGCAGGTTGTCGACGAGCAGGTAGGAAAGGAATGCCGATGGGACGTTCGCTCCTTCCACGGTCAACCAGAACACCGCGGCCAGCAGCAGGAACATGATCGGGAACCCGGTCCACTTGCTCGTGACCAGTCGGTCGATCGTGCGGTCCACCGAGAAGCGGCTCTGTTCACCCTGGCGCGTCACCGCACGGTCCGCGATGCGTGCCGCATCCTCGTAGATCCCTTCCATCAGGGCGTCGTGATACCCTTCGCCCATCTCCAGGCGGAGCGTGTTCGCTTCCCGCAGGAGCCCGGCCCGGACCTCACGAGCCGCATCGCCCTCCTCGCGCGGACGCCCGAGAAGATCGAGCAGCTCGCCGCTGCTCACCGCATCGATCATGCGCTGGTCACCCTCCAGCAGGCGCAGCGCGACCCACCGTGCATTCGGCAGCCCGGAGATCGCCGCCGTCACACGCGCGGTCATCTTCTCGACGATGCCGAGAACGGTGGCCGGGATGCTCGCCACCCGGTGGGGCTTGCAGACGATCGTCCCCGAAGCGACATCCGCGATGGTCTTCAATAACTGATCGATCCCCTCGCGCTGACGAGCGGCGGTCAGCACCACCGGGATCCCGAGGTCACGGGAGAGCATCCTGTCGTCGATGGTGAGTTTGTGCCGTCGCGCTTCATCCATCAGGTTCACGCACAGGACGGCGCGGTCGGTGATCTCCAGGACCTGGAGGACGAGATTCAGATTGCGCTCGAGGCGTGTACCATCGACGACGATGACGGTGACATCGGGTTTGCCGAACAGGATGAAATCGCGTGCGACCTCTTCATCGCTGCTCGTGGAGAGGAGCGAGTACGTGCCCGGCAGGTCCACGATGCGGTACCGCTTGTCGGCATAGGCGAAGGCGCCTTCGGCACGCGTGACGGTCTTCCCCGGCCAATTGCCGGTATGCTGATGGAGGCCTGTGAGCGCATTGAACACCGTGCTCTTGCCGGTGTTCGGATTGCCGGCAAGCGCCAGGATGTGGTCCACGTTCCCGGTGTCGATCCCGAGGCGCGTGAGGTGCCCGGCATTGAACGCCGGACAGGTGGCGCACGCTTCCGGTGTTCCGGCCGCCTGAACGGTCTGCTCGCTCATGCGGCACCCCGCACCGGTGTCACGAAGATCTGGTCCGCCTGCTCGCGCCGGAGCGCAACGAGTGTGCCGCGCACCAGATAGGCGCGCGGGTTGCCGGTAAGACTGTCGAGCTCAGGGGTGATGCGCGTCCCCGGAACGATCCCGAGGTCCATGAGGCGGCGCCGCTGCTGTCCACGGCACAACCGCGAGATGGATGAGACCTGTGCCACATCGCCGGGCCCCAATGCCGAGAGTGCCATATACGAACCCGGCTTACGCTGATCGGCCGGGCCCGCAGCGCCGTGATGAGCCGCGCAAGCGCGGGCTCGATCACATGCTCTTCACCCTGTGCTTCGATACGGACGCGCGCAGGAGTATTCTCCAGGACCTCGAGGTACAGGCCATGATGCATGCCGATGGCGACGAGGCGGTCGTACATCGCGGGAGGTTCATCTTCCACATGGACGATGCGCACGTAGGAGCCCGCCGGAAATGCGGTGAGCACTTCACCCGGGACCTCCGGCATCTCGCCGGACGCCGACGGGATCGGGTCGCCATGGGGATCGAACTGGGGATTGGAAAGCCGGGCGGCAAGGGCATCGGCATCGGCCGCGGTCATCCGGTGCTCTTCGAACTCGGCCACGCGATGCCAGTCGGCCTCGCGCACGCTGGTCTCGTCGGCAAGGTACCGCTCCCACAACCGGTGGATGCGGATCACGCGCAGTGCGTACGCCGTGCCTTCTTCCGTGAGGCGGAAGCCGCGCTCTTCGGGAACAAGCAACCCCATCGCTTCGAGGCGCATCACAAGCCGGGTGGCAAGCGCGGTGGTGGTCTGCAGGGTGCCGGCGATGCTTTCGATCGTGCACGCGACGTTGCGCGTGCGGCAGTCGAACGCATGCTTGAGCGCATCCTCCATGGCCGTACGTGCCGTTTCGCTCCGCGCCCGCGTGAAGCGCGCGAAGAAACGCCGCCGCCACGCCGGCACGAGCAACGCCGGTGCGGCAAGCAACAGGCCCGTCAAAATGAAGAATACTGTGTAGTCCATGGCTACCTACTATAACACGCGTGGTTCCAGGAGGTTCCACATGCTCCTATGATAGCGGTTCCATGGGAAGAAGTCAAAAGAGCGGGATCAATCGTCACACTTGCTGTAACCGCAGTCAACGTTCACGCAGGACATGCACCCGTTCTCGATCTTCACGGAGCGGTCGCCACATTTCGGGCAGATCTTCATGTTGGCGGTCGCGTCCCCGCTGCTCGTCGCCTGCTCTTCCACCTGCACGCGCGGGGCGGGCGATTTCGGGGCCGTGACCCCGATGTCCTCGAAGAACTGCTCGATGACCTTCGCGATCTCGGCATAGAACGAATGGATGTACTTCCCGTCCTTGAAGTACCCCCCGTTCGGATCATAGATGCCGCGGAGTTCCTCCAGGATGAAGGTCGGGTCGGTCGACTTCCGGAAGATCGCCGAGATCAGGCGCGTGAGCACCGCGTACTCCGCGGCGCGCGTGAGATCCTTGCTGTTGATGAAGATCTCGATCGGCCTGTTCCGGCCATCCTCATGGATGTACCCGAGCGTGATGAACACGCTGTTGTTCACGAACCCGGAACGCAACCGGTACACCCGCGCCTCCGTCACATCCGGCCTGCTGCCGATGACCGTCTCGCCGGGGTCCTGACGCGGGATCAGTGCCTTTTCCCGCTTGATCTCTTCGACATCGTAGGTGCCAGATGGCAGCGTGATCATGTCTTCCTCACTGTACTCTTGGTCGTGCGATCCGTCCCGCCATGGGGGACGGATTGTTAGTTCTTGTTCACCAGCGTTTCGGAGACCCGCGGCGCATCCGCCGGCGCATGCTCCTTGCGCCTGATCAAATGATAGACGGTGGTCAGTCGGCCATCGGGCATACGGATGACCTCATCGCCCGCGACCTCCTGCACATGCGCCTTCTCCGGATCCCCATCGGCATGCGGGATGCGGAGCGAGTATTTCTTGTTCTTCATCTCCTGGAACGGCGTGCTCTTGCCGTCCACACTCAGGATCGGATACCGGCTGCCATCGCGATAGATGGTGATGCCTTTCAACCCCTTCTTCCACGCCTGCAGATAGATGCGTGAGATCACTTCGGGCTCGATGTCCTCGGCAAGGTTCACGGTGGACGAGATCGAATGGTCCACGTACTTCTGACACGTCGCCTGCACCTGCACGCGCATATCCGGGCCGATCACATGCGCCGTGCGGAAGAAGTGCGCCGGGAGGAGCTCCTCGAGCGGCTTCTTCTGCGCCTCGTCGGCAAGGTTGTACATATCCAGATAGGCGTACACGGTGCTGTGGAACACACGGAAGATCTGATTGCCGAACGATTCCGACCGGCGGGAGTAGAACAAGGCGAACACCGGCTCGACACCGCCCGACACGCCGATGTAGTTCTTGCCGTTGTGCTGGAACCCGAGCACGATATTGGAGATGCTGCCGGTCGGCGCGATGGACATGATGGCGATGTTCCGGACGCCGTTCTTCTTGATGAGCGCCCGCGTATCGTCGCTGAGGGCTTCCTGGAAGAACGGGCAACGCGCGTAGTTGTCGTACGTGAAGATGGGGGACGCGCCCTTCTCCGCCGCGATCAGCGCCGACGATTGATAGGCGGCGTTGGTGAGGGTCTCCATGACCTTCTCCATGAGCGCCACCGCCTCGTCGCTGTCATACATCTTCCCGAGCTGGTTCACCATATCCGCGATGCCCATCACCCCCAGGCCGAGGCGCCGCGTCTCGGATGCCGCCCGCCGCTGCTTCTCGAGCGGGTTCAGCTTCTCGTTCCAGTAGACGACATTATCCAGGAAACGGACTGCATGCTGCGTCACCTCCCACAGTGCGTCCCAATCGATGCGTGCCCGGTCGGTGTACCCATCGATCACGAACCTGCTGAGATTGATGGACCCGAGGTTACAGGCACCGCCCTCTTCGAGCGGTACTTCGGCGCACGGATTGGTGCACGCGATCGGCCGACCGACATAGTTCGACGGGCTGTACTTGCTCATGGCGGTCCACAGGATCAAGCCCGGTTCGGCCGCATGATAGTTGCTCTCCACGAACGTGTCCCAGATCTCGCGCGCCTTCGTGAGGCGGCGGATCTCGCCCGTCTGCTCGGAGGCGAAATACAGCATGAAGTCGCCGGCATAGCGCACGGCCAGATCGAATTTCTGGGAGGCGAGTTCGATGACCACATCACCGTAGACATCACGGTGGACGGCGTCGGACAGCTTCTCCGGTGTCACGGCATCCCCGCCCTGCTTCACGACCCATGCGTTGAGGTCGTCGAGCGATGCGAAATCGCCGGCGAACTCGTACGTACCGATGTCCTTGGACGGAATGCCGTACGAATAATGATGATCGGCATCCTGGAATCCCGTGCGGACGGTCGGACGTGAGAATTTCCTGTACGCGAGCAGCGTGGACGGCCCGTAGTGCGTCTGCTCGTCCACGGCCTGCATGAATTCATCCGTGGCTTTGATGCTGATGTTCGCGAACCGGACCTGCGTGTTCTCGCGCACCTGGCGCTCGATCTCGCGGAGCTGGTTCTCGTCGAACGCGCCGGACCACTGGCACTGCTCCACGATCTGGTGCGTGACCCAGTTCGGGACCTTCTTCACGCGGATGAAGTCGAGCACGTCGGGATGCTTGATATCAATGGTGAGCATGAGCGCACCACGCCGGCCGCTCTGTCCGATGAGCCCGGTGGTCATCGAGAACAGGTCCATGAACGACACGGAACCGGTGGAACGGTCGGCGGCATTGTGCACGACGGAGTCCTTGGGCCGCAGGCAGCTGATATCCACCCCGATGCCGCCGCCGTACGAGTACGTGCGCGCGCATTCATAGGCGGCCTGGTAGATCGACTCGATGTTGTCTTCTTTGATGGTCGTGACGAAGCAGTTCGCAAGGGTCTTCATGCGGTACAGATCGCCGGCGCCGGCAAGCACGCGCCCACCGGAGATGAATCGCCCGTCGTAGAGCATCGAGTAGAAGCGCTCACTCCACCGTGCGCGGAGTTCCGCGCTCTCTTCCGTGGAAGCCAGGAACGACGCGAGACGGATGAAGACATCCTCGGGGCGCTGTTCCACCGTACGCCCCGCAAGGTCCTTCACGAAGTACTTCTTCCGGTAGATGTTCGACGCGAGCTCGTTGCCGCCCAGATAATCCGGATGGCTCGGCAGGGTCCCGTTGGTGACCTTGGTGCTCAGGTCTTGGTACACCTGTTCATAGATCGCCGTACGGTCTTCGCCGATGCGACGGGCCGTCTTACCCCGGAGGGCGAACATCTCCTGAAGGACCATGGTGTGACACTCCTGAAATGAAAAACCCCACTTGTTCGGGAACACAGGGGGCGGATACGGGTGCGATGGGGGGACGACCGCTCACCCGTATGGATCCGTTACCTTCCCGCGAAGGTGATCGTGATACCGATGCCGGCAAGGTTTCCTGGCTTGTGACTCGTACCGCTTGCGCATCCTTCCCGATCAGTGAACGATCAGTGGTTGTGCAACGCTTGTCACGCACAGTTGCGGGGCAGCTTCCGATTCGACGGAATTCCCTTTTCCGGCACCATCGTTGAAAAGAACTGGGGTCCCAATATAACGGTCCCCCCCGCCATAGTCAAGCAACGCAAAACCCGTTATTTTGGTTCTCCGGTCTCAACAAAGACTTCATCCCCGAGACCGGTATTGACGCGGTAATCCGAGTACTTCACGGTGATCGTCCCGTTGCGTCCGGCACCGCGCGATGCCGTGCGCACGCCTGGTCCGCTCCCGAACGGGTTCGCCGGCACCGCCGCCACGCTGTCCGTCGCCCCCGTTGCGAACGTCACCGTCAGTTGCAGGGGCAACCAGAAGTCATTCACTTTCTGATACACGAACGCCGCCTTCATCATCGCGCCACCCGGCTGCGGGATCTCGATGCGTTCCGGCGTCCACCGTTCCCCGTGCACGAACACAAGGATCTTGCGGATCGAAGACCGTTCATCACGCGGGCGCATCACCAGCCGGTGGATCACCGGCGACGCTTTACGGTCCGTCGCGACACTGTCCACCACATACCGCTCATTGAGCCTGCTGAACTGCATCCCCATGCTCTCACGCGGCAGCATGGCGAAGCCTTTCGAAGCAATGTGCACCTTGTCCGGCTGTTTGTAGTACAGCGTCGCGTGCATCGGCGGCACCTTCAGGTGCTCGATGTCGGCCACGACATCCAGGGTCACGGTGTAGTCCCTGACGCCGGCAACCTGCTGTTCAACACGGCGGAGGATATCCGTGCCGGAAGGATCGCCGGGGGCAAACCCGATCGCAAGCGATGCGACGATCGGCAACCAGACCATAGGGACTCTGTGTGTCATGACACGGCCTCAGGCTTGTGCGGAACCTGTCGTATGCGATGCCGGAAGCAGGAACTTGTTGTAGAGCGCCATGAGCAACGTTGCAAGTGCGCCAATGGCGATGAGCGATATCCAGATCATTTCGGGCGTGTTGTTCGCCTTCGCGGTCTGATAGACCCACCCGCCGATCGGGTCGCCGGCAAAGCGGGCGATCGCGATGGGCAGGAAGCCGTACCCCTGGAACAGCCCCTGCTGTCCGGGCGGCGCGATCGCGGAGATGTATTCGTAGTACCGCGGTGCCTGGATCATCTCGCCGATGGCGAACGCGATGATGCCCGCAACGATCGTGGGCAGACTGGGATTGATGCCGATGATCACCCAGATGAGCGAGGAGATCGCGAAACCAACGAGGATCGCCTTGTGCGTGGGCCAGTGTTTCGTGTACCAGTTGAGCGGGATCTGCAGGAGCACGATCGCTCCTGCGCCGGACCACGATTGCCAGATCTCATACGGAGCATCCTTGCCGATGTAGTCCGTCACGTAGTACGGGATCGCTATGAACTCCTGCCAGAAGATGATCCAGTAGAGCGAGTAGATCAGGAGGAAGATCATGAACCGGAAATTCTTGAGGACGACGACCAGGTTCACGAACTTTTTGGCAAGGGTTTCGACGGGTGTGCCGGACTCGGGCTTCACTTCCTTGTACATGAAGAAGTTCACCACCACCATGGCTGCACAGCTCACCGCCGACACCAGGTACACGAACTCGTAGCCGAAGCTGTCGCGCACGAAGAACGCGATGGTCGGACCGATCATCGCCCCGGCGTTCACCAGCCAGTAGTAGATCGCGAAGCCCAGCGAGCGGCCGTCCTCGGTGCTGGTAACAGCCACCGTGCCGAGCACGGAGGGTTTGATGAACGAGCCGCCGATGGCAGTGAAGAGGAGGAACAGCATGAGCAGCACCGGATGTTGCTCCGTGCCGTAGAGTCCCGCGAACATCGCCATGCCGAGCGAACCGATCAGGAAGTAGCCGAAGGCAAGCATCGTGAACGCGATCATGAACGCCCGCCGGAACCCCCACTTGTCCGCCAGCGTCCCCGCCACGATCGGGAAGAGCCACATCACCCCCCCGAACACGCTGGAGAAGCCGCCCGCCTGCGATTCTGAATACCCGAGCACGTCGCGCAGATACACCATGAACACGATCTGCTGTCCGTAATAGGCGAGCCGCTCGAACAACTCCATGATATTGGCCACCCAGAAAGTCGGGTGGAACTCCTTGCGCAACGTTGCGAGGCTGAATGATGCGGCCATGCGGTATCCCGTAGGTGATTGGTGAGAGAAACGTTCGGCTACTGCGTCGGCCCGGTGCTGCCTTCCTGCGAAGGGAGCACCCCGGTGATGAGGCCCGCCTGAGGGCCCCCTGGGAAAAATACGTTGTGAGTACCCCGCAAAGCTTCGCATCTCCGGTGCAGTTTCCCCGGGATCCGTGTTTTTTCCAGGGGGCCCTCAGGCGGGCCTACGCCGATGATCGGGATCAAAATGGCTTCAAAGCAGCAACAATTCGCGCTGGATCTCGCCCGTCACTTCCGCCACGCCGTCATGACGGATGAACATATTGATCTCCGTGCGCACCGCCATCTTCTTCTGCTCGAGATAGATGCCCGGCTCGATCGAGAAGCAGCACCCCGGCATCAACTGCCGGTCGTCGCGCGTCTCGAGATTGTCGATGTTGCCGCCGTTCCCGTGCGTCTCCTCACCGATCGAATGCCCGGTGCGGTGCACGAAGTACTTTCCGTAGCCGGCCTTCTTCACCACGTTGCGGCACACTTCGTCCACTTCCCACCCGGCCACCGGCTTCTTCTTCGCGAAGCGTTCCTTCACGAAGACCACGGCCGCGTCACGCGCGTTCATGACGACATCGAAGATCTTCCGATACTCGGCGGGCGGCTCCTTGCCGATGAAGCCGCTCCAGGTGATATCATAATAGATGGCACCCGGCTCGTTCTTTTTTGCCCAGAGATCGATCAGCACGGTGTCGCCCATCTTGAACGGACGGTTGTTCGCTGGCGTGGATTCGAAATGCGGGTCCGCGGGATGCTCGTTCGAGCCGACGATCGGGGCATCGCCGGTGGTGAGGCCGAGCTCCGTGAAGCGCTGCAGGATGAACTTCGTGACATCGAGTTCGGACACGCCAGTGCCGTGACGGATGCCGTCGCTGATGCGCATGAACGCTTCCGCACGCACGCCATCCACAAGCGCCGCGGCTTCCTTGTGCGAGGCATAGCCCTTCTCGTCGATCACCGCTTCGAACAATTGCACGAGATCGGCGGACGACACGATCTTGTGGCCAAAGCTCTTCACCAGCTCGATCGTCCCCGCATCCACCATCGACACCGCGGGGATGTTGTTCTTCGGTGAGTACTGCATCGCGATCTTCTTCTTCGGTCCGAGCATCTTCTTCAGCGATGCATGCAACTGTTCCCACGGGAGATACACGGTCTTGCTCCCCGGAAGAGAATCCAGTTTCCCCTTTTCCACACTGTGCACCAGCCTCTTCGGTTCTCCCTTCGCGGGGATGAAGTAGAACCAGCGGCGCGTGGTCATCCGGTTCGGGTCCAGCCCGAGGATGCGGATGGCAAGATGATCACGGTTGTGAAAATCGCAGAACAGCCAGCCGTCGATCTTTCGGTCTTTGAGTGCCTTTTGTATACGCTGCAGATCCATGGCGGGAACCCTGGAGTGATGGAGGAAGGACGATCAACTCAGCACATCTTTCTTCTGAAAAATATACCACGTAACAGCATAAAAACCAACACTGAATCCGCCCAGCACCAGCATGGAATGCCGTATCGTCTCCCACGGCACGGGGTCTTCAAAGACCTTCGCCCAGAGGTCGAGGTACGTGGTGAACAGGTACGGCTTCATGGACGCGAACAGCTCTACCGGAAGATTGCCGATGATGTACGACACGATGATCACGGCCATCGTGCCAATGATCGGCCCGATGCCATTCTCGACCAGCGAGGAGAACAGGAACGCCAGGGACGCCACGGTGCACATGCCCCACGTGGCAAGGGCGATCCCCGCCGCCATCCGCCAGAGCACGTCGCTCTCCGCAAGGATCGTGAGGTCGCGGCCCGGCACCAGCAGGTCGCCCGTTCCGAAGAGCGCCGTCCCCAGTGCCAGCGAAAGCACCCCCATGAACACGACCAGCGCGCCTGCATAGGCCAGCGTGGTCACATACTTCGCGAACAGGATGTAGGATCGCGAGACCGGCCGCGTGAGCAACAACCGGAACGTGCCGCCGGTGGCCTCGCCGGCGAGTTGATCACCCGCCCCCAGCGTGATGAGGAACGGGACATGGATCCACAACGCATTCAGAATGAAGTACGTGATGAAGTACCCGTTCTTGATGTTCCCGACGATCAGAAAATCGGACGCCAGCCCGCGCGTCATCCCCCGTGCCCAGCCGCCCTTTTCGAACAGCAGCCCGATGTCGATGAGCGGGATGATCAGCGCGATCGTGATAAAGGAGATGTACGACCGCCACTTGAGCGCGGTCTTGACGATCTCATTGCCGAGGATGCTCTTCATGGTCAGGCCTCCTTCCGCGTGCCGGGTCCGGCCGGAACATGGACATCCGATGCGCCTTCGGTGATGGCGAGGAAATATTCCTCGAGCGAACGGCGCGGGATCACCGCATGGACGTCCGTCCCGCCTTCCAGGAGTGTCCGCGTGAGCACCGGCGTACTGTCCGGATGCACGGCGCATTCGATCCAGGCATCGACGATCTCCGCACGTTCCACGCCGGGGATACCTTGCAGGAGTTCGAGTGCACGGTCGAGCGGGCGCGCATCGATACGCACAAGATGCGGGCCCGCGGCGAGGAGGTCCGCAACGCGTCCCTGCACGGCAAGCGTGCCCTTGTTGATGATGGCCATGTGCGTGGCGGTCTGTTCGATCTCTGCAAGGAGGTGCGACGAGAGGAAGATGGTGACCGTGCCGGACTGCGAGAGTTGTTTGATGAGTTCGCGCACTTCTTTGATGCCCTGCGGGTCGAGGCCGGTCGTCGGTTCATCCAGGATGACGAACTCCGGCGCACCGAGGAGTGCCTGCGCGATCCCGAGCCTCTGCTTCATGCCGTGCGAATACGCCTTCACCCGGTCGCCGGCGCGGGCGGTGAGGCCGACGATGTCCAGCACACGGTCGATGTCCTTGTGCGAATCGTCCCCCCGGAGCGACGCAACGATCTCCAGGTTCCTGCGCGCGGAAAGATACAGGTAGAAATCCGCACGCTCGACAAGTCCGCCCACCCGCCGGAGCGCGGCCGAGCGATGGCGCTGGAGCGAACGCCCGAAAAGGTCGACGTGTCCGGCCGTCGGCTTGATCAGGGAGAGAAGCATGCGGATCGTGGTACTCTTCCCGGCCCCATTGGGGCCGAGGAAGCCAAACACATCGCCGCGGTGGACAGTGAGGTCAAGGTCGCGAACGGCCCAACGTTTGCCATATCGCTTGCCCAGACCGAAGGTCTGCAGAATGATATCGGAAGACATGCCGCGATCCCCGCTAGCTCGAGAGGGTGTCTTGACTCTGGGAGAGGTTTTGGCTACTTTTGACCACTAGTGTGACAGGGATCCCAGCCCTATCATCCGGTCGTTCAATGAAAAAAAATCGCACCTCCCGCACCGTAAAAGCGAAAACGACCCGTCGCGCACCCGCGCGCCGTACGGGGGAGCAACCCGACCAGATCCTGGCGGCGCTCGAGCGGAACATCCTGTTCCGCGACGTGCAGCCACGCGTCATCAAGAAGACCCTCAGCCATTTCACGCGCCAGACGATCCCGGCCGGGGATCTGATCTTCGACGAATACTCGAAGGGCCGTGAGCTCTATCTGCTGTGTTCGGGGCGGGTGCGGATAAAGAAATATACGAAATTCGGCGTTGAATCGTTGCTTGCCGTGCTGCACCCCGGCGACTTTTTCGGCGAACTGTCCCTCATCGATGGCCTCCCCCGCTCCGCACGCGCCGACGCCATGGACGAATGCATCGTCCTCACGATCACGGCCGACGCATTCCGCGAACTTGTCGCCAAGAACCAGCAGATCGCCCTGAACCTGCTGCACAACCTGGGCGTCCGCCTGCGCACCATGGACCAGACCTTCGTGATGGAACTGGGCCGGAATGCGCTGGCCTCCAAGAACAAGCTGGATAAGCTCAGCCTCCTGATCGAGGCGACCAAGATCGTCAACTCTGTGCTCAACATCGACTCGCTGCTCGGATTGATCATGGACGTGGCGACGCGGAGCATCAGTGCAGACCGCGGCACGCTGTATCTCATCGACCGAGCGACCGATGAACTCTGGTCGAAGGTTGCACAGGGCGTGGACATGGTCGAGATCCGCCTGCCGGTCGGGAAGGGGCTCGCGGGCTATGTGGCGCGCACCGGCGAGATCGTGAACATCACCAATGCGTACCAGGACGCACGCTTCAATCCGGAGATCGACAAGAAGAGCGGCTACTCGACGCAAACGGTGCTCTGCATGCCGATGCGCAATCGTGAAGGCGTGATCATCGGCGTCTTTCAGCTGCTGAACAAGCGCACAGGCCACTTCGGGCCCGAAGATGAGGCATTCATCGATGCCCTCTCGGTGCACGCAGCCATGGCGCTGGAGAACGCGCAACTCGCCCAGCGAATGGTAGAAGGAGAACGGCTGAGCGCTGTGGGACGCATGGCGTCGTCGATCCTGCACGATATCAAGAACCCGCTGGCAACGATGCGGCTCTATGCCGACATCATCCGGCGCGGAAGCCACACCCAGGACCCGGCGCAGCTTGCCGACCAGATGATACGGCAGATCGACCGGTTCAACGATATGGCGGAGGAGATCCTGGACTTCGCCCACGGGGTGAGCGAGATCTCGATCGAAAGCGTCGCATTGGGTGAGGTCCTCGATCCTCTCGTCCGCTTCATCGAAACCGACCTCGCGTCGCACAAGATCGTTCTGGTCCGCGACATTCAGTACAACGGCACATGCCAGCTCGACGTGGATAAACTTGCCCGCGCGGTCTATAACCTTACAAGTAACGCCGTGGATGTGATGCCGGACGGCGGCACGCTGACGCTCAGCACGGCCTCTACGAACGGGTACATGGTCATCGGGATCGGCGACACCGGGCCCGGGATACCGGAAGAGGTGCGGAGCAGACTGTTCGAGCCCTTCTTCACGCACGGCAAACGGCACGGCACAGGGCTGGGCCTGTCGATCGTTAAGAAGATCATGGACGAGCACCGTGGCCGCGTCGAGGTCGACTCCACGATCGGCAAAGGCACCATTTTCCGCCTGTTTTTCCCACTCTAGCCTCCCTCCCCCTCCGTTTCCCAACTTGGAAGTCGTGGCACTTTTCTGTACATTACTGTATTAAGGAGGAACTGCCCGCCGCGGGAATTCGACGCGTCCGGGAAGTGTTCCCTTGGTGTACGGGCACATGGCGGAATTGGTAGACGCGCCAGACTTAGGATCTGGTGGAGTAATCCATGAGGGTTCGAGTCCCCCTGTGCCCACAGACAATCAACAGGTTCCACTACTCCGTTCATAACGTCACGAGGTTGTCCGTTGCAGGTCTCGATCAACACACTCTCCGATGTCAAGCAGGAAGCCACCATCGAGCTCACACCCGTCGAGCTCCAGCCCCACTTCGAAGCCGCGTACGCCAAGTACCGCACCAAAGTGGAACTGAAAGGGGTTCCGCAAGGGGAAAGCACCCCTTGAGATGATCAAGAAGATCTACGGCGAAGCGATCGAGCATGAGTCGCTCGACGATATCGCCAACACGTTCTTCCACCAGGCGATGGACGAGAAGAACATCAACCCCATTGGCCGCCCCTCGATGGTGGACATGGACTACAAGCGCGGCGAGAAGTTCCAATTCCGCGTCGAATACGAACTGAAACCGCCCGTGGCACTGAAGACCTACAAGGGCATCGCGGTCGAACGCCCGGTGCACACGGTCACGGATGAGGAAGTGAACGAGGAAGTGCAGCAGATCCTCAAGGCGAACAGCACCTCCGCGCCCGCAGAGTCGGCAGCCGACGATGAGCATGTCATCACTGCCGATGTGCAGGAACTGGATGAGGCCGGCACGCCGCTCGTTGGCCGCAAGTCCAACGGCGTCCGATTCTATCTGGCCGATCACACGATCGCCCCCGAATTGCGCGATGCCCTGCGCGGCGCCGCGGTCGGCACGCCGCTCGAAGCGAGCTACGAGAACCAGCACGGCGACCACAGCCACAAGGTCCGGTTGGCCATCACGCCGAAGAGCATCGAAAAGCTGCAGCTCCCCGCCTTTGACGAGGAACTGGTGAAGAAGATCACACGCGACAAGGTGAGCTCGCCGGACGAATTCAAGGCGTCCATGCGCGCCGACATCGAGCGCTACTGGAACGAGCGCTCGGAAGCGAAGGTCGCGGATGACATCTCCTCCGAGATCGTGCGCACGCACGAGGTGACGGTGCCCGATGCCTTCACGGAAGCGCTGCTCGACTCGTTCGTGGAAGAGGTCCGCGAGCGGTCGCGCGACAAAGCGCTGCCGCGTGGATTCGACGAGAAGAAGTATCGCGAGGAACGCCGCACGCAGGCCATCTGGCAGGCGAAGTGGATGATGGTCAAAGAAGCGATCGCGGATGCAGAGAAGATCACGGTGACCGATGAGGATATCGAGAAGGTCGCCGCCGAGGAGGCCGTTCGCATCGGCCTGGAGAAGGAGAAGCTCCTCCCGCACTACCAGAAGTCGGAAGCGGTGAAGGACCGGATCCTCTCGGACAAGATCATGGCGTTCCTCAAACAGAACGCAAAGATCACGGATAAGATCCTTACCGAAGGGGCATAAGCATGATCCGCAAGGACATCACGACGAAACCGTATGAACTCTACAATCAGCTGGTCCCGATGGTGGTCGAGCAGACCGGCCGCGGCGAGCGGGCCTATGATATCTTCTCCCGCCTGCTGAAGGAACGCATCGTCTTCATCGGCACGGCGATCGACGACACCGTCGCCAGCCTCACCATCGCCCAGCTCCTGTTCCTCGAATCCGAGGACCCGGACAAGGACGTGAACATCTACATCAACAGCCCGGGCGGCAGCGTCTCCTCCGGACTCGCGATCTATGACACCATGCAGTACATCCGTCCGGACGTCGCCACGATCTGCATCGGTATGGCGGCAAGCATGGGTGCGGTGCTGCTCGCGGGCGGCGCAAAAGGCAAGCGCTCCGCGCTCCCGAATTCGCGCATCATGATCCACCAGCCGTGGGGCGGCGTGCAGGGCACGGCGTCGGACATCAGCATCCAGGCCGAAGAGATCCTGCGCACGAAGAAGAAGCTCAACGAGATCCTGGCCATGCACTGCGGCCAGCCGATCGAGAACATCGAACGCGACACCGACCGCGACCGCTACATGTCGTCAGAGGAGTCCAAGACCTACGGTCTCATTGACAATGTGTACGTCAAGAAGGACCGGGACATCAAGAAGTAGGAGACCCACCGGGTACTGCACATGAGCCAGCGCACCAAGAACGGCGATAAGATCCACTGTTCCTTCTGCGGCCGTACGCCCGAGGAGGTCCAGAGCATCATCGCCGGGCCCGATGTTTATATCTGCGACATCTGCGTGTCGAGTTCCGTGGATATCATCCGGAACAATCTTGCCGCTTTCACGGCGCGCAGGGGACAGAAGGCCGGGCTCACGCCCGTGCAGATCAAGAATGCACTCGATGAGTATGTGATCGGACAGGAGCACGCGAAGAAGTCGCTGGCCGTGGCCGTGTACAATCACTACAAGCGCATCGATGCGAAGGACCATCTGTTCGAGCTGGACGACGTCGACATCGAGAAGACGAACATCTTGCTCATCGGTCCGACGGGCACTGGCAAGACGCTGCTGGCGCAGACGCTGGCGCGGATCCTGGACCTGCCCTTCGCGATCGCCGACGCGACCACGTTGACCGAAGCGGGGTATGTGGGCGACGACGTCGAGACCATCCTGGTGCACCTCCTGCAGAACGCCGAGTACAACGTGGAGAAGGCGGAGCGCGGGATCGTGTACATCGATGAGATCGACAAGATCTCCCGCAAGAGCGAGAGTGCGTCGATCACGCGCGATGTGTCGGGCGAAGGCGTGCAGCAGGCGCTCCTGAAGATCCTCGAAGGGACCATCGCCGGCGTGCCGCCGAAGGGCGGACGCAAGCATCCCGAGCAGAGCCTGATCAACATCAACACCAAGAACATCCTGTTCATCTGCGGCGGGGCGTTCGAGGGGTTGGATAAGATCGTCGCACGGCGTGTGAACAAGAACCCGGTCGGGTTCGGTGCCGACATCAAGGGAAAGAAGGATTCGCACCCGGATGAGTTCCTGCAGCTCGTGCAGCCGGAGGACCTCATCAAGTTCGGGCTCATCCCCGAATTCGTCGGCCGCCTGCCGCTCATCTCCTCGCTGCATGCACTGAGCGAAGAAGCGCTGATGAACATCCTCACCGAGCCGAAGAACGCCATCGTGAAGCAGTACAAGCGCCTCTTCCGCATGGAAGGCGTGGAGCTGATCTTCGAAGAGCCCGCACTGAAGGCGGTGGTGACAAAGGCGATGGAACGGGGAACCGGTGCACGCGCGCTGCGGTCGATCCTGGAAGAGGTCATGATGGAGATCATGTACGGCCTCCCCGAGAAGCGGAACGTGAGCAGCTGCACGATCACCAAGGATACGATCCTGAAGAAGAAGGAGCCGCTCTACAAGTACGAGGAGCAGAAGCAGTCGGCCTGATACGCAGCACAGATAGGCATCTCAATGGACCGCCCGGCTCATACGAGTCGGGCGGTTTCTCTTTGTCATCGGAGAGCAGCGGGCGGAGGTCCCCGTCTCGGTCTCTCCGGGCCTTTGAAGGCATCGGGAACGCAGGAGGCATCGGGAAAAACGCAGGAGGCGGAGGTCCCCGTCTCGGTTTCTCCAAATTCTTCGATCAGCGGCATACACCACGATTGCTGTCAGTCGTCCACGGAGTGGAGAAACCTCGCCAGGGAGCCTCCACCTCCTGCCACCACCTGCGTAGCAAACCCCTAAAGCCTATACTGAGTGATCCCTTTTCAATCTTCACCGTACCAAGGCAGCGATCGCATCCTCCCATCGGCGTGTCGACCGGAAGATCGTCCCGGATCGGGACTGCCCTGGTTGACCCGTGGTGAATGAAATGACCTCCTGCGATGTCGACGGTTCTCCGCCCGGTTGCTGGGAGTGCTCATTGATGGTGAGGGTATAGCGTACGTTGACGGTCACGCGCGTCCGATGGGGCCCGGCGTCTTGCAGTACAATGTTCACCTTTCCGTCGAGATAGACCTGCCGTTCAGCGCGACAGGTACTCCCAAGATATGTCTCCGTCCACGCCGTATCCGCCTTCGTGGCAGGATACCTGTAGCTGCGCAGCACGGAGGGACCGTGCATCACAACGTAGGAGAGGGTCCCACCGTCAACATACTCCTCCGGATCACCCATGCATGTGGCACTGACGAACCCTGTCTGTCTGTCCATCGTGACGATGTCAAAGGGACTGGTTGCCAGGCCGCGGATCAACTGGATCCACACCGAGTCAAGCGACTTGTCCACCTCAAGGGGACGGGTCTCCTGCACGTTGTGGGTCGGCGGCGTATACGTTGACGACAATTGGATCGCGGCACATCCAGGAAGGGTCAGGAAACAAACGACAAGACACGCGAGTCTTGCGGCCGGGCGCATGGTCATCGCGTCCTCCCTTCGGTTCGTGTGCCTGCCGGCGGCTGCGCGGGTTGAGGCGGTGGCGTACTGTCGCGCCGGTTTCCCATCTCCCTCCGTGGTGATTCTGCCGGTGGCGGTGTTGATGGACCGCGGCCCGGATGAGGGTCATGAGGTGTAGGTGCCGGAGCCGGCGGCGGTAGTGGATGTCCGGGTCCCGGATGGGGCCGCGGTGGACGCGGCGGAGGAGGTACGGGCTCGTAGATGATGACCCGCTCCTCTTCCTGCGCGGGAATGACCATGATGCATCCGGTCATACCCACCACACAGGCGATGCCCACCGAGAGCATCAGGATGTTACGCACGAGCATTCTCATGATGGATCCCTCCTGGTTCTTGCCTCAGCTTGTACATCTCCTGTGCCATCACGAGACCGTCAATTCCAGCGTGAAAAGGCTAACGCGGTGTCCCCTTTTCCGTCCGACCTGTCTTGCCGAGTGGACACCCTGAAAAGCAGAAAGGCGCGGTTGCCCGCGCCTCCTGGTCCAGTTCCTGCTGTGATACCCTGACGTCCCCCGTTCCTAGAAGATCTCCCTCGCACTCTCCTGCTTCGTCACCTTCACGTCCTGCAGCTGCGGCGCCTTCAGCCGGATCTCGAGCTTGAAATTCCGGTAGAATCCGGTCGGCACCCAGGAAAAGTCCATCTCCCAGCAATGCAGGTCGCGGTACACCGTGATCTGTGGCGCGGCGATGGTCTTGTTGATCAGATCGTAACTCGCCGTCATCGTGATCTTCCAGTACTCCGTCAGGTTGAACCCGAGGGCTCCGCCGACCGTCGAGCTCCTGTACAACAACCGCGGGTCGCCGGGCCGGCTTTCCGAATAGTTCCACGTGAGGTCCAGGTTCCACGGAATGCTGAAATCCGGCGCCTGCTGATCGTACAACCCCACGAACCCCGCACGCTCCCGCTCCGCAAGAGAGTCCTCGGCAGAACGGACCGGCCCTGCAGTGGTCTTCTTCTTTTCGCCGCTGAGCCGGGTGCCCAGACTGATCGAGAATCCGGTGAGGTCGCCAAAACGCCCGGACTCCGCAAGCAGAAGCTTGTTCACGCGCCTGCCACCCAGGAAGGAGTTGGTGTCGGCCTGGAATTTGTACAGGTTGTACCGCGCGCTGCCGCCGATGTTCAGATACTGGCCGATGTTCGTACGGAACGACGTCGAGACCTCGTCAAACCGGAGGCTGTCTCGCGCGAAGTTGTACCCCGAGGAAATGTCCAGGTTCAGGAGCGTATATTTGTTCGTCCGGTCGGATGTATCATCGGCCGCGGTCTTCATTTCAAAGACGTTGCCGATGCGGAAGGAGAGCGCCTGCCGCTCTTCTGTCGGCGCGCCGCCGTACACTTCTTTCTCGAACTTACTGTACCGCTGCCGCACGCCCGATGCATCCACGTACGATCCATAGTATCCGTAGGAATCTTTCGAGAAGTCCGGTTGATACGTATAGGACACGCTGGGCAGCACCTGGTGGCGTATGCCCTTGATGCCGAACATGTTCGGCTGGAAGATGCCGACGAACCGCGTGCTCGCCGAGATCCCCATGTCGAAATACCGCACGGCACGGAACGACTTTACATCATTGGTGGCAATGCTGCTGTCCGCGGCATTGAACTGCCGGTTGATCGACTTGTCGTACCACTTCTCATAATAGTTGAAGAACGGCGCAAGGGTGAAATAGCCGACCTTCGGGGAGGCGTTGACCGTGACAACGTGCTGAACCCCGCGTCGCTCGTCGACCGATGTGGTCCCGGACGTATCGAGCCGTGTGGTGATGCGGTTGTTGGTCAGCTGGCCGCTGTAGGAATACCCGATCAGCTCGTACCACTTGAGATCCCCACTCCCGCCGGATGACGCCGAACGGAAGGGAAAGCTCTGACTTCTATTGAAGCTGATGCTGGGAAGGACCTCACTCAGCTCCACACTCCCCGCCGTGGGAACCAGGTTCTGGTCACGGTGCAGGTTCACCGTCATGCTGTTCTGCGTCCCTTCCCAGTATTTCGTCAGGGTCGCATTGGACACCACGTTCTGCCGCAACAGGTCGTTGAGTGAGTTGCTGGTGTTCTGGAAGTACGACCCGCTCATGAAGGTGAAGTCGACCGTGAACCGTGTGGTCGGATTGAAATCCTGTGCGTGTCCGATGTGGACATTGAACACATCCTGCACGGTGTACGTGGGATCGTTCTTCTCTGAGTTCACACCGACCACGTGCCCGTACGACCCGCTGATCGATCCGCTGAACAGATACCTCACCGCATACCGGAGGTCCGAGTAGAACGTGTAACTCCCTTTCGTGTACCCATCCGCCCGGACACTCCAGTCCATGTAGTCATTGATCGCCCAGTAGTAGCCGAGATGGAGCATATACCGCCCGCGGGCGCTCTGGCCGTACGCCGGAGCGATGAGCCCCGACCGCCTCCCGCGGTCGCTCGGGAACACCCCGAAGGGGAGCGCGAAGACCGGGACATCGGCGATGTACAGATAGATCGGACGTGCGATGACCTTGTCCCGCAGCTGGACCTTCATCGTGGGACTGGCAAAGTAATAGTGTGGATGGTCGAGGTCGCAGGTGGTGAACCGTCCGTGGTCCACATACAGGACATCGGGCTCGGCCTTCTTGATGGCATCCCCGTAGTAGAAGCCGTTCTCCATCGCGGTCTTCCCGAGATCCACACGCCCCTTTTTCGATTTGAAATTGTACGCGATCTCGCTGCCGTGGTAGGTCTCACCGCCATCGATGAGGTCGGGTATGCCTTTCATACCATGCCCGGTGGTGTCCGTCGTGTCCACGGAACCGCGGGCGAAGAGCTGGGAGGTCGTCCAGTGAATGTCGATCTGGTCCGCCTTGAGCCCGAGTTCTTTGTAGTCGATCGTGGCTTTGCCGCGCGACCGCATGACGCGGTGGGCCACATCATAGACGATGGAGTCTGTTGCGGTGTACGTCACAACGGAATCGATGCCGGAGGAGGTCGCGGCTGAATCGGACTTGAGCGCCAGGGTGTCGGCCATCGCCCGGAGTGTGTCCGCCGCAAGGCGCAGACTGTCGACGGGTGCCCGGACGGTATCGGGCCGCGATTGCGCACCGGCCGGCTGCACGCCGAGCATGGTCAGGGCGGCGCAGCAGAAGGCAGCGAGGAAGAGAAGCCGCACCGGGCGATATGGACCACCACCGTATGCCGTCACGGGCGTTTCTTTCCCGGCCACATGCGAAGGAGACGGTCACGGATGTCTTTTTCCCGCCCTGTGGTGGCCGGACGGTAGTAGACCTTCCCCTTCAGGGGATCGGGGAGGTATTGCTGCTGCACGAAGTGGCCGTCGAAGTCATGCACGTACTTGTATCCATCGCCGTATCCCATGCTCTTCATCATGCCGGTCGGGGCGTTGCGGAGATGCAACGGCACCACGGTATCGGGCCCGCGGCGCACATCCTCCTGGGCTTCGCTGATCGCCAGATAGGAGGCATTACTCTTGGGCGCGCACGCAAGATAGGTGGCGCACTGCGCCAGAACGATGCGGCCTTCCGGCATACCGATCACATCGATGGCGTTGAACGCCGAGATCGCGAGCGTGAGTCCGTACGGGTCGGCGTTGCCCACATCCTCCGCGGCCAACACGACCATGCGCCGCGCGATGAATTTCGGATCCTCGCCGCCGTCGATCATCCGTGCGAGCCAGTAGACCGCGGCATCGGGATCGCTCCCGCGCATGCTCTTGATGAATGCGGAGATGATGTTGTAGTGCTCTTCGCCGGCCTGGTCGTAGCGCTGGCCGCGGCGCTGGAATGCTTCGTCGAGGTCCTGCGTGGACACGGTCACCGGCGCGGTGCTGCCCCGTCCCTCGGCAAGCTGGACGGCCGTCTCAAGTCCGTTGAGCAACATGCGGGCATCCCCACCGGAAAGGAAGAGCAGTCGCCGCACATCCTCGACCTGCACCTGCTTCGATGCAAGCCAGGAATCTGTCTTTACAGCATGGTCCAGGATCGACCGGAGGTGTGCCTCATCCAGCGGGGCCAGTGTATACACGCGACAGCGGGAGAGCAGCGGCGAGATCACTTCGAAAGAAGGATTCTCGGTGGTGGCGCCGATGAGCGTGACGATCCCCTCTTCGACGCTGTGCAGGAGCGCGTCCTGCTGCGCCTTGTTGAAGCGGTGGATCTCATCGATGAAGAGGACGGTGCGTTTGCCGGTGCGACGTGATGCCTGTTCGAGAACGGCGCGCACATCCTTGACACCCGCGGTGACGGCACTCAACTGAACGAAAGCGCCCTCGGTGGTACCGGCAACGAGGCGCGCGAGCGTGGTCTTGCCACTTCCCGGCGGACCCCAGAGGATCATGGAGGGCAATCGATCGGTGCCGATCAGGACGCGGAGAGGTTTCCCTTCGCCGAGGAGATGCTCCTGTCCGGCGAACTCATCGAGGGTACGAGGCCTGACTCGTTCCGCGAGAGGGACGTCGTCCCGCCTGCGCTGGTCGGGGGTTTCCGTGCCGAAGAGATCCATCAGCGGGCCGGGGCGGTCCTGTACACGGTCTCGCCGGAACGGCTGAGTCCGTACTTCTCACGTGCGGCCCGTTCTATCTCTTTGTAGTTGGAGTCGAGGTCACGGGAGCGTTGCTGGAGCGCCTTGTACTCGGACTCCGCCTTGCGTATCTCCTGCTCGAGGTAGGATTTTTCCTGTTCAAGCTGAAACCGCGCCCGCACGCCCTGCTTGCCGAAGAGCGCAAATCCGAGGATCACCGCGCCGACGATCACTACGGCGGTGAGGCGCTTGTTGCGCACAGCGCGGCGCAGCAGCTCGCGGGGGGCGAACTGCTTCCGGGCCTTTCTGTAGAACAGGTCTTCCATGATACATCAATGTACGAGGAAATCGGGGAAAACTCAAAAGGCGGTGTGGCCCGGATCCCCGTTGGGCGCGTACAACCCCCCGGTCGCCTCCAGCCAATCGGCGATCGACTCCACGGCCCGGGGAACGTCATTGTCGGATATATCCAGGACCAGGACCGGAAGCCGCGACACGGCGACCAATTCCTCCATCAGCTCCTGTTCCCGCTTGAACACGCTCAGATCAGCGTATTGTTTCGGATTTCCCGAGACCTTCAACCGCTCTGCCCTGGCTGCTCCGAACGAATCGGCGGACCGGGTGCAGAAGACGAGGCGGAAGCCCAGGGGGAGCAGCTGGTCCTCCAACCACCCGAGATCGTACTTCTTCCCGTACGCAAGGTACTGATGCATCTGCGTCGAGATATGGAACCGGTCGATGATCCACGAATAGTACCGCTGGAGTTCGAAGAGACGCACCCAGGTCCGGTACGTCTCCATCGCCATCTCTTCTTCGTGCGGCTCGAAATTGATCAACCCCCTCCCCCAGGGGAAGTTGGTGAAGGCACACCATTCGGCGGAGATGATCGGGGAATGATAGCGGTACTTGCGCGGGCCGACGATGCGCGGATGTTCATTCAGCGCGAAAGCGATGTCGGTCTTGAAGGTCAGTCGTGTACCCTCGAGGATCACTTTGGGGCAGAGCTTGCGTTGTTCCGGTTCCATCGGCATGCGTGGTGGACGTTGGTACGAGGATGCTGCGCACGTGTTTGTCGCAACCCCGCCAGGGTGTACTCCAGGGGATCAGTGATACTGGGCGATCGGATAAAACAGAATATTGATGAAGACCAGATGGAGCGGATCGTAGATATAGTCGAACACGTTCCACGCCACCAGGATCCCGATAAGGGAGAAGGCGCCGCTATGGACCACCTCGAGATACTTCCGGGCGCGCTCCGTGCTCAGGAACAACGGAATGATGCCGCTGCCGTCCAGCGGAGGCAGCGGGAGAAGATTGAAGATGAACAGGAGCAGGTTCAGAGAGAAGAACACGTTGATGAATGCCGCCACGGTCGTCAGGACGCCGGCCTCGGTGGATTCGATCACGTGCGCGAAGTCGATGGAGTCGGGCGGGTTGAAGATGCCGGCAGCGATGCCCAGACGGATGGCCAGCGCCGCAAGCAGCGCCAGGAGCAGATTGGCTGCGGGCCCGGCGGCGGACATCTTTGCCGATGAGCGGGGATACTCATGGGCCCACCGGGGATCGTACGGCACGCTGGCCCACCCGATCATCCAACCACCGAGCACGAAGGACACGATCGGCACGAGCACGGTACCGATGGGCTCCCGCCGGATGTGGGGGATGGGGTCCAGGGTGACCTGTCCGCCTTCGTATGCCGTGGAGTCACCGAGCCGCCATGCAACGAAGGCATGCGATGCCTCGTGCAATGTCGTTGAGAACAGGAAGGCAACATACCACAACAGGCCTTCGGCTACCTTCTCCATCATGACAGCGTCTCCATACCATGGGTCACGGAACGCAACGGCCTCTCCGCGAACAGCGGAGAGGCCGGGAAGCCGCTCTTCAACTCCCCCGGTCTGATATCAATGTACCTCGGGGGAATGGGTTTGTCAATACTGCATCAGAAGCGTGGTGTGACCTCTCCGGTCACTTCCACCCCAGAGCGGTCTTCGAACTGCGCAACGCTCACCGGGGCCCTCCCCGAGGGGGGGGGGGTGGCCGCGAGCTCCCACGGGGGGGCTTTTCCTCGGCTGGTATACACAACGACGACCCCGCCGTTCCGCGCGACCCCGCGGGGGGGAGCCCCCCCCTGGAATGCCTGCACGAGCGACACGGGGTCGTCGTAGGACCCGATCCGTACCCGACGCCGGGAACCCAACCGAAGAACTACGCGGGCGCGCCCTGTAAGCCCTCCGCCGAAGTCGCGCCTGAAACATGAACCGGATGCACACAAGAGTGCCATGCACCGGAACTGATCCGTCCTGGCTTGCTGTTCCAGAAACGAATCAGTATCATGATACCAGATCCGGGGGGTCTGGCATCTGCACGTACGCTTCTTGACCTCTCATGTCAGGAAGCGTTTTTCATTCTTGACCCCCGGCGTAAACCGGTGTAGAGTGCCACGATCTCCGGAGAAGTCACTACGATGAAATCGTTCGCCTGGTTTTCCCTTCTCGGTTCTCTCCTACTTCTGTCTTCCTCCGTCGCTGTAAGCCAATGGGAATGGGTCGGAGGAGTCAATGGTATGTTCTTCAATTCCGTGGGTGTGGTGCACGGACGCGTGTACCTTGCCAGTGGAGGTCCAACCTGGACCCATCTTTCTGTGTCAACGGACCGGGGCCGGTCATGGATCTCTACGCCCCAGCTTGTGGGAAGCTGCGCACACAGATTCTGCAGTGCTCCGGCGGGACCGGATACGACGGTGTTCATGACCGCCTGTATCGGTAGCACCGTGCTCCTTCGCTCTACCAATGGAGGCTTCACGTGGGTACCCAGCGATATCGGGCTCGATCAACAGGAAGTGAAGGCGATAGCGTACTCACCCGGAACCGGCACCAACGGTTGTCTCATTGCAGCAACCCTCACGGGCGCATACATTTCCACCGATGGCGGCCAGCAGTGGGTACCAACCGGTTCACCGGTCCCATCGTCCCCGTTGAATGCAGCCGCAGCAACGGATACGTTCTTGTTCGCGGGGACCACGGGAAGCGGTGTGGCCAGGACTTCGGACCATGGAACGACGTGGACACTCTGCAACACCGGACTTGCCGATACAACGGTGACCCTTCTTGCCGTTTTCGATCGTGTGCTGTATGCCGCTTGTGACAACGCTGTGTTCCGATCCACGAACAACGGGGCCACATGGCTGGCCGTCGGCCCTTCACCGGCCCCATCGACGGTCGCGAATCTTACGTTCATCAGACGGGATGGTGCACCACCGACCGTGTTCGCCTACGGGAGCGGAGGTATGTACCGGGTCGACGACGGAGAAGCCGCGTGGACGAAGATCCGGGAAGAAGGGACACCACCGTACGACATCTTCTCGAGCGGATTGGCCGCCATCGATTCGCTCTTGATCACCGTCTCCCCGTACGTCGTCTCCACTTCCTCCGATCGGGGGGCCACCTGGATTCCCGTCCCCGTAAACACCTTTGCGCAGGAACTGTGGAGGGATCCATCTGGCGGCAATGCAGACTGGCAAACCATGTACACGGCCATCGACAGCTCCCTATTCCGTTCGACGGACAAGGGTGGTACATGGCAGAAGATCTTTACGAACGATGAGCGGGGCGCGATCGCGTGTCTCTTCACCCCCGAAACCTCCTCCCTCCCATCGTCTCACCTTTTGCTCACCGGATCCTACCCTGGATACACCAATATCGCTTCGGTCCATCGGTCGATCGATGGCGGGACCAACTGGAAAAGGATCCTCACGTTCGAAGGCGAAAGGTGTATCAGTGTGACCGGCTCCGATTCCCTGGTATTCGCGGCCGCGATTTCCGGCATGCTGCAGGCCGTCCCGGGAGATACCGTTGCCGGAGTCTACGTGTCATCGGATGCCGGGACTTCATGGACAAAGGCCCAATGGGGTGCCCCCTCGGATTCCGGCATCACCGATCTCACCCTCCTGTCCGGCAGTTCCGGACAGAAGATCCTCTTCTCAGGTTCATACGACATGCTCTTCCGCTCCACCGACCTCGGGAGCACATGGACGTCATCCATGGCCGGCATTACGAGCCATGGACGGAAACTGATCCGCAAAGCCGGCAATGCCCTCTACCTTGCCAATAATGGAAGGGTCAGGGTCGAGTATACGAATGAGGGCGATCCCGTCAGTATCTATGACAGCGCGCGGGTCTTTCGGTCGATGGATGAAGGTCTGTCCTGGCAAGACATCACCGGGAATCTGCACGCAACATTCATTCGCGGCTTCGATGTTGTTTCGTTGAACGGAACACCTTCCGGCGCTCGGCTTGCAGCGGTCTCCGATGATTCCGTGTTCGCCTGCGTCGACGGCCCGGGCATGTGGCAGAACGTCACGTACGGCAGCTCAAGTGACATGCGATTCACGCGCGGGTCGATCATTGCGGACAACGATCACTTCTACCTCGGTATCGGTGATCTGCGCAGACTGGCCTGGACAGAAATACCCGGCCTGACGGATGTCGGCGGTGCTCCGTACGTTCCAACGGCGTTTCATCTGGATCAGAACTACCCCAATCCATTCAACCCGGAATCGAATATCAGATATCAGATCTCTGAATACAGCAATGTGGTGCTTGCTGTCTACGACATCCTCGGCCGGGAAGTCGCAGTGCTGGTGAACGAAACGAAAGCTCCGGGAACGTATCAGGTGAGGTTTGATGGATCGTCATTATCCAGCGGGGTGTACTTCTATCGGCTGCAAACGGAGAGACGTGTCGAGACCAGAAAGATGATGCTCTTACGATGAGGAGCAGGAACACCTGGATCGGGGATTCCCGCTCCAGGAGGAACAGCGGGACTGTATCGTACAAAAACAACGGAGCAGCCGTCCTGGCTGCTCCGTGTCGTGCCCACCTCTTCCTCTATCCCCGCTCACTGCACTGCGAGATCCGTTCCACCCACCGCGGAACGGACGTTCACTTCGTTGCAACCGTCGGCCCATCCGCTGCACCGGCGGAAGCGAATCCGAACGTCCCTGCCTTCGCATAGGAGTTGTAGAACCATGCGCACCGCTGGGCGACCCGCTCGCTGTCGTCGAACTGCGTTGCACGCTTCACCGCGTACAGCCCGCGCTCGTCACCGATCTGGCACAGCGCCAGCGCCGCTACGATCCGCGTGGATTCCTGCTCGCCGTCACGGAGCAGCTTCATCAAAGGAATGACGGCCTTGCTGCTCTTCAACTCACCAAGCATGTTTGCCGAACCTTCGACCAGACCCTGATTGTCCGATGCAAGCCCAATGAGAAGATTCTCCTCCGCACTCGCATACTGCCCGGGGGTGAGGCCGTTCGATGTATCGGTGGCCGTTGCGATGGAAGCGGTCATCAGCACCAGAACAACCGCGGCAAGAATAGCGACTGTTGTCTTCATTGCTTCCTCCCTCTACGTTGATTGTGAAACCGTTGGTTGTCGTATCTGCTTTCTGATACGACAACCTCCGTGAGGGGTTGGGGAAGTGCGATGAATGCGTGGTGGGGTGCGACGGAATGCAGAAATGCGGGACGGGTGTCCTCAGTTCACGGACGGTACCATTCTTTGCTGGGGTCATACGTGCGCCGGAGGGCCATTTTTGCGGCATGCCGCTCCCGCGCAAGATCCACCAACCGGTCCAGAAGCCCCGAAAATGGCAGTCCGCTGGCCTCCCACATCTTGGGATACATACTGATGGAGGTGAATCCCGGAATGGTGTTCAGTTCGTTGATATACACCTTCTTCGTCCGCGCAACATAGAAGAAGTCCGCGCGCGCCATGCCGGCGCAGTCGATCGCGCGATAGGCCTGCACGGCAAGTTTCTTGATCGCTGTTATTGCCGCACGGGGCAGCGGAGCAGGGATGAAGATCGCCGACTTCCCGTCCACGTACTTCGCGTCGTAATCGTAGAACTCATTCGACGGCACGATCTCTCCTGGCAACGATGCCTCCGGCATGTCGTTTCCGAGCACGCTGCACTCGATCTCGCGTGCGTGTGCGATCCCCTGCTCGAACACGACCTTCCGGTCGTACGATGCCGCGAGCTCCATACCGGCGATCAACTCTTTCCGCGTGTGCGCTTTCGTGATCCCGACACTCGATCCCGTGTTCGCGGGCTTCACAAAGACCGGATAGCGCAACGCCTTCTCAACCTCCGCAACGACGGCCCGGGGTGCTTCCTGGCACCGCTGCGCCAGTGCCCACGTGTACTTCGCGATATGCAGTCCGGCATGCGCGAACAATTGCTTCTGCACGACCTTGTCCATGCCCACGGATGATCCGAGCACTCCGGCGCCGACATACGGGACCTCGGCAAGCTCGAGAAGCCCCTGGAGCGTGCCGTCCTCGCCGTACGTGCCATGGATCAACGGGAATACCACGTCGAGGGGCTCCATGCGCTGGCCACCGTTCGCAAGGAACAACAGGCCCGGCCGTCCCGGCTCCGGCACCAGCACGCACTCACACGACGGGTCAGGGATCCTGTTCTCACGCAACTGCATGAGCACATCCGGTGCACTGTACCAGCGGCCCGCACGGGTCACGCCCACAGGCACGACCTCGTACCGCGCCGGATCGAGGGTGCTGATGACGGATGCTGCGGAGACGAGTGAAACCTCATGCTCACCCGACCGGCCGCCGAACATGACCGCAATGCGGATCCTTCCCTGTGCCATGGATGCCACGTCCTATTCCAGTGCGCGATAGAACCGCGCCAGGGAGGTGCTGGGCGGCAATGAATTCTCGGTGATCTGGTACAGCAACCGCCGTGCATCACGCTTCCATACGATGCGAACAGCCTCACTGCTCCAGGGCTGCACCTTGCCGTTGGTCCGCACCACACGCCGCGTAGACGGCACCACCACATAGATCTCTTCGTCGGTCACGTGCATCCCTTCAAGGGCACCAAGCTGTCCGAACGTGTACCCGATCTCCGCGTACAACGTGTCGGCGATCGTGAACAGCTTCTTCTCCGTGATCGTCCGGCCCTGACGGGAGAACTGCTCCGCTCCCTCCTTTTCATAGGAGGACATCATGATCCGGAAGTCGCGTTGCACCAGGGAGTCTGCCAGCTCATCCGAGCGGAGATCGGCGAGCCGGAGGACGGCCTCACCCGATCCATCCTCATTCACCGAGATCCGGTGCTCGGTCGTACGGATCAGGATGCAGCCGGGAACGATCATCAGCACGGCGAGCACGAGGAGCGGGGCAGCAACTGTCCGGAAGCGGCAGGTCGGCATGGGCGTATCCTCTTAGAGTTCTTCCACGGACTGACGTGGCCGGATGACCGTGTGTGTGCTGCCGTCGACCAGCACTTCGGCAGGGCGCGGACGTGCGTTGTAGGTCGACGACTGCACGAACCCGTATGCACCCGCGCACATGAGCGCCATCAGGTCGCCGCGCTTCAACACCTGGATGCGCCGGTCGTGCGCGAAGAAGTCGCCCGACTCGCACACCGGGCCAACCACATCCACGGTCTCGAATGGCGGTCCGACCAGCTCCACGGGGACGATCTGATGGTGGGAATGATACAGCGCCGGACGGATCAGGTCGTTCATCGCACCATCCTGGATCAGGAAGATCTTCTCCGCTGTCTCCTTCCTGTACAACACGCGTGTCAGCAGTACGCCTCCGTGGGCAACGATCGAACGCCCGGGCTGGATGGACACCGTGCATCCGAGCGAGCGCAGGACCTCCACCGCCGGTTCCAGGAGTTCTGCGGTGCTGAGGTGTGCTTCCTCTGCATGTTCGGCCGGCAGGGATCGGTGATGCACGAACCCATGATACTGGATACCGAATCCACCGCCGAAATCCACATCATGGATAGGCAAACCCGCGGCACGCAGATCGCCCACGAGGCCGGCGATCGCTTCTGCCGCCTTCTCGAAGACCGCCGGCTTGGTGATCTGGGAGCCAATGTGGCTATGCACGCCGCCGACATCGATGTTGGACAATGTTGCCGCATGGCGGAGGACCTCCAGCGCGCGCGCGTGGGGCATGCCGAACTTGTTGTGGCGCAGGCTGGTCGAAACGTACGCATGTCCACCCGCATCGATGTCCAGGTTCACGCGGAGGAGGATCCGCGCTCGGCGGTTGACCTTCGCGGCGAGCTCGTTGATGACCTCGATCTCCTGCGTGGACTCAACGTTGAAGGCGAGGATGCCCTGCTCGAGTGCGTACAGGATCTCATCGTCCCGCTTCCCCACGCCGCTGAAGGTGCACCGGTTGGGCGGGAACCCTTCCTGCAACGCGCGCCAGAGCTCTCCACGCGAACCCACATCGGCACCGAGACCCTCCGCCGCGATCAGACGCAGCAGCGCGGGGTTGGCGTTCGCCTTGACCGCGTAGTACGTCAGGTGCGGGAGGCCACGGAATGCCTGTTCGATCCTCCGGATGTCGTCGAGGATCGCCTTTCTGCTGTAGACATACAGCGGCGTGCCGTATGCCGCGGCAAGTGCATCGAAGGAGACATCCTCGACGAAGAACTTCCTGTCACGATATCCGTACACGCTCACGGTCGTTGTTTCCTTTTCAGAGATGATAGCGGAAATATCGCGAAAAGTCAGGTGCATAGCCATCGGCATGGAATGCACCCGACGCCATGTTCTGCCGGTAGGTGCCGCGGTACTCGCCACGCTGGATGCGCTGGAGCATGGCAACGAGCGCGTCGATGTCCGCCTCGTTCGAATAACAGCCGAGGCTGGCTCGCACCATACCCGGCATGCGGCTCTTGTTCCCGGCGATCACTTCTTCCGTGAAGATACGGTCCTCTTCCGCGGTCACCCCCAGCATATGCTTCACATACGGATGTGCGCAGAAGCAACCGTTGCGGACCCCGATCCCCCCTTCGATGCCGAGGATGGCGGACACCAGGCTGTTGTGCTTGCCGTCCAGATTGAACGTGATGGCCCCGACCTTCTGTCCGAAATCGGCCGGTCTGCCGTACAGGATGATCCCCGGCACCCGTTCGAGGGCATCATAGGAATACCGCAGCAGCTCCGTCTCATGGCGCGCGATCGTATCCATGCCCACCGCTTCAAGGACCCCTATGGCGGCAGCAAGCGCAACGCCGCCGATGACGTTGGGCGTGCCTGCTTCATCCTTATGCGGTGGATCGTTCCATCGCACACTCTCCAGCGTCACGATCTCCACCACACCACCGCCCACCATGTCCGGTTCACCCTGCGCGAAGAACGCTTTCGGACCGATGAGCGCACCGGTACCGAACGGCGCATACATCTTATGGGCCGAGAGCGCAACGAAATCGATGTGCCGCGGATCGCTCTCCGGCAGCATCGCCACCTTCCGGTGGGGGGCAAGCTGCGCGGCATCCACGAAGATCTGCGCACCGGCTTCGTGTGCCCAGACCGCGATGTCGTACACCGGCGAGACGAATCCTGTGATGTTCGATGCACCGGTCACCGCCACCAGTTTGACCCGGCCGCGATGCTCCTTCAGTGCTGCACGGAGCTGCGCGAGGTCCAGATGGCCGTCGGGCAACACGCCGCAATGGATGACACGGCAATGTTTGCGCCACGGCAGATCGTTGGAATGATGCTCCATGGCGGTGGTGATGACGATGTCGTCCGGCCCGAGCCCGGCCCGGTTGGCCAGCTTGTTCACACATTCGGTGGTGTTCTTCAGGAAGATCACGGTGTTGGTCGCCAGGTCGGCCCCCACGAACCGTCCCACGGCATCGTGTGCGGCGTCGAAGATCTCTGTGGCAAGGACGGATTTGAACCCCGTGCCACGATGGACGCCCGAGTACCAGGGGAGGAAGTCCTCGATGCATCGGAGGACGCGCCGGAACGATGGCGTGCTGGCAGCATTGTCCAGGAAGATATACGGGCGCTCGGTCCCGTCCAGCAATGGCACCGGCGTATCGATGCCCACGATATCTGCGCGGAGGTCGGCGAGCGTCAACGGTGCGGTGTCGTCAATGTGTCTGAACATGGTTCTTGCTTCTGCTATGGGATGGGCCGTCACCCGCGCCGCTGCGCGGATGATATTTATCGTATTCCTGTTTCAGGTACGATCGATCGATGTGCGTGTACACCTGTGTCGTGGAAATGTCCGCGTGCCCGAGCATCTCCTGCACGGCCCGGAGGTCCGCTCCTCCCTCGAGCAGGTGCGTTGCAAAAGAATGCCGGAATGTGTGCGGATGCACCTCACGGGTGACGCCTGCTTTCCGCGCGTACTGTTGCACAAGGTTCCAGATGGCGACGCGCGTGAGCGGAGACCCCCGCATGTTCAGGAAGAGGGCATCCTGCGCCGCCGTGCGGCGCACGAGCAGGATGCGCGTCTCCGACCGGTACCGCGCGATCCACGTGAGTGCCGACGGGCCGATGGGCACGAGCCGTTCCTTGGACCCCTTGCCGAACACACGGATGATGCCGTCCCCGGCGTACACTTCTGCCTGTCGCAGGGTGACGAGTTCGGTGACCCGGATCCCTGTCGCATACAGCACTTCAAGGATCGCGCGGTCGCGGACCCACAGGTTCTTCCGGTCGCCTTTCGCCGGGGCCGGCTGTTCCAGGATCATCTCCACCTCTTCACGCGTGAGCACCCCCGGCAGCGTCCGGCTCTTCCGCGGCGACTCCAGCGTTTCGGTCGGGTCGGTGGCAACGATACCGTCGGCAAGCAGGAACCGGTGGAATCCCCGCAGCGCGGACAGCGAACGCGTCACGGAACGTGGTGCGAGGCCATCGGCCTGCAGCGACTGCAGGAAGCGTGCGGTGACATCCACGGTGATCCCGTCAGGCGTTGCGATGCCTTCTGTCTTCAGGAAACGCATATACCGTTCGAGGTCGCGCCTGTAGGAAGCGATGGTGTTGGGGGAAGCGTTCTTTTCGAGCGCAAGGTAGTGGAGGTATTCTCCCACCCGGCCGGTCATTGCTCGCCACCACGGTCCGGCGTGGGAACCTCCGGAGGCGACATCTCTTCGGGTGCCGGAGGAAGCGGTTTGGGCCTGGGCTTCCGAATGCGCGGCGGCTTCGCTGCTTCCGGATACTTCACGCGGGTATGATAGATACCGACGAGGACGCCGAGGAATGCCGCCTTGACCTTCGTCAGGTCGCTGAGAGTGAGCGGACACTCATCGAGTTCGCCTTCATCCAGGCGGCGCTTGACCAGTTCATCGATCGCATCGGCAAGCCGCTGCGGTGTGGGCTCTTCGATCGTGCGGACCGCCGCTTCGACCGCATCCGCCAGCATCATGATGCCGGTCTCGCGGGTCTGCGGCTTCGGGCCGGGGTAGCGGTAATCCTGCTCGTTGATCTCGTCGAGCTTGGTCTCGTCCTCCGAGCTCTCCGCCAGCTTCAGCGCCTTATTATAGAAGTAGTCGATGCGCGTGGTCCCATGATGCATCGGGATGAAATCGATCACCTCCTCGGGAAGCTTGTACTCGCGCCCCAGCGCGATGCCATCCTTCACGTGGGCCGCGATGATGAGCGAGCTCATGCGGGGCGACAACTTATCGTGCCGGCTGCGCGACCCCTTCTGATTCTCCACGAAGTAGGTCGGTTTCTCCACCTTGCCGATGTCGTGGAAGTACGCGCCCACACGGACGAGCACTTCATTCGCGCCCACCGACGCCGCGGCGGCCTCCGCCAGACTGGCGATCGACATGGAGTGATGGTAGGTCCCCGGGGTCTTTTCCGCGAGCATGCGCAGGAGCGGATGGTTGAAATGCGCCAGTTCCATCAGGGTAAGGTCGGTCGTGACCTTGAAGACGCGCTCCAGGAAGATAAGGAGCCCGTAGGTGAGCACCGGCGAGACGACGGCGTTCGCCAGCGCGAACGTCAATTGCTCGATGATGACCGACGCCGGTTCATACCGTTCCATCCCGAGCGCGATGATCGCGGTTGCATAGCCGGTGAAGATGAACCCGAGCGACCGGAAGAGCTGGGTCCGGTTCTTCATGTCGCGCACCGAGTACACCGAGAGTGCGCCGGCCACCATCGATGCGAGGGCGATGGAGTAATCGTTGCCCCGGATGCCGGCGACGACGAAGGCGATGATGACGGTGCCGTAAAACCCCACGCGCGAGTCGAAGATGATCGTGAGGAGCATCGCTGCCGCCGGTACGGCGATCAGATAT
Organism: Ignavibacteriota bacterium; assembly: GCA_016707525.1. NCBI lineage: Bacteria > Pseudomonadati > Ignavibacteriota > Ignavibacteriota bacterium. The sequence continues at coordinate 171,645 of JADJHP010000008.1, forward strand.
TCGATCGGCGTCGTCACATCCAGCTCGCGCGACAGATAGGCGAACGACCCCTCCATCAGGATCAGGAGGGCGATCAGGGCGAGTTTCCGGTTATTGGTGAAGATGCGCTTCCGGAAGAGATACAGATAGATGCCGTACAGGACGATGACGATCGTGACGTGGAGCGTCGTGCCGATCAACTGGAACACATTGTCCGACGCCGGTCCGCGTTCCGCTTTGATGCGCCGGAGGGATTCGAGTTTCAGGCGGGTCTCGGCGGTGATCCGCTCATGCTTGCTGACGACGCGTTCATTCTCCTGGACGTACCCGATGGTGCGCGGGATCGCGTCGATCGCGGTCGTCATCGCCTGCACCGTCGCCGCCTCGCTGAAGCGGACGTTCGGCATGGCATGCACGACGGCGATCTTGTAGGAGAGGCTGAGAGAGTCGTTGTTGGTACGATAGTGCTGCAGGAGGCGGGTCTCCAGCAGACTGACCACATCGTTGTGATCGTACAGGCGCGCGACGTTCTGGATCTCCTCGCTGGTACCGCGACGGAGCGCGATCTCCGCCGGAACGACGGTCCCTTTGCTGCGGTCCACGATGCCCACGGTGTACAGTTCGCGGAGCACCGTGGCGATCCGATCGTGCATCCGGCCGAGCCCGCCGTTGGCATCGACCGCCGACAGCAGGTCCCATTCCCGGGGGGTGAACGGGATGTCCAGCGAGGTCGAAAGGCGGTCGAAAAGGATGGAGTCTTCGATCGCGGCGGCATCGCCGCGGCGGACATCCTGCTGATATTGCCGGGAGACCTTCACGGCCTCGGTGGTGCGGCGGAAGAATTCGTTCAGCCGCTGGAGCTGGCGGGTGGCAACGAGGGTGTCACGTTCGAAGACGTGAAGGACCTTCCGCTTCGCTTCGGCAACATCCCGGCCATACTCGCGGTCATCGCGGAAGATCGGGAAGGCAAAGGGGGCGATCAGGTCCTTCTGAGCCCATATGGCGCCGACCTTGAACTCAAGCTCCAGCGATTCGCCACGCGGGAACATGAGGGCAAGGGCGATCAGGAGCCCTGCGACAAGCAGGACCCGCGCCGCCAGGGTTCCCGGGATCTTCAGGAACTCCAGAACCCGGTCCAGGCGGGACCGGAAATGTCCATGTGTGAGATCGAATCGGAGCACAGGTTGTGATTCAATATCCAAAATCTGGAAAAGAGAAGCAATGAATTGAAAATACCGCTAAGGTTTTGTATATTCCGCACGAGGAATCCCCCACTTCATGGACCACTATAACTCTCCTGCCGATGTTCTGCGTGCCCTGGAAACCATTTCCGGCGGCAAGCTGACCCGGCATCGGGATACGGAAACGTTGATCGCGCTCGCGCTTCGTTCGCGCCGCCAGGATCTTCTTGCCGATCTGAGTTTCCATGCCAAGGTTGTCACCGGGACCTCCCGAACTCTCCAGCGGATCGGCCCGGAAGGTACCGGCGCCTCCGCCCTTGCTGCCGAGATGCAGAACGGCCTGGAGAAGGTCAGGGCGCAGGCGGGGGAGTTGCTTCAGGAGGGGAGTGAAGGGGACCGGCAGCATTTTGAGGCGACGTACTTCCAGCTCACGCCCGACGCGCTGCAGAACATCCTCGCCCTGTGTTCCGATCTGGGCTGGTACAAGAACTGGTTGCTGGATACCCGTCCACGGGCGGGCGCACGGCCTTCGGCCCTCTGGCGCGCAGCACTCATCGCGATCGCCATGGGTGCGGTGCTGTGGCTCGGCTCGGTGCACGCACGGGCGCTGATCGCCAACGATCTCCTTGTGCCGGGATCGCTGGAGATGGACCCGACGGTCACTCCCGAGGTCGAACGTCATATCTACCATCAGCTCACGGTTCAAGCGCTGCCGATGATCCCGGGATACCTGCTCGTGCTCGTGGGCAGCATCGTTTTTCTCGCGCGGTCACCCTACCGGCCCCGGGAGCACGGATGGCTCATGATGAGCGCCATTCTCCTCTTTCTGTTCGTCCCGGTGGAGGCGTTCACGATGGTGCTGGATGTCCGTATGGTGCTCTTGGAGTTCTTCGGAAACGGTCAGCTGGGAGAATTCCGGGAGATCTTCCTGGCCCGCATGCAGGCGCTGGCCGGTGCACCACTGATCGCCCAACTGTGTTATTATACGATCATCATCCTTGCCGCGGTGCAACCGTTCCGCAAACAGCACGGTCGCCCCGCATGAAACACGAAGACCTCATCCAGGAATTGCAGACAGCGGCCGCGCAGATCGGCATCACCGTGCGTTGGGAGCGCGGTGATTTCGAAGGCGGGTATTGTATCCTGCGCGACCAGAAGATCTTGCTTATCAACAAGAGGTTGATGCCTGTCCGTAAGGCCGCCGTGCTTGCCACGGCCCTGCACGGTATCGGTCTGGATAACGTCTACCTGAAACCCGCAGTCCGCGAGTTCGTGGAAGACGAAGCAGCGAGAAGCGCACGGATCGCGCACTAACACCATGATCAAAGCGGTCATTTTTGATCTCGACAACACGCTCGTCGATTTTATGAGCATGAAACGGCAGGCCGTCACGGCCGCCATCAATGCCATGATCGACGCAGGACTCGGCCTGTCCATGACGCAGGTCCAGGCACGCATCGATGCGATCTACAAAGAGCGTGGGATCGAGTTCCAGAACGTCTTCGATCAACTCCTCTATGATATCTTCCAGAAGGTGGACTACAAGATCCTGTCCGCCGGCATCATCGCCTACCGGCGTGCCCGGGAAGCCGCTCTTGTCCCCTATCCCCATGTGACCATGACGCTCGTCGCGCTCATCAAGCGCGGCATCCGCCTCGCCGTGGTGTCCGATGCCCCGGGCCGCGAGGCGTGGCTCCGGCTCTGTTACCTGGATTTTCATCACCTGTTCGACGGTGTTGTCACCTTTGAAGACACCGGCGAGCGGAAACCCAGCCCCGCCCCCTTCCTCCGCGCCCTCACGATGCTGAAGGTCACGCCGGAAGAAACGATCATGGTGGGCGATTGGGCCGAACGCGATATGGTGGGCGCAGCGCAACTCGGGATCACCACGGTCTTCGCACGGTACGGTGACACGTTCGGAACGGTCGACTCCCATGCACGCTATGAATTGAATGACGTTTCGGAGCTGCTGGACGTGATCGACCGGGAGAATGCCATCGCCCGCGAGAGGGACGCATGATCCGCGGCATCGGCGTGGATATCGTCGATATCGAGCGTGTACGCGCCCTCGTGGACGCTGAGGGCGATCGGTTCCTCAACAAGGTCTTCACCAGCACGGAGATCGCGTACTGCAACGGCAAGGCACGCCGGCACCAGCATTTCGCCGCACGTTTCGCCGCAAAGGAAGCGGTCAGCAAAGCGCTCGCCACAGGATGGGCGGGCGATTTTCGATGGAAGGACGTGGAGGTTACGAACGACCCGACCGGGCAACCCCGTATCTCCCTCCACGGCCAGCTCCGTGAGCATATCGGCTCTGCACGTATCCAGATCTCGCTGTCCCATGCCGACAATCACGTGGTCGCCATGGCAGTCATCGAGGAGACACCATGAAGGTTTCTCTCTCCTGGAAGATGGCACTCGGCTTCGGACTCATCGCCGCAGCCATCCTCCTCGTCACCGGCTTCCTCCTCATCAGCCTCGATTCCGTCTCCACGGCCGTCACCACGACGCTTGCCGCGGACGTCGCCACGATCGATAAGGCACGTGGCCTCCATGAACTGCTGAACGAAGAAGAGCGGAACGCCCAGAAATTCCTCCTCACGCGCGACCCGGCCTATCTCCGCATCTACGCACGGACACGCCTCCTGGCCCTGGACCGGCTGGATTCCCTTGAGACGGTCCTGAACGATACCATCGAGTTTGCCACGCTCGAGGAGATCCGCCGCGTGCATTCCTGGCTCGACGTGGCCGTCCCTGCCCGCACCCGGCACCCGCAGCTGCGCAACGGTCAGATCATGGACAGCCTCGACATCGCGCACAGCGGACTCGATCTCCTGGTGGTCCTGAACCAGAATGCGATCGCCCGATCGGTGGCCGCCGTGGAAAAGCATACTGCAACGATCCTGGAGAAGAGCACGGTCCTGCTCCTCGCCGTCCTCGCGATCACGATCATCGTCGCCTTCTTCATTACCATCTCCATCTCGGGACCCCTCACGCGCCTGCGCAAGAGTACCGAACGGATCGCCCGGGGGGATTTCCATACGTTGCCGGTGCGCTCACGCGACGACTTCGGCATGCTGGTGCAATCCTTCAACACGATGAGCGAACGCCTGCGCCGGATCGATGAATACAAGGCCGATGTGATGCAGCAGATCTCCCACGAGCTCCGGACGCCGCTGCAGGCGATGTACGCCATCTACTATATGCTGGCGGAACAGGTGGCGGGCCCTCTGAACGACCGCCAGAGATCGTTGCTCACCGCGATCCGCGACAACATCGACCTGCTCTCCACCTTCAGCAATCAGTTCCTGGACCTCGCGAAGATCGAAGCCGGCATGATGCAGTTCCACCGCCAGCCGGTCGACCTCCTCTCGGTCATCACCCCCGTCATCAACAATGCGCGCCTGATCGCTTCACAGAAGGAGATCAACATCGGACTCGCCGCGCAGGCGGTACCCAAGATCTCGGCGGATCCGGAGAAGGTGGTGACGGTCCTGAACAACCTGTTGAGCAATGCGGTCAAGTTCACGCCCCAGGGCGGGAACATCACGGTGACGCTCAGTCCATGCGAGGACGGAGCACGGATCGCCGTGAAGGACTCGGGGATCGGGATCGACCCCGAGGATGTCCCCCGCCTCTTCACGAAATTCTTCCAGGCAAAGAACGTCTCACAGATCAATGTCAAAGGCACCGGCGTTGGTCTCGCGCTCGTCAAAGCCATTGTGGATGGCCATGGCGGCAGGGTCTTCGCCGCGAGCGCGGTCGGCCAGGGATCCACGTTCACTGTGGAACTCCCCACCGAACCCACCACGGTTGCAGCCGCTGGCGCGACAGTCCAGCCCCGGAGTACATGACAATGTCGACGCGTGGCATCCTTCTCCTTTCAGCCGCCGCCCTCCTCTCCCTGTGTTCGGTAAGCTGCGTTCCCCCGACGGATACGAGTCTGAGTGCTCTTCCGGCGGTGTCGGATGCGGACCGGCAGCTTGCACTGGCGAGTTCGTTCGTTCAGGGGGGCGACTTCAAACGGGCCCTGCACATCTACACCATGGTGGCCGACGACAATCCGCTGTCCCCTGCAGGGGCAACGGCAACCCAGATGGCCGGCCTGGTCATGACGACCCTGCGCAATCCCGCACGGAGCGATTCCGTCGGCGCAGTGTGGTTCCGGAAGGCCCTGGCGCGGACACGCTCCACCGACCAGCGCCTCCAGACCGAAGTCCCCCTTGCCCTGATCGACCGGCTTGCCCTGCAAACCGCCGAGATGCGCCGCCACAGGGCTATTGTGGACAGCCTCCAGAGGGTGATACGCCGGCAATCCGGCACGATCCTGTCGCAGACACGCCGCCTCCAGGACATGGAGCGGGAGGTCGTCGCCGCCAAGGGACAGGTCCAGAAACTCAAGGAGCTGGACGAGAACCTTTCCCGCACCCGGGGCACCCGGTAGTAGGTTCGTTGCTTCTCTCCGCCGGATTATGTATACTTTCTCCAGACGGACCGCATATGAAATCTCTCGGCATAAAAAAGCTGTACTACTCCATCAGTGAGGTGAGCAAGATCACCGATCTGGAGCAGTACGTTCTGCGCTACTGGGAGTCGGAGTTCGACCAGCTGAAGCCGGCCAAGAACCGGGCGGGAAACCGCATCTACACGAACCGCGACATCAAGCTTATCCTCTACATCAAGAAGCTCCTGCGCGATGAGCGGTACACCATCGAAGGGGCAAAGCAGGTCCTGAAGACGTTCACGCCGGAAGTGGACACCGGTGAGCAACTCGAGCTGATCGATCCGCCGAAGCAGCGGACGAAGATCAAGGATGAACAACTCCGCGCCGATGTCCTCGAAACAAAGCAGTTCCTCGAAGATCTCCTCAAGAAACTGAACTGACCGTCACTCCGGTTCGCAACACTCCATCCGTTCGTGCTGCGGCTCCTCCACGACCTTCGGGCTCACATAGGGGATGCCCAGGTTCAATCCGCGCAGCAGGATCAACACCGCGACCACGACGCTGAAGACCGGCAGCACCGCATGAAGCCGTTTCCGCAGGCCTCCCTGGAGCTGCTTGCCCAGAAGTGAGATCGTCAGCATCATCGGCACGGTTCCCATGCCGAACCCCGCCATGAACATCACACCCTGCATCATCGTCCCGGTGGTCATCGCCGCGGCAACGGCCATATACACCAGTCCGCACGGCAACAGTCCGTTCACCAACCCCAACAGAAACATCGCGAGCAGCGACGATCGTTGAAGAAGCGAGCCGATGGCCCGGCGGACGGGACCGGTGAGACGATCGAGAAGGGATGACCCGCCGGGGATCCACCGTGCGACCGACGGCACCAGTGCGAAGAGGAGCAAGAGGACGCCAAGCACGATCGAGACGGTCTGCTGCGCACCCGCCAGGAAGAGCTTCCGTCCGACAGCCCCCGCGATCGCACCAAGGGCCATGTACGTCACCGTGCGCCCGACATTATAGAGCAGACGGCCGGTGATGTACCGTAGCCGCGCGTCCGGTGGCACGGGCAATGCCAGCGCCAATGGACCGCACATCCCGGCACAATGCAGACTGCCAACAAGGCCCACCATCAATCCTGCGAGGATCTCCATCACGGCACCATGAATGGTTGTTCCATGTAGTATTCTTCGCCTCGCATGGTCCACTGGACCTGGATGCGCCACAGGCCGGACGAGAGGTGCGTGAACGGCATCGCCTGCTGTGCGGCGCTGTCGGCCACGATCGGCAGAGAACGATCCGCCGACCGGTCGGAAGGACGGTACAGCAGTACATGCCCTTCCCCCGCCATCGATGCCATAGCGCGGGGATACTGCACGATGATCGCTCCGGGTGTGGTGACGAAACCGGCATCCCGGCCCAGCGCGCGTGTCCGCTCCATCGCCTTGATCCGCGTCTGGTACCCGAGCTCTTTCTCGTAGTACGTGTCCGTCACCAGATTCACATCCTGCGTCATCAGATAGCCCGTCACGCTGAGCATCACCACCAGAAAGACGGCGATCACCAGGACGATGCCGAGCGGCCAGCGGTTCTTGGTTGTCTTACTCATGACCGCCTTCATGCTCATGGTCAGCATCCTTCTTGTGCTTCACCGGACCGAGGAACGTTGTCGCGATCCTCTGGATAAGCACCGTATCGGCGAAGATACCGATGGTGATGGGCGTGGACATCCTGCGGATCCCGTCCTGCGGAAGGACGACAAGGACCTTGCTCTGCATCACGCCCTGCGACGGTGCCACCAGCGGCCCACCGACGATCTCCACCTCGCCTGCCGGTTCCAGCAGGCGGAGCGTGACCGGTACATCATTGAACATCTTGTTCAGTACCTTCAGGTCGTACACGTTGCTGATGCGGTCGTCGGGAAGTTCCTGGAACATCATCCCCGGCGTTCGCAGGACGGTCACGTCCAGCGGCGTGCGCCGGATGAGCAGGATCGTGAGCACGGCAATGAGCACGGCCAGGACGGCCGTGTAGCCGATGACACGCGCGGTCCATCGGAACCCTGCCCCCTGCGTGATCCCGTTCGCCGAGGCGTACCGTATCAGCCCGCGCGGCTTCTTGATGCCGTCCATGATGGTGTCGCAGGCATCGATGCATGCCGTGCAATTGACGCATTCAAGCTGCGTACCGTTCCGGATGTCGATGCCCGTCGGACACACATCCACGCACTGATGGCAATCGATGCAATCGCCCTCCTGACGCACCTGATCGCGGCGCAACTTCCCACGCGGTTCTCCACGCACATGGTCATACGCGATAACGATCGAGTTCCGGTCGAGCAACACCCCCTGCAGCCGGCCATACGGACAGACCAGGATGCACGCCTGCTCGCGGAACCAGGAGAATATCCAGTAGAACACCACCGAGAAGCCGACGACCGCAGTGAAGAGGCCGATATTGTTCGCCGGAGGCTCGCTGACCAGCTTGCCGAGTTCGTCGATCCCCACGACATACGCGAGAAGGGTATTCGCGATCAGGAAGGAGACCGCAGCATAGATGGCATATTTCACGGACTTCCGGAAGAGCTTCTTGCCGTTCCAGGACGAGGCGCGAAGGCGTGCCTGTTCGCGGTGATCCCCTTCAACAAAATAGTCGATCTTGCGGAAGACCATCTCCATGAACACGGTTTGCGGGCAGATCCACCCGCAGAACAGGCGTCCGAACACCACGGTGAAGAGGATGATGAAGATGATGCCCGTGATGACCGAAAGCCCGACGAGATAGAAGTCGTGCGGCCCGAACACCGTGCCGAACAGGATGAGTTTTCGCTGGAGGAAGTTGAAGAGGAAGAAGGGATGGTTGCCGATCTTGATGAAAGGAATGCCGAAGAGAATGAGAAGGAGCAGGGCGCTCATCGCGATACGCGCCCGGTGAAACCTTCCCGACGGCGCCTTCGGGAACAACCAGCGCCGTTTGCCCTCCTGACTGACGATGCCGAGCGAGTCCCGGAAACTCCCTTCGGGTCCGGGACCGCTCTGTTCTGATGATGTCATACGGGAGCTTTGGTGGGATCAGATGCCGCTTTGGTCGTATCGGCCGGCGGCACATAGAGGGTGCCTTCCGGCTTCTTTGCGTTGGCGGGATTCGTCCCCTCCAACGAAAGCACGTAACTGGCGATCTCCTGGATCTGCTTCGGCGTGAACACCAGTTGCCAGCTGATCATCCCTTTGGCAGGGACGCCCATCTTGATCGTCGTGTAGACATTCTTGATCCCGCCCCCATTGATCCAGTACTGGTCGGTGAGGTTCGGTCCGACGATACCTCCGCCGGTGGGGCCGTGACAGGAGACGCAGTACTTCTGAAACTCCCCGGCGGCATGCTTCAGGACCTCGGGGTCCTTGATCGGGGCCAGGGCATTCTCATCGATGGTCCCTTCTGATGCGAGGAACACCCGCCGTTGGACATCTGCGGCAGCCAGCTCCGCATTGTACTCGGCCACCATCAGGGGCGACGACGAGAACACATGATAATCCAACAGGTAGACGACACCCCACACAATGGTTGCCAGGAACAGCGTCGTGAACCACGGGGGAATGCGGTTGTCAAGTTCACGGATCCCATCGAACTGGTGGTCGAACTCCTCGACCTCGCCGGTGCTGCCCGTGAGCAGGTACTGCCGCATCCGGGCATAGGCCGCACCCAGGATCACGCGGTCCTCCTCGGGCAGGATGAGCGAGAGGAGGACGATCAACACGGCGAGCGCGGTGATCATGCCGGTCAGCAGCAGCGCGGTTTCTGTGCCTGTCGCGGACAGCAGGAGAAGTACAGTGAGTGTCATCGTGTCACCTCGTGGGATTGCCCGGTGGCTGGCTCCAGGGGATCGAGCGGCATGTGCTCCATGGCACGGACCGAAGCGGCCGGCATCCGGAGTGCACGCCAGAGAATGTAAACGAACAATGCGATGGACGAGAACAGCGACACGATGCCCATGGGCACGGCGGCCTCGAACGATCTCAGATATTCAGCGATCATGTGCGTCCCTCCCTATTGTTTGGTGGGGACTTTGATATCCGTCCCCAGCCGTTGGAGGTATGCGATCAGCGCGATGATCTCTTTGTTCGGTTCTGCCGGCGCGCCGGACTTCATGAGTTCAGCCGCGATCTGCTCTGCCTGCAGGCGCAACTCTTCCGGAGCGCGCTGTTCGTAGCCGGCAGGGTACGGGACACCGACACCACGCAATGCCGAGATCTTGGCCTCGAGGCTCGAGACATCGAGATCGTCCGTCAGCAGCCATGGATACGGCGGCATCAGGGAACCCGGCGACATCGACGTCGGATCGTTCATATGGAGATAATGCCAGAAATGCGGGTACTTGCCCCCCACACGGTGGAGATCCGGGCCCGTGCGCTTGGATCCCCACAGGAACGGATGGTCGTACACATACTCACCCGCTTTGGAATATTCGCCATAACGCTCCGTTTCGGAACGGAACGGCCGGACCATCTGGGAGTGGCAATTGTTGCACCCTTCCCGGATGTAGATGTCCCGCCCTTCCACCTCGAGCGGTGTGTATGGCTTCACACTCGCGATGGTGGGCACATTGCTCTTCACGATGAAGGTCGGGATGATCTCAACAAGCCCGCCAATGAGCACGAGCACAAGCGCGAGCACCGCGAACTGGATCGGTTTCTTCTCGATCCAACGGTGTTTCGACTCCTTGTGCTGCGGGTCCTCGGGTGCAAGTGCCGGAGCCTGGACCTGCTCTTCTGCGATGAAGGCACCCTGCTTCGCGGTCTTGACCAGGTTGTACGCCATGATCACGAAGCCCGTGAGGTACAGTGTCCCGCCGACCGCCCGGACGGCATAGAGCGGAGAGATGCGCAGCACGGTCTCCAGGAAGTTCGGATACTGCAACGTGCCGATGGCGGTGAACTGTTTCCAGAGCAGCGACTGGGTCAGGCCGGAGGTGTACATGGCCACGGCATAGAACACGATGCCGAGGGTGGCGATCCAGAAATGGACGTTCGCAAGCTTCTTTGAATAGAGTTGCGTGTTCCACATCTTCGGGACCAGCCAGTACAGGATGCCGAACGTGAGGAACCCATTCCAACCGAGCGCGCCGACATGCACGTGGGCGACGATCCAGTCGGTGTAATGCATGATGGCATTCACGTTCTTCAGGGAGAGCATCGGCCCTTCGAACGTCGCCATGCCGTACGCGGTCACGGCAACGACCATGAACTTGAGCACCGCATCCTCACGCACCTTGTCCCACGCACCGCGGAGCGTCAGAAGGCCGTTGATCATGCCGCCCCAGGACGGAGCGATGAGCATGATAGAGAAGACCGTCCCGAGCGATTGTGCCCAATCAGGCAATGATGTGTAGAGCAGGTGGTGCGGTCCGGCCCATATGTACAGGAAGATCAGCGACCAGAAGTGGACGATCGACAGGCGATACGAATAGACCGGCCGGTTCGCCGCTTTGGGCAGGAAGTAGTACATCAGTCCGAGGTACGGTGTCGTCAGGAAGAAGGCGACGGCATTGTGGCCATACCACCACTGTACGAGGGCATCCTGGACACCGGCGTACAGCGAGTAACTCTTGAAGAGCGAGACCGGGTTCTCGAAGGAGTTCACGATATGCAGAACGGCGACCGTGACGACCGTGGCGATGTAGAACCAGATGCCCACATACATATGCCGTTCACGGCGTTTGAAGATCGTGCCGAACATATTGATGATGAACACCACCCATATCAGCGCAATGAGGATGTCGATCGGCCACTCGAGCTCGGCGTACTCTTTGGAGGTCGTGATCCCCAGGGCGAGCGTGACGGCAGCAAGCAGGATGATCGATTGCCACCCCCAGAAGTGGATCTTGCTGAGGAGCGGGCTGAACATCGGTGTCTTGCACAGGCGGGGCAGCGAGTAGTAGACGCCCATGAAGATCGCATTCCCGACGAACGCAAAGATGACGGCATTCGTGTGGATGGGACGTATGCGGCCGAAGGTCGTATACGGAAGCGACAGGTTCCAGGACGGGAAGACGAGGTCGAACGCGACGAGCAACCCCACGAGCATCCCGATGAAACCCCATCCGACCGACGCGATGGCGAAATTACGCACGATCCGGTTGTCGTACGAGAAGGTCTGTATCTCCATGGTGCCTCGAGTTACGTTGGTTTGTGAGTGGACGATCCGTGACGACCCGGACGGTCGTCATCCTGTAACATCCGGAGCGAAGGCGTGTGACGGTCGGAGAATTGGCCGGACCGCACCGCCCAGAGAAACGCCGCGAGGAAGAGCCCCGCGAGCAGCATACTGAATCCCAGCAACACAGCGATCACGCTCATAGCAGACCCCTCTTCCGTGCCAGCAGCCGCAGACTGAGCGATGTGAACGCCACGACCGTGATGGAACTGGCGGGCATCAGGACCGCGGCAATGACCGGAGAGAGCGCACCGCGGACCGCGAACGACAGGCCGACTACATTATACAGCACGGAAATGGCATATGCCACAAGAACCACGCTCCGGCTGGACCTCGCAAAACGCAGAAAACGGTCCAGAGAGGCCAACCGGCTCCCATCCAGGATCACATCACAGGCCGGTGAGAAGGCCGATGTATCATCCGTGAGCGCCACCCCGACATCCGCCTGTTTCAGGGCACCGGCGTCATTCAGTCCATCGCCAACCATGAGCACGGCTTCACCCTGTGCCTGCACTCTGGCCACGAATGCCAGCTTGTCCGCCGGGGTCTGATGAAAATGCAACGGTACGTCCTCACCAAAGAGACGTCCCAATTTCCCCTTTTCCCGGTCACTATCGCCCGAAAGGAGCACGACCTTGTAGTGTTTCCGGAGTTCCCGCACCAGCGGTGCCACGCCATCGCGATACTGCCCGGCCAGAGCGAACTGCCCCCGTGGAACACCGTTCAGGGCAACGAAGACCCGCAACGGTGAGCCATCGGCGTCCTGTGCTTCAGCATCGTCTGCGGGGGGCAGGCCGCAGAACGAGCGCGATCCGGCGCGCACGGCGATCCCTGTCACAGTGCCCTGGATACCGCCACCAATCTCTTCGCTGAAACCCGTCACCGGAAGCACCGGATCATCGCTCAGGGCATCGAACACCGCCCGGCTCAGCGGGTGGTGCGAATTGCGCACCAGCGAACGCACCGCGGACCGCTCCGTTGGCGAGAGCGGCTCGCCGACGAACCGCACGCCCGATCCCCGGGCATGGGTGAGTGTCCCGGTCTTGTCAAAGATCACGGTGCGGATGCGGCCCATCCATTCCACGACGTCCGCATGCTTCGCATAGAACTTGCCGCGCCCGAACACGCGGAGTGCCGTGCCGAAGGCGAAGGGCGTCGACAGCGACAGGGCGCATGGACAGGCGACGATGAGCACGGCGGTGAGGGCATTCCATGCGATCGCGGTGTCGCGGGGGAACCAGTACGCGGCGGCGCCTGCTGCAACCACGAACAGCGCCGCCGTGAAATACTTCCCCGCGATGTTCGTGAGCCGCGTCAGATTGCCGGGCCGGTCCGTCCTGAATGCCGCTTCGTTCCAGAGTTGCGTGAGATAGCTCTGGGAGACGGTCTTCACGACCTCGAGTTCGATCGCGCTGCCGACCTGCCGGCCGCCGGCATGCACGAGATCACCCTGCTTCGCAGGGATGGGTGTGGATTCACCCGTCACAAAGCTGTAATCGATCGCGCCGGCATCGCTCATCAGGATCGCATCGGCCGGAACGATCTCGTTGTTCCGGATGATCACCCTCGCACCGGGTTCGAGCGACGTGACAGGCACCGTCGACTCTCCGTCCTTCTTCTTCAGCGTGACGGCGAGCGGGAAGTAGGACGCGTAGGTCCTGTCAAAATTCAGGCTGTCATAGGTCCGCTGCTGGAACAACCGTCCGAGCAGCAGGAAGAACACGAGCCCGCACAGCGAATCCACATACCCGAACCCCGTGCCCGTGAGGATCTCCACCGCGCTGCGCAGGAACAGGATCGCGACCCCGAGCGCGATCGGCAGGTCCAGGTTCACGACACGCGACCGGAGCCCGGCCAGTGCGCCACGGAAGAAGACGGTGGCGCTGTAGAACGTGACCGGCAGGGACAGGACCAGGCTCACGTACGCGAACAGCGAGCGCAGGAACGGCTCGAAGTCGCCGCCCGACAGGTACTCGGGGAACGCGAGGATCATCGTGTTCCCGAAACAGAACCCGGCGATGCCGATCCGCGCGTACAGGGAGCGGTCCGCTTCGCGGCGGGGCGTGCGCTGTGCGGACTCCAGCGTGATCGTTGGCTCGTAGCCGAGCGACGTCAGGAGTTCCACGACCTTGCGCAGGCCGGTCTTTTCATTCGCATAGCGTACAACGATCGACTTCCCGAGGAAATCCGCACGCGAATAGAGGATGCCGGGATCGAACCGGAAGAGGTTCTCGAGCAGCCAGATACACGATGCGCAGTGCATCTGGGGCACGAAGAACGTCACTGCGGTGATGGAGCCATCGGAGAAATCACACAGTCGTTCGGCGACTGCGGGGTCGTCGAGATACGCAAAGCGGTCATCGCCGACCGGTCGTGGTGCCGGCACAGGGCAGGACGCTGCATGTGAGAGCACGTCGTAGACGGCCTTGCAACCGGAGCAGCAGAACTGCAGGTCGCCACTGACAACCCCTTCGCCCCGAACGGGATCGCCACAGTGGACGCAGACGGCTGTATCGGGAGCGGGCGATGTGCCGCGGGATGTTGCCATGACAAAGGAAGCACAGGGGACAGGATTCTTTGGAGGAAGATAGGAAAATCAGCGCTGAAATTCACCTGAATTGTACGCAGGGCGCGGTTGCGTTTCTCGAGGGATGTCCGTACATTATCTTGCTGTCATTCGGAGCGTAGCGCAGCCCGGTAGCGCACTTGAATGGGGTTCAAGGGGTCGGGGGTTCAAATCCCCCCGCTCCGACAGCAAAAACGAGGCTCCACCATACGGTGGGGCCTCGTTTCATTGTGCCCGGAGGCGGGGGGCGGTGCAAGACCCGTGTAGGGGGGCCGAGCATGCTCGGCCCCTACAACAGCAATGCATCGACCCATGGAGGCAGGGGGGGTGGTGCTGCCCACCTAACCACGGGCAATCACGACAACCCCCGACGGCGCCTACGACGCCCCCGCCCCCTTCTCCGTCCACAATTTGTTCACGACGTACAGCAATGCGACACCGGCAACGAGGAAGACCCCGAACAGGATCCCCGCAAGCATCATCCGCCCGTACAGGAAATTGCCGACCGTGAACAGGGCAGACCACACCAGCGAACACCCTGCCACCCATCCCAACAACGCGAGGGGAATATTGTCACCCGCCAGCTTCGATGTCTCTTCCGGCAGGCCGGCCGCTTCCCGGATCACCTTCCATCCCGGACCGAACGGGCGTACCTTCTTGTAGAACGCGATCAGCACTTCACGCTCGGTCTCCGGACCGAACAGCGCCGTCGCCACCCAGCATACCGTGGTAATGCCGATCGTGAGCAACAACGCCACATGCGTGCTGAACACGATGTCTTCCTTCTTGAGAATGAGGAAGCCGATCGAGACCAGGAACGAACTCGCCATCGCAACGATCTCGCTCCAGGCATTCACCCGCCACCAGAACCAACGCACGAGATACAACAACCCCGTGCCCGCACCAACCTGCAGGATGATATCGAAGGCGTCTTTCGCAGTGTCCAGAAGGTAGACCGCCCCCGACGATGCGAAGAACAGGATGATCGTGACCACCCGCCCGGCCGTCACGTAGTGATGCTCGGTCTCGTTCTTCTTGATGAACCTGCGGTAGAAATCGTGCACCAGATATGACGCGCCCCAGTTCAGATGGGTCAGGATCGTGCTCGAATTCGCGGCGATCAGACCGCCGACCATCAAACCGACGAAGCCGACCGGCAGGAACTTGAGCATGGCAGGATATGCGATGTCGTGCCCGAGAAGACCCGGATCCAGGTTCGGGAACGCCGCCTGGATGTCCGAGAGCTGCGGATACACGATGATCGATGCAAGGCCGACGAGGATCCACGGCCAGGGGCGGAGGACGTAATGTGCCACATTGAAGAACAGCACTGCGCCGAGGGCATCGCGTTCCGACTTCGAGGCGAGCATACGCTGCGCAATGTAACTGCCGCCGCCCGGCTCCGCACCCGGATACCAGACCGCCCACCACTGCACGGCGATCGGCATGATGAAGATCGCGACCGCGATGTCCCAGTTGTTGCTGAAATCGGGGAGCATGTTCAGATAGTTGATGCCGTTCGGTCCCGTCGCCGTGGAGAGCTTGTCCACCAGCCCGGACAGCCCGCCGACCTGCGGAAGCTGCAGGGCGAAGTACGCCGCGGCGATCACGGCGGTCATCTTGATGAAGAACTGGATCATGTCGATCACCAGCACGCCCCACAACCCCGAGTGCGTGGCGAACACGACGTTGAGCGTCCCGACGATCAGCAGCGTCTGCCACCGGTCCATGCCGAACAGGATGCCGGCGATCTTGCACGCGGCAAGGTTCACCGTTGCCATGATCATACAGTTGAAGAAGAGGCCGAGATACACCGACCGGAACCCGCGCACCACGCTCGCAGCCTTGCCGGAGTAGCGGATCTCATAGAACTCCAGGTCGGTCATCACCCCCGAACGCCGCCAGAGGCGCGCGTAGAAGAAGACCGTCGCAACACCCGTCAGCACGAATGCCCACCACACCCAGTTGCCCGCAACACCCTGCCGGCGGACGATGTCAGTGACGAGGTTCGGCGTATCGCTGCTGAAGGTGGTCGCCACCATCGAGAGCCCCGCCAACCACCACGGCACGGAACGCCCCGAGGCGAAGAACTCCGCCGTGCTCTTCCCTGCACGCTTTCCGAAGAAGAGCGCTGGCCCGAAGCACACGAGCAGGGTGATACCGATGACAACCCAATCGAGGAGTGTGATATGCACGTCGGATCCTCCGTCGCTGTGAACAGATGAAGATGTTTAGTGTACTGTCGTGTCCTGGGTCGGCGGCCCTGCCATCCACCTCCGGATGTACGCAGCGCAATTCCCGCCGGCGATCGTGGCACCGCATCCGATGAGGGTGTGCCAGGTGTAATCTATCCGTGTGAAGGTCATGACCGCGACCATCGCCGCGATCCCCGTCATGAACCCGATGAACGCATCCCGTTCAATGAGCCGGCGGAACAAGAGACCGAGGAAGAACGTACCGAGAAGCCCGCCATACGTGAACGATGCGATCTTGAGCCCGATCTCCACGACCGGATTCGTGGTGTCGGTGAACAGCATCGCTCCACCGATCAGGACGATCCCCCACACGAGGGTCAGGGCCCGCGACCACCGCAGCTCTGCCGCGCTGTCCAGTGAGCGCCCCTTCGCGGTCATCTTGAAGATGTCCAGGAAGGTCGACGACGCGAGCGAACTGATGGACGAGGAGAGCGTCCCCATGGCCGATGCGAGAACACCGGCGATGAGAAGTCCGGAGAGGCCCGACGGAAGCTGGGTCACGATGAAGCGCGGGAAGATCTCATCCGACGATCGGAGCCCCAGGTCCTGAAACGGTACGCCCTGATAGAAGGCGTACAGGCACAACCCGAGCGTCAGGAAGAATGCGAACTGGATCACGATGAAGGTGGCGTCGAGCATCAATGCTTTCTGGCTTTCCCATCGGGTACGGCACCCCAGCAACCGCTGGACGAGCAACTGGTCCGTCCCGTGGGAGGCCATGGTCAGGAATGTGCCGCCCAGTAACCCGCCCGCCAGTGTGTACGGCGATGCAAGGAACGACATCAGATCCGATCCGCCGCCGGTATTGATGATCTCAAATTTGTTCAGGCCGTTCCGTGTGGCATAGAACACCACATCCTGCCAGCCGTTCGGCAACGCATACAGAATGAGCACCATCGACGCGATGGCACCGCTCAGATAGATCCCCATTTGCACGACATCCATGGCAACGACCGCCTTGAGGCCGCCGAGATACGTGTAGATCAACGTGAAGACGCCGATGATCAGGATGCTCGTGCCGTAATCCAGGCCGGTGATGAGGTGCACAGGTATCGCCGTGGCAAAAAGGCGGACGCCCGAGGCAAGGACCCGGGTCGTGATGAAGACGCTCGACGTGAACTTCCGCAGGGGGATGCCGAAACGCTTCCCGAGAAAGTCGTATGCCGTCTCAAGGTCACCGGCATAATACGCAGGGATGAAGAACACGCTCACCAGCAACCGGCCGATGAAATAGCCGAACACCAGCTGGAGGAAATGCATATCCGACCGGTACGCGAGCCCGGGTATGCTGATGAAGGTCAGGGTGCTCGTCTCACTCGCCACGATCGAAAAACCGACAGACCACCACGACATGCTCTTGCCGCCAAGGAAGTAGTCCCGCGAGGTCTTCTGCTTGCCGGCCACCAGGATACCTGCGACCGTGACACCCGCAAGATAGACGATGACGATAGTGTAATCGAGGAGAGTGAAACCCAAAGGACGCCCGCATTCGTGGGAGTGATCTGTCAATGTACGAACGCACCATGAGGAATCCAAGCAGAAATCCCCCCGCGGCTTTCGCTTCTCATCCGGTATCGCTATCTTCCGGTGTCGCCCGGACCCTCAACGGCCACGAAAGGTCATCACGTATGCAGAATGTGCTCCTCATCGCTCTCGGTGGCTCCCTCGGAGCTGTTGCCCGCTACGGCCTGGCAACATGGATCCATGGGCAGACCGGGACGTCCTTTCCCTGGGGAACGTTGATCATCAACCTGACCGGTTCGTTCGCGATCGGCTTCCTTGCCGAGCTGTTCGAAACATCGCTGGCATCCGCCGAGTGGCGCAGCTTCCTGACGATCGGGTTCCTGGGGGCCTACACCACGTTCTCGACCTTTTCGCTCGAATCATTCCATTTGCTGCGCGGCGGCGAGATCCGGCTTGCCGCAGCGAACATTCTCCTCAGCGTTGTCGTTGGCTTGCTCGCGGTCGTCCTCGGCATCTACGGGTTCCGTCTCCTTTCGAAGATCGTTCACTGACACATGGAGGCATGATGAAACTTCCCGATGAAGCGCTCCTGCTCAGGGTCTACGTGGGCATCAACGACAAGCACCATGGCGTACCGTTGTACGAGGCCATCGTCACCAGGGCGCGCGAACTGAATCTGGCCGGCGCCACGGTGCTCCGCGGCGTGCTCGGCTACGGCGCCAGCAGCCGCATCCACTCCGCAAAACTCCTTGACCTGTCCGTGGACCTTCCGGTGGTGATCGAGATCGTCGACACCGAAGAGCGGCTCGCGCTGCTGATGCCCTTCATCGACGCGCATGTGACCGAGGGGCTGGTGACAATGGAAAAGGTACGGGTGGTGGGATACAGGCACCGGATCGGAGAGGCCGTGCAACATCCCGCCTGATCTTCCGTTCCTATCAAGGAAGAGCTCACCGAAGGACAGAACGCGAAGATCGAACGAGAGGGTACGATGACGCTGGACCAGCTGAAAGCCGAGATACAGGCACTATCGAAGGACGACCGGCGGAAGCTCGGGACGTTCATTCTCGAGATCGAGAAGCAGCATTTTCAGGACACGGTCGGGCCGCAACTCCGCGAGGACCTCGATGGCCTCACGAAAGCCGCTCAGGATGCGGTCGACAAGATCTCGAAAGCGATCCGCGAGCGGCTGTAGCGCCAGTCACGAGGGAAGGGCGGGGCCCGTGGCCCGCCGATCCTTCCCTGGCGCCGGCTGTTCATTCAGACAATTCAGATATCTGATGTCGGCATTCATCCGGCCACCAGCGCGCCGTTCTCCCGTACGGCAACGCCGCTGCGCGCACCGTCGCTCCGCATACCGTCATTGCGGCCGAGCTTGAAGTCGCCGATGAGACGTTGCAGATTCTCCGTGAGCCGGTTGAGATCCTCCGCGGCACGCGCGATCTGCTGCGTCCCCTGCGCCTGTTTCGCTCGTCACCTTGCGAGATGCCCTCGACGTTCTTCGAGATCTGCTCGCTCGCACTCGACTGCTCCTCGCTTGCGGCCGCGATCTGCGTGACCATGTCCGTCACCTTCTGGCTCACCCCCACGATCTCCTTCAGGCTCGCGCCTGCCTTGTCGGCCAGCTCGATCCCGCGTTCCACCTCGTGCGTCCCCTCTTCCATCGACCGGACAGCACCCGTGGTATCCGACTGGATCTTCTTGATCATCCCGGCGATCTCTTTCGTCGCCTTCGTCGTCCGCTCGGCCAGCTTCCTGACCTCGTCCGCCACGACCGCAAACCCGCGCCCCTGGTCCCCTGCGCGGGCTGCTTCAATGGCCGCGTTCAGAGCCAGCAGGTTCGTCTGGTCCGCGATGTCGTCGATCACGCCGATGATCTCACCGATCTGATCGCTCGACTTCCCGAGCTCCTTCACCGTTTCGGCGCTCTTGTTCACCACGCCGGCGATGCGCTTCATCCCTTCGACCGTCTCACCAACGACCTCGCCACCATGCTCCGCACTCACACGCGCGAGCTTCGCCGTCTCGGCCGCTGCGCTCGCGTTCTTGGAGTTCTCCAGGATGGTCTTGGTCATCTCCTCCACTGCGCTCGCCACTTCTCCCGCCTGGCTCGTCTGTTCCTGTGCCCCGGCAGCCATCTCCTCCGTGCTCGAGCTGATCTGGCTCGAGGCACTCGCCGTCGCGCTCACGGCCTCGCTCACCTTCCGCAAGGCTTCCTGCAGGGAGCCGCCCACCTTGTTGATGCTCTCCTTGATGAGCTGCAGATCGCCGCGGTAGTCCCCGTTCATCCGCGCCGTCATATCGCCCGTCGCCATCACCGCCAGCGTGTTCGACCCTTCCTGCACCGGTTTGATCACCGCATCCAGCGTGTCGTTCACCCCCTGGACGATCTTCCGGAAATCACCCTGATGCTTCGACGCATCGGCACGCGTGGCCAGACGGCCTTCCACCGCCGCCTGCGACAGCAGCACCGCATCGGCCACCAGCGCGTTCACCGCGCCGATCGCCTGGTTCAGGTTGTTCTTGATCTCGTTGAAATCGCCGTTGTAGCTGTCCGTGATCTTCGCCGGGATGTCGCCCTTGGAGATCCGGTCCACGTACTCCGCCGCAACGTTCAACGGGCCAATGACGGAATCGAGCGTTTCGTTCACGCCCTGCACGATCTTCCGGAAGTCGCCCTGATGCTTCGTGGCATCGGCACGCGTGGCAAGTTTGCCTTCCACGGCGGCACGCGACAGCAGATGCGCATCCGCGACCAGCATGCTCACGGCGTTGATCGCCTGATTCAGGTTGTTCTTGATCTCGTTGAAATCGCCGTTGTAGTTGTCCGTGATCTTCGCCGGGACGTCACCCTTGGAGATCCGGTCCACGTACTCGGCGGCCACATTCAGCGGTCCGATCACCGCATCCAGCGTGTCATTCACCCCCTGCACGATCTTCCGGAAATCACCGCCGTGCTTCGTCGCATCGGCGCGCGCAGCGAGTTTGCCTTCCACCGCTGCCCTGGACAGCATGCCGGCATCGGCCACGAGGGCGTTCACCGCATCGATGGCCAGGTTCAGGTTGTTCTTGATCTCGTTGAAATCACCGTTGTAGGTGTCGGTGATCTTCGCCGGGATGTCGCCCTTCGAGATGCGGTCCACGTACTCCGCGGCCATGTTGAGCGGGCCAACGACCGCATCCAGGGTGTTGTTGAAACCGCTGAGGATCGCACGATACCCGCCCTGAAACTTGTCCGCTTCGCTCCGGACCGACAGTTGTCCTGCAATGGCGGCACCGGAGAGCCGTTCCGATTCACGCACGAGGTTCTGCAACTCGGTGAGTGCGCGTGCGAGGGCAAGACCCAGCACATCGCGGTCCGTCCTCTGCGTTACGGTGATCGAAAGATCCCCTTCGGAGATCCGGCGTGCAGCTTCGGCGCGATCACGCGATGCATCAACGATAGCGGCGAACGACCGTGAGAGGCTGCCCATTTCGTCATGGCCCATTTCCGGGATCGAGATCGACACATCTCCCTGTGCAAGCGCATCTGCAGCATGCACCAGGATCCCGACCGGGCGGACGATGGAGCGGCGGACCAGCATCGCGATCAAACCGCAGATGAGCACCGCGATCACACCACCGACAATGAGAATGCTCGTCCGGGCCGATGAGATGATCGCATCAACATCGGTCCGCGGATAGCCGATAACGACGCCGTACCCCCAGGGATCGAATTTGTTGTGCTCGACGACCCAATCGGTGGACAGGGACGCATCGGCGACAGCAAGTTTCTCGATGGTCTCAACCGGAACCCCTTTCGTGGAAAAGCGCGTTTTGTTCTTTGCGTCGACCAGAGCGACAAAGCCGCCCTGGAGGATGTGGGTCTGCTCGATCGCCTTGCCCAGCTCCTTCAGTGTGGAGATAGGATATCCCACATACCAGATGCCGACGACTTCTCCGGTGCGCGCGCGCATCGGTTCATAGGAAGTGAAATATGGCTCCCCCAGGATGTCCACCACGCCGGAAAATGACCGCCCCTCTCGAATGGCCACGATGGCCTTTCCGTTCGGATCCAGCAATGTGCCGATCGCCCGTGATCCATCTTGCTTCTGGACGTTCGTCGAGACCCGGATGAAACTCTCACCCCTGCGGACGAAGAGAGTTGCCGTGCTGCCGGTCAACGACTTCACACGGTCAACGAGACCGAATGCATTGGCCTGACTGCTTCCGCCAGGAGGAGTGACGGCACGGACTCTGCTCCCACACGGGTCATCCCACCGAGTCCGGGCGTACCGAGCCGATCCCCTTCGGAACGGAGGATCCCCATCGCAACCTCAACACGCTGCTTCATCAGGCTATGCGTGGATGCGAGAACGTTCAGTGCCTGTTCCGACCTCGCATGGACGAGTTCGGTCGTACTTGTCTGTATCTGCTCACTCACATAGTTCGAGAGGAGCCATGCACACACCCCTACAGCCCCCAGTATGATGAGAGCGGTGGGAATGATGAATTTGGACATGATGCTCGATTGCGTAAGAATGTTCCAGAAGCGTCGCACAGAGGGCCTCATTCGATGGTGGCCGGATAGACAATGAGTGACCCGGCGTTCTATGCCTGCATAGCACGCCGGAGCAGCGCGTTTTCCCCTCACGAATGGATGTAACAAACATCATACCACGAGGATGCGGGGGGGGCGGCAGGAAGAGGGTGCCAATGCATTGTGCGACGAAGTTTTAGCAGGACTCTCAGGTAGGACCCGCGATCCACCACATCGATCCCTGATCTCGCGTGAACAACTATGGCCACATGCCTCACGGGGGAGTTCAGGAGCGAACCGGGCCGCCGGATACGGTGTGAAGCTATTCAGGTGCGCGTGGCTGCCCATCGCGCGCCAGATTGCCCAACGCAAAGATCAGATCGCCGCGGATCTCATGCAGGACGGCCATCTCCTCAGCATCGAAATAGTCGATCTCCGCAGCATAGACGTCCAGACACCCGTTGAACATCCCGGACACCTGCACAGGAAGGGATACGGATGAGCCGAGGCCACAGGCCCGGACCTGGTCGGAGAAGGGAGCCATTCGAGGGTCCGCTGTGAGGCGCTGGATCACCTCGACCTGCTGATGCAGGATCGCAGACGCCATGGGGGTGCGCCGGCATACCCGAAGAGTCCGGACCACCACCGGACATCCCCGGAGGGATCCTTGTGTGGCACCACCATGGCAATGCACCCCCGGGAAGAACGGACGATCCGCGAAGCCCGCGTTCCCTGTTCTAAAAATTATAGACGAACGACACGCCGGCCGGGCCAGGGACGATGTGCAATCCCCTTTCCCGTTCCGGAGCCATGCGGGTATCATACCACTGCAACAGCGAATGTGTGATCGCTGTGGAGAGTATGGCACTGAACACACAATCGGAAAACCAGTGCTCACCCGCGTATACTCTGGACAGCGAGGTCATGGCAGCCAGCGTATAGAGGCCGGCGGTAGCCCAGTCATTGCCGATCTGATGCGCGAGTACCGTGGAGAGGGAGAAGGCTGCGGCTGTATGGCCGGAGGGGAAGGAGTGGTGGTCATCATCCGGAGAGAGCATCCGGAACTGCCCGGGTCCCTCGAGGGTGTACGGTCGTGCACGGCCGGCAGTGTATTTCAACACCTGTGTGGCGCCTGCCGTCAGGATGAGCCCTGTGCCGGCAAGGAATGCGGTCTCCCGCACCCATCGGTCGCCTGTGAACAAACCCGCGGCGTAGGAGCTGCCGCAGAGTACAGCAAGCACCCACACTTCGCCGTACATGCGCACAACAGATTCCAGACGGTCGCCTGTCCGGCCCTTGAAGGCCCGGAAGCCGCCCGAGACCGCATCATCACCGAAGGCAACCACTCCGGTGCTCGCAACAATGCCACCGGCGAGCCCGATGTCCTGGCCGTTCCACCGTGAGGGCGCACTTCCGATGAAGAGGAATGCACTCCAGAACGTACCGGCATCCTGCAGGACGGTGGCATCCAGTCGGCCGGACGTATGCGTGCTGTCGGTCTGAGCAGCACCGCCCGCGTGACAGACCATCACCACAACCAGGAGCATTCCGACAATTCGCATGTCTCTATGATAGTACAAAATCGGGTGAAAATACAGATGGGTGGCAAGGGGCCACCGTTTTCCGTACCTTGCTCATCATGCACGACCCCGCAGCAACAATAGACTCGATCCTCGGTCAGGACGGAACACTCGAGCAGATCTCGGGGTTCGCGCACCGCCCCCAGCAACACGCAATGGCTCATGCGGTGCTCGAGGCATTGTCGGAGCAGCACCACCTCTTCATCGAAGCGCCAACAGGCGTCGGCAAGACCCTCGCCTATCTGATGCCGTCGATCGCCTACGCGATGCAGAACGAGCGAAAAGCGATCATCTCGACGCACACCAAGAACCTTCAGGAACAATTGCTCTACAAGGATATCCCGCTCTGCCGGCAGCTGCTCGGGGCGGAATTCTCCGCGGTCCTCCTGAAGGGCCGGCGCAACTATCTCTGCACGACGCGGCTCGATGCAGCTCTGGCATCACGCGGCTCGATGTTCCCTCCGGAAGAATCCGACGAACTCAGCCGCATCGCGGTCTGGGCAGAAGGAACACCCGATGGCGACGTCAGCGGACTCGGATTCATTCCTTCCGCCACCGTATGGAATGCTGTGTGTTCAGAACCTGGCGTGTGCACATCGCAGACATGCGGCGGACGGTGCTTCTTTCAACGAGCGAAGGAGCGCGCACGCAAGTCCCAATTGCTGATCGTGAACCATTCGCTCTTCTTTTCGTTGCTCCCGTACCTGCGTACCGAAGACCAGTTCCTGTTCCCGGGAGATTTTGTCATCTTCGATGAGGCCCACACGCTCGAGGCGATCGCCGCTGAGGGACTGGGCCGGCGGCTGTCACGGCGCGGGGTCATTGCAACACTCCATCGCCTGTACAACCCCCGTTCGAAGCGCGGACTTCTCTCTGATGCGAAGCGCAATGTGAAGACCGCATTCAAAGGGATGGAAGAACTTGTCGACGCGTTCTTCGATACCGTGGCGAGGTCACTCCCGCCGGTCACGACATCCCGCGCAGGAGCATCACGCGATTCGCTTCAGGTACGGATCAAAACGCCCGGCCTCGTCGCCGACGTCCTCTCCATGCCCCTCTCCGACCTTGTGCAGACGCTCGCTGGCGTTGAATCCAGTATCGATGACGCCATCCGGGCGCGGGAGATCGCTGCCGCACGGGAATCGCTGGAGGAAGATCTCCGCACGCTCGAAGATTTTCTCACCTTCGCCAGCGACCGCCATGCCTACTGGGTGGAGGTGCGGAGGCCGCCACAGGACAATGTCACGCTCTGCATGGTGCCATTCCACGTCGGGCCCTCGCTCGAAGAACAATTGTTCGGACCGCATGGCCCGGTGATCCTCACGAGTGCCACCCTTTCCGTGGACGGCGACATGCGGTACGTCCAGGAACGGCTGGGCGGCGTGTCCGCACGCACCCTCACCCTGGATTCCCCGTTCGACCTCTATCGTCAGATGCGCATATGGATCGCGGAGGATATGCCCGAACCCGACTCGCCGGACTATGCGCGCGAACTTCCCGCGACACTGCTCTCCTTCATTCGCCGGAGCCAGGGAAAGGCCCTGGTCCTCTTCACGAGCGCAGCTTCCATGCAGGCCGCAGCACGTGCAGTGAGCGAGGACCTCGCGGGCGATGGCATCCGTTTGCTTGTACAGGGGTCCGAGTACTCAAGGCACGACCTGCTGGATGAGTTCAAGCGCGACATCCACTCCGTGCTCTTCGGGTTGGACAGCTTCTGGATGGGGGTGGATGTGCCGGGCGAGGCGCTGGAACATGTCATCATCACCCGCCTGCCGTTCTCCGTGCCCACCCATCCGCTGATCGAAGCACGCCTCGAAGATGTTGAAAGTCGTGGAGAACGGGCGTTTTTCGCCTATTCGCTTCCGGAGGCAGCCCTCAAACTCCGCCAGGGCGCAGGCCGGCTCATCCGATCGGTGGAAGACCGCGGCGTGGTGAGTATCCTCGACTCGCGCATTCTCCGGCGAGGATACGGAAAGATGCTCCTTGATTCGCTGCCACGGTGCCCGGTGGACCTCATCTCGCGATCGGGTGACTCCCGGCCGCTCGAACGCGACATATGACGGCGGCGCGGAGATCATTATTTTGTTTGAATTTACAGGGGATTATGCTATCTTCACCCCGTACCTACGTGTATCTTCAACCACTCTAAGGAGGATCAATGGCGAAAGCAACTGCTAAGGCAATGTCCAAGACGGCGATCATCGCCCACTTTGCCAACAAGTTTGATATGAAGAAGAAGGATGTCGTGGCGGTGTTCGAAGAGCTCGCGAATCTGGCATACAAAGAAGCAAAGAACACGTTCACCCTGCCTGGCATCGGCAAGCTCGTGCTTGTCCATCGCAAAGAGCGCCTCGGCCGCAACCCGAAGACCGGCGAAACCATCACGATCCCGGCAAAGACCGTCGTGAAGTTCCGCGTTGCAAAGGCCTGCAAGGAATCCGTTCTCTCCAGCAAGCGCTAAGATCTTCATTTCAAGGTTGTAGGACAAGAGTCCCGCCGGCATCTCGGCGGGACTTCTTTTTTCCTGATGCCGCGCACTTTGCACTCATCCCTGCATTTCGTACATTTCTTCATGTTGAACCCCGTTAAAGCCCTCCGGTTCTTTCTGAGCAGCCTCGGCCCCGTCGAGCAGGCCCAGATGGTGGCTTCCACCGCGGTGGTCGTCAGTATGGCAACGATCATCAGCGTGATGGCGGCAACGGGCGCCCAGCCCCGGTTCATGGATTTCGTCAGCATCGTCACCGTCGGGATCTTCGGCTTCACCAGCGTCTATTTCTCTCTCCTGAATAGCCGCCGGCTCGATGAACAACGCCGCCAGCTCCTCGCGCTGAATGCCGTTGCTGAAGCGGTGAACAGGGTCGTTGACCTCGACTACGTCCTCCGCACCGCTCTGACCAGGATCACCGAGGTCCTCAACACCCCCTATGCGTGGATCTACATTGATGAAGGAACGCTCCTGACGTTGCGCTGCGCCGAAGGGAGCGATATCGACATCCTCGCAGCGGTGGAACCCTTCCCCCGGTCGCCTCGCATGTGGTTGAACCAGCCACGCGTGGAACGGGAAAGCCGCCTCGAACGGGGCCGCATCCCGGAATCCCTCAAGATCCAGGGGGTCCAGTTCTGGGCCTCGATGCCTCTGCGCACCAAGGACGCCATCGCCGGGGTCCTCGTCGTTGCCGGACCGTCGTACGGTATGCTCAGCTCGAAGCAGGCCGAGCTCGCCGAGACCTTCGGCAACCACATCAGCGTCGCCATCCACAATGCCCGCCTGTTCGAACGCGTCCGGCAATCCGAACACCGCTATGCGGATCTCTTCGAGAACGCACCCGACATCTATCTGAGTGTGAACCGGCAGCATATCATTGTCGGATGCAACCGTCATGGCGCATCACTCCTGGAATCGACACCGGCGCAGATCATCGGCAGGCCCTTCAGTACACTCTGTTCGCCCGAACGCCGGCCCTCGGTGGATGCCATGCTCCTCCAGATGTTCACGGAAGGCAAGGCGCTGAAGGAGGTGGAGGAGCAGATGGTGACGCTCGGAGGCCGCGCATTCTTCGTCCTCCTGAACACCACCATGGTCTTCGACGAGACCGGGCACACGGTCACCGCCCGCATCGTGGCACGCGACATCACCGAACGCAAGCGTATGGAAGATGCGCTCCTCCACGCACAGAAGATCGACAGCATCGGGAACCTGGCAGGCGGCATCGCACACGACTTCAACAACATCCTCGCGGCGATCCTTGGCTCCGCCTCCATCATGCGCCGCCACATCAGCGAACGGAACAAACTCACGAAGTATGTCGAGATCATCGAATCCTCCGCACGCCGCGGCTCATCACTCACCCGTCAACTCCTGACCTTCGCACGGAAGACGGAGACGATCACCGCTCCGGTGGACATCAACTCCCTTGTGCAGGAGACCCTCGACCTCTACCAGCGCAGTGTGTCCAAGGATATCACGGTCCGAACGAATCTCGCGGATACACCGCTCACCGTGAACGGCGACGACGGACAGATCCAGCAGGCGCTTCTCAACCTGTTCCTGAATGCCCGCGATGCAATGAATGGGGCGGGGACATTGACGGTGACGACACAACTCGTCACCGCGGACACTCTCACCGGCAGCAGATTCTCTTCCACACGGCCGGGACCATTCGTGGAGATCCGCGTGAACGATACCGGCCGGGGCATCCCCAAAGAGATCCAGGACAGGATCTTCGAACCGTTCTTCACGACCAAGGATAACGGCACCGGACTCGGCCTTTCGGTGGTCTATGGCGTCGTGCAGAATCACAAGGGGTTCATCAATCTCGAGAGCGTGGACGCCGTCGGTACCACCTTCACCATCTCCCTTCCGCATACCGCAGGCATTCAGGCCGAGGCGCGCAAACGGCGGCCCCGTCTTCCCCACGGTACGGAACACATCCTTGTCATTGACGACGAAGCATACCTCTGTGAAGTGGCACGGGATATCCTGACGAATCTCGGCTACACGGTCTACATCGCGAGCAACGGACAGGAGGGGTTGGAGTTCTACAAGACGCGTCAGGCTTCGATCGACCTCGTGCTGCTGGATATCAATATGCCCGTGATGTCGGGCATCGAGGCATTCGAACACCTCCGCGCCGTGAATCCCAACCTGCGCGTCATCATCGTTTCAGGGTATGGCAAAGGCATCATCGATACGCCACGATTCGCCAGTGAGGTGAACGGCTTCGTGCAGAAGCCCTTCCAGCTCGATACCCTCGCCTTCAAGGTGCGCAAAGTTCTCGATCAGCGAACGTTCCAACAGGACCCTGCAACGACCCCATGACCAAGGCCGACCTCTTTACCGAACTCCGGGCAGCGCGCGAGGCGCGCGGCATGTCGCTGGACGACATCGCGCAGAGCACGCTGATCAACATCGATTTTCTGAAGGCGATCGAGGCCGGCGAAACGGACATTCTTCCCGCTGCCTACGTGCGCGCGTTCCTGCGGGCGTACGCGGCCAGCGTCGGCCTCGACCCTGCGTATGTCATGCGCCGGTTCGAAGGCAAGAGCGGTACTCCCGAACCGCCTCCACCTCCTGCACCCGTCCGGCCGACACCGGCGGCCGACGCCGAACCGGAAGCAACACCGTTCCTTTCCCGCCCCGGCGTACGCTCGTGGGGTGTGACGGCGGTCGTCCTCCTCGGTATCGCCATGATCATCTATCTCACACAGCCGGACCCGGAACAAGGCGGCACCGGCGAAGTACCCATCGGAGCGATCCTGCGTGAAACGGAGCAGCGCCTGATGCCGAAGGACAGTGCCGTGGCAGTGGCCGTACCACTGCCGGGCAACGCACGCGACAGTCTCACCTTGCATGCTGCGGTCACCGATTCCGTGTGGATCCAGATCGCGATCGATGCCAATCCCCCGGTGGACCATTTGTTCGCGCCGGGCAGCCGCCGGAAGTGGCGTGCACGCGACCGCTTCACCATCACGCTCGGCAACGCCGGCGGTGTGCAGTTCCACCTGAATGCACGTGATCTCGGCACGCTCGGGAAACGCGGTGCCGTGCTGCGCGATGTTGAACTCACACGCGAGGCCCTCACCTCGCCCATCCAGACAGACCCGCAGCCATGAAGCGCACTCCCGCTGCAGCGCAGAAGCGCGCCGAGGCCCTCCGCGAGGAGATCCGCGATCACGATCATCGGTACTACGTCCTCGCAGAACCGGTCATCGCCGATGAGGCGTACGATGCAATGATGCGGGAATTGCAGGACCTCGAAGCCGCCTACCCGTCACTGGTGACACCCGATTCGCCTTCGCAGCGTGTCGGCGGTGCGCCCAGCAAGGAGTTCGCAACGGTTGTGCACGACCCGCCGATGTTGAGTCTCGCCAATTCCTATTCTGAAGAGGAGATCCGGGACTTCGACCGCCGGGTGCGCGAGCTTCTGGGCACGGCAACCCCGGTCTATATGGCGGAACTCAAGATCGACGGGGTAGCGATCACCCTGCGGTATCGCAACGGATCCTTCGCACAGGGAGCGACACGCGGTGATGGCGTTCAAGGCGACGACATCACCAACAACCTCCGCACCGTGCGCTCCCTCCCCCTGCGGTTGCGCACAGCGGGAAAGGGATTCGATGACATTGTGGTCCGCGGTGAGGCCTACCTGCCGCGTGAAGGCTTCGCGGAGTTGAACAAGCAGCGTGCCGCGGCGGACGAAAAGACCTTCATCAATCCCCGCAATGCCGCGGCAGGAACGCTGAAACTGCAGGACCCGGCGATCGTCGCGGAACGTCCGATCCACTGCTTCATGTACGCTCTGTATGCCCCTGCCGCGCGCCTCAGGGCCCATAGCGAGAACCTGGAGCAACTGCGAACATTCGGCTTCCCGGTGAATCCACACGCCCGGCGCTGCACGTCCGTGGACGACATCATTGCCTTCTGGCAGCATTGGGAGGAACATCGCGATGAACTCCCCTACGACATCGATGGCGTGGTGATCAAGGTCGATGCCCTTGCGCAGCAGGAGGAACTCGGGACCATCGCCAGGAGCCCCCGCTGGGCGATCGCATTCAAGTTCCGCGCGCGCAAGGAGGAGACGGTCCTGCAGGGTATCACGCTCCAGGTGGGCAGGACCGGTGCCGTCACTCCTGTGGCAGAACTCACCCCGGTCTTCGTCGGTGGATCCACCGTGTCCCGGGCCACGCTGCACAATGTGGACTACATCACCGAGCTCGACATCCGCATCGGCGATACGGTGGTGGTCGAGAAGGGTGGCGATGTGATCCCGAAAGTCAGCGACGTGGTCCTCACCCGGCGCCCCGGAGGATCCACACCGTTCACGATGCCAGGGATCTGCCCCGTGTGTGGCTCACCCATTTACCGGGGTGAAGAAGAGGTGAACTACTATTGCGAGAACGCCGATTGCCCTGCGCAGGTGCGCGGGCGCATCGAGCACTTCGCGTCACGCGGGGCCATGGATATCGAAGGGCTGGGAGAAGCGGCGGTGGATCAGCTTGTCGCACAGGGGATCGTGAAGAACATCGGGGACCTGTACTCCCTGGAGAAGCACCGTGCCGCATTGACAGCACTCGAGCGCTGGGGAGAGAAGAGCGCCGGGAACCTGCTGGACGCCATCGAACGCAGCAAACACCAGCCGTTCCACCGGGTCCTGTTCGCTCTCGGCATTCGCCATGTCGGCGCGGGTGTCGCGCGCACGCTCGCCGACGCATTCACATCGATCGAGGCGCTGCAGGCGGCCACGGAGACATCGCTGCGCGAGACGCCGGCCATCGGCCCCAAGATCGCAGCAAGCATCATCCATTTCTTCGGCGATACCCACAATCGCGCAACACTCAAGGCCCTGAAGAAGGCCGGCCTGCAATTCGCGGGTGCCGCAACCGCGTCAGGAGGCACACTGACCGGCAAGACCTTCGTGATCACCGGTACGCTGCCGACCTACGCACGCGATGAAGCACGCAAGCTCATTGAACACCACGGGGGAAAGGTTGCATCCGGCGTCAGCAAGACCGTCTCGTACGTCCTGGTCGGCGAAGATGCCGGCTCCAAACTCACACGCGCTCGCGAACTCGGCGTCCCGCTGCTCAGCGAAGCCGAACTGCTGCGCATGATATCCTGAGATCCCATGTTCGAATCCACACGCCGTTCCATTGGCCTGCACCTTGCACGATTCTCGTTCCGTTCCAAACCCGATCAGGCCATGACCTTTACCGGTGCCCTCTCGGCCGGGAAGCGCGTCCTGCTCGTCCTGCCGCTCGCTCCCACACAGCAGTCCACGGCTGCTATCATCGAGCTGGTGCGGTCACGGTACGGTGACGATCACATCACCGTCATCGCCGATGCCCTGGACAACGGCATCACGGCGTTGATGCCGCATAGCGAGATCCTGCGGATCAGCGCACAGCAGGTGACGCGATTCTTTCATCCCCCCGGGGCATTGCTGCAACGGATCGCGGGCAAGCCCTTCGATATCGCGATCGATCTGAATCTTGACTTCCTTCTCCCCTCGGGGTATATTTGTAAGGCAAGCGGCGCTCGCGTGCGTGTCGGCTTCACGAAACCCGGCGCGGATACCTTCTACAACCTGCAGGTGCAGACCGGCAACACGCGCGGACCCGGCGTGTACGAGCGTCTCGCATCCTGTCTGAAGATGTTCTGAGCATGCACGCGCGGCGCGGGACTTGCCGCGGAGGAGAGAGACCATGAAGTTCGAAGTACAGAATGATGGCACGTCGGTGACCCTGACGCTGCACGAGAAGAAGCTGGATTCCACCATGGCATCGGAACTCAAAGGCGAGTTCCTGATCATCGCAAAGCCAAAGATCGACCACCTGATCATCGATCTCAAGGAGGTCGAGTTCTGCGATAGCAGCGGGCTGAGCGCACTCCTCATCGCCGAAAGGAAGATGAAGGAGCACGGCGGCACGGTGCGTTTGCTGAACGCGAATCAGAAGGTGATGAGTCTCCTGAAGATCTCCATGCTGGACCGGCTCTTCGAATTCACCGAACCCCCGAAGCCCGCGGCGAAGAAGCCGGAGAAGGCGCCGGAAAAGAAGCCGGAGAAGAAGCCGGCGAAGGCGCCGGCGAAGAAGAAGTAAGGCATGCGCAGCAGGGCGGGAGGACTTCTTCCAGCGCCCACCCTGGAGAGAGTCCATGAACGACGACAGGGGCGGTCCCGCTTGCGGGACCGCCCCTGTGCATGTGCACCACTCCTACCGTTGTTCCCCTATCCCATCTTCTCCACCTTGATCATATTCGTACTCCCCCCCGCGAACAGCGGCTGGCCGGCGATGAGGACGTACGGATCGCCGCTCCGCAGGATGCCTTCATCCAGCAACTTCGCTTCCACCGCCCGCAACGTCCTGTCGGAATCCTGTTGCACAGGGTCCGCCATCACGCCCTGCACGCCCCACACCAGGTTCAGACGCCGTAGCGTCGCCGCGGAGGTGGTCACCGCTACGAGCGGAGTGCGCGGCCGGTACCGGGCAACGATGCGCGCGGTGGAGCCGGTCTGGGTGACCGCAACGATGGCCGCTGCACCGATCTGCTCCGCAAGGACGCATGCCGCTCTGCCGAGCGCCGCCTGATGCCCGCGGTCTTCGTGCACGACGTACCGGTCGTCCATGCGCGTACTCGATGCATGGGTCTCAATATTGTTGATGATCCGCGTCATCATCGCCACGGCGTCCACCGGATACGCACCCACCGAGGTCTCACCACTGAGCATCACGGCATCCGCCCCATCCAGGATCGCGTTGGCAACGTCGCTTGCCTCCGCCCGCGTCGGCGTGGGATTCGTGATCATGGATTCGAACATCTGCGTGGCAACGATGACGGGCTTACCGGCCCGGATACACCGGTTGATGATGCTCTTCTGATGGAGAGGCACCTCCTCCGGCGGAACTTCCACTCCCAGGTCGCCACGCGCCACCATGATCCCATCAGCCTCTGCAATGATGCTGTCGATGTTCCGGAGCGCCTGTGGTTTCTCGATCTTGGCGATGATGGGGTGGGTGCCGGACCCGCCTGGCAGGGCCGTGATCGCGGCGCGCAGGGCGCGGATGTCCTCGGCCGAGCGCACGAACGACAGTGCCGTATAGTCCACGCCGTTCGCGATCCCGAACGCAAGATCTTCAAGATCTTTCGGTGTGAAGGCAGGAATGGTGAGTGCGACACCGGGGAGGTTCATGCCTTTACGCGGACTGAGTGTGCCGCCGGCAATGACATCGCAGATGACCTCTTTCCCCTCGACACGGTTCACCGCGAGCCGGATCTTGCCGTCATCCAGAAGGATGGTGTCACCCTGATGGACCTCCGAGGGGAGCGGCGTGAAAACGGTCGACACCCGTCCGGGACCGCCGACGATAGGTTCGGTGGTGATCACCAGGGTACTGCCCGACGGGACATCGATCGACGGCGTGGAGAGTTGACCGATCCGGATCTTGGGCCCCTGAAGGTCCTGCATCAAGGCCACGGCAGCCCCGCATTGATCCGCGGCCTCGCGGACCGTCGCGATCAGCTTCGCGTGGTCTGCATGCGATCCATGCGAAAAATTCAACCGTGCAACGTCCATCCCCACCTCGATCATCCGCATCAGGACGGCCGCATCGTGCGACGCAGGCCCCAGGGTACACACTATGCGGGCTTTGCCCGGAATGATCCTCATCGTTTTCCCTTTCGTTCACGCAATGCGCATTCGTACACTGCCGGCATCACTGCGCCGGCAGCCCCCTGAAGAAACACGTCGACATCCGGTGTGAGGGGGGTTGGCTCGGGATTCACTTCGACAAGTACTGCCCCCGCCCGTCTCGCCATCACAGGCAGCGATGCGGCAGGATAGACCACGGCGGAGGTTCCGATGGAGAAGAAGATATCGGCATATTCCGCGGCGTGCACGCCCGCTTCCCATTCGTCCTCGGGCAGGCTCTCGCCGAACCAGACGACATCGGGGCGGATACGCCCCTTGCAGTCGGTGCACGAAGGCACGCCTTCCATAGCAAGGACCGATTCGTTGCTGTAGGTGCGGCCGCACTCCATGCAGTAGTTCCGCTCGATGTTGCCATGCAACTCATGCACCACACGGCTGCCGGCCCTGCGGTGAAGGTTGTCGATATTCTGCGTCACCACCTCGAATCGCGGAAAGAGGTCCTGCATCTGCGCGAGCGCCCGATGTCCCGGGTTCGGCTGAACGTCGGCAATGATACGCTTGCGCTCCGCATACCACTCCCACACCAGGGCCGGATTGCGGAGAAACCCATCCATGCTTGCGAGTTCCTCCGGCCGCATCTTCTTCCACAGTCCGCCTGCACTGCGAAATGTCGGCACGCCACTCTCCGCCGAGATCCCGGCACCGGTGAATGCCGTCACCATCGAAGCGGTCTTCAACGCATTCCGCAATGCATCAGGAATGTCCATCAGTCGGCCTTTCCAGGCTTGAGCAACAGCTCCTCAACCCCATCGCCGGCCGCATCCATCCGCACGATGCGATAGCGCCCCGACAGCCAGAGCGGGGTCTGATCGTCGTAGTGACGGTGTAACACCTGGCCGGATTCCCCCGATGGCAGGACCGAGCGGTACTCCCGCCGGTCGCCAAGATCGAAGATCTGCCGATAGGACGCTCCAACGGTCACTTCGTACGGTTCCGTGATACTGTACTCTCCGCTCATCATGCTCGTCGATCCACCCGGATACGGGAACGGGCCGATATCAAAGAGGCGGTCCAATGGCTTCTGCATGCCGAACGGATGGTGCAGTGTCACCGTATGCAGCGCCTCCCACCGCCATTCCTTCGTTGCCGGCCCGAAACGCGCCGTAAGATCCTCGAGCGTTTCACGGGCGCTGCGCGCCACGATCATGTCGCGCGTTTCGGACTGCGCCGTGCGCACATCGTCGAACCAGGGTGACGTGTTCTCGCGGAGCAGCCGCGCGGTCACGCGCAGAGGAATGTTCACCAGCATGCACCAGTCATGGAAGATGTCGTCGCCCATCTCGTCCAGATAGATGTTGCGCAGCAAATGATTGAGGAAGACCTGATAGATGGCCGTCGCAATGTCCGATCTGTCGAACCGATGGTTCCAGTTCCGGAAGTAGGGCCCGACCTTTGCCGCATACGCAGTGCCGACAACGCTGTCCGCAAATGCTGCTTCCACCATGGGCGCGAGGTCGCGGGCATACTGCGAGTATGTATCATTCTGAAGATCTTCGAATGCGCGGACGCTGAACTTCGCGCCCGGTTCTCCGAGGACCCCACGCAGGCGCCGTATGCGCGACGACGGCTCCCAGAGATCACCGATCACAGAGGGAGCGGCATCCGCACCGATCTTGTTGTTCGCACTGGCGATGAAGCCTTCCGCCGGATCCAGCTGGCGCGGCAACGATTCGAACGGTACGAACCCGGTCCACCCAGAACCCGGTTCCCATCCCGGCACAGGGAGCAGGCCGCGTCCACGCCCGCGGATCGGCAGCCGCGCGGCACACACATACCCGATGTGCCCTTTGACATCCGCATACACGAAATTCTGTCCCGGCACACTGAAGGTGCTCAGCGCTTTCGTGAACTCGCCCCATGAACGGGCACGGTTCAAACGCAGGAAGGTCCCGACCTGATCATCGGGTTCGTATCCCACCCAACGCATGCTGGCCGTAAAGCGGGGCCGCGTGCGGTTCAGGGACGTGGCGATGTCGGTGACGATGGGTCCGTGCGATGTCAACCGGACCTGAATGGTCACGGCCGTGTCGTTGCGTACGGGTATCTCTTCTTCGATGAACTGCAGGGGCACCCATGCATCGCCGCGCCGGTAGGTCTTCGCCGAGTCATTGATCTCCTCGATGAAGAAATCGGCATCATCGGCCATGAGGTTGGTCACCCCCCACGCAATGGAGTCATTCCGCCCGGTCACGACCCCGGGCACTCCGGGAATGGACATGCCGCAGACCAGGAGGCCGGGGATATCGTACTGCACTTCGTACCACTGCGAAGGTGAGGTGAGATGGAGATGGGTATCATTCGCAAGGATCGCGGCACCGGTGAGCGAGCGCGAAGGTGCCACGGCCCACGCATTGCTGCCTCCGGGCGCCAGAGGCCTGCCCATGAATGCCCGGTACTCCTGTGCGGTATGAAGATACGAGAGCGCGGCAGTGCCCCCTGTGCTGGTGGCCGCCGGTACTACCGGGGCCGTCGGGGCCGTCGGATCATATTCGTATGTCGGCAGGATGTCCCGGACACGATCGGCACCCAACTTCTCTTCCAGAGCGCCATACGTAACGTCAGTCCACCATGAGAGATTGAGTTCCCACGCAATGAGCCTCGCCACCAGGATCGAATGCAAGGGCGTCCAATCCCGCGGTTCATACCGGAGGATGTCGAACTCCACCGGATACGAACCCTTCTGGTGATGGATCCATGCATTCACACCATCGGCGTACCATTGAAGCTTCCGGCGCGTATCATCCGGAAGTTGCTTCTCAATGCGCTCTGCCGTCCTGCGGAGCCCGATGATCCGGAACATCTTGTCGAAGGGGATCGTAGGGGCACCGACGACCTCGGACAGCTCTCCCATCGCGGCCCGCCGCTGCATATCCATCTGCCAGAGGCGGTCCTGTGCATGGACGACCCCCAGCGCGTACAACGCATCGTGTTCGTTCGTGGCAATGATATGGGGGACGCCGTAGGCATCGCGTCGGACACGGACCTCATCGATGAGGCCCGGCATCCCAACAGAGCCGGAGGCCGGCGGGAATGATGCTGTGAGTTCGTACCGTGCGAAAATGAGGAACGCGACGATCAAGATACCGGTGACAACGAGGATGCCAACGAGGATGCGCAGGCGCCGTGTCATGGGCACGCAAGAGAAAAGGGGACGGGGAAATGGGTCATGGACGTGTGGCGACGCTCATGATGAGCGTCGCCACACGAATATATTGAAAGGCTGGGAGTGATGCAATCCGGCCCTAGAACCGGTGCGAGAAGGTCGCCAGGATGGTGTTGGTGGTGATGCTTTCGTTCACCCGCGACGTGCTGTTGTAATTCGTCCTGAACGTGTCCCACCAGCCCCGGGCGTAGGTGAGATCCAGCATCGTGGATCCGCCGAGCGGGATACCGAGACCGCCGGTGAGATACTTCTGGTCGAATGAGCTCGGATCGCCCTCATACGGCGAACGGTTCATCATGAACCCGCCACGGAGACGCAACCCGCCCGGGAACTGATACTCCGCACCTGCCCGGAGGTCGGCCGTAGGACGGAACAGGGTCTTGAAATCCCTGTTCTGGGCCATCACATCATTGCTGGCATCCTTGAACTCCATCTGCGTCCAATCCGTGTATTCCACATCGCCGGAGAGGACCAGGTCGCCGAACATGACCGATGCACCCGCACTGAAGACCCAGGGCGTACGGACACCGTAGTCGCCGGAAGCCAGGTCTTCGAACGGCCTGTCGTTCGGCTTGATGTCGCCATTGTCGTAGTATGCACGGGCATAGGAACCGAAATTCTCCTTCACAGTGAAGGCCGTCGGGGTCTTCACCGTCAGGCCCACCCGGAACCGGTCCGGAACCCTGTACATGAGGCCGAACTTGGCATTGAACCCGGAGATATCACCATCAACATACTCTTCGAGCGTATACCTGTCGAAATCAAACGGGAACGACTGATACACGTTGGCACGGTCCTGCTCGTCATACGTGCGATCGTAGCGGTACGTTCCGGACACGTAGGTGAGGGTCAGGCCGAGAGAAACTTCTTTCGCGACATCCAGAGCGCCACTGACAGACCAGTTGTTCAAGCCGCCGGCTTCGAGCACACTGGCGAGCTGTGTGACCCTGCTCGTGATCGGGCTGACGAACGTACCGCTCACCGTGTCGATGTCCGCCAGATACAATTGATACGCGATGTTGCCGGAGATATCGGATGGGTACTGGGCGCCATTCCGCGCATACGTTTGAATGATACTGCTGTTCGGATTGAAGCCGGTGAACGACAGTCCCGACAGGAAATTCGCCTGCCGGTGGAACCCGAATCCGAGCACCAGATTGCCACGGAGCGTCGGCACTTTGTGCACAAGGCCGAGGCTGTTCAGTGCGGTGCTGGAATTGGTATAGCCCTGCGAGCTGCCGAAGAAGGTGCTGGTGTTCTTCATACTGAGATAGGAGAGGCCAGCAGAGAACTCACTGTACTGCATCTGCGCAAGGCCGGCAGGATTCCAATAGATCGCGCTGTAATCACTGGCAACGCCCGTGTAGGCCCCTCCCATGGCGATCGCACGTGCGCCAACGCCGATGCCGGACATTCCCAGGCGCAATGCATCTTCAGGGTATTGTGCCCTCATTGCACCTGTCGAAACCACCAGCAGCATCACCGCTGCTGTCCACTGTTGAAGTATGCTCATCCGATGCTGGTTCATAGTTTCCTCGTTGGTATATCAGCGGCTCCTGCCGCCGCGATCGCCCGTATTCGTCGGAGCACTGCCACCGCTGCTGGGCGGAGGTGACGACGGCGGCGACGATGGAGCGGGCGTCGATGACCGGCCGCCACCATTGCTGCCACTGCTTCCCGATGACGAAGAGCCTGACGATCCGCCGTAGCTTGGCGGCGGGTTATATCGCTCTTCGCGACGCCCCGACCGCGTGCTGCCTGAGGGACGCGGGGCAGAGCGCGTTGTGGCCCCACCGACCGAGCCATTGCGATTGCCCGAATTACGGGACGTGGTGCCTCCCACCGCTGCACCACGCGCACCGGTGTTCGTCCGCCCTGTCGGCAGAACCGTTGAACCACCCGACCCGCCTGAAGCAGAGCGGGAACCCGACGGAGCGTACGATCCTGCCGTACCACCGCGCACGCTACCCGAGGAACGCGTCGAACCGAAGTTGCGCGTCGTCCCGTGGCTGGTGCCGCGTGTCACGTACCCGCCTCCGCCACCATGATGCGAGTAACCGTACGGAAGATATCCATACCCCCCATAATACGGCCAGCCGGAATAGTGGTAGGGTGAGTAGTACCCCGTTCCGCACCACCCCCAGAACGGATCGTAATACCCGCCATACCCCCACGGTGCTCCGTACCCAACCCCGATGACGGTCTGCGGGTAGTACCCGTACGTGTCATCATAGAATTGGGAGCGTGCTTCTTCGTAGTCTTCCTGTGAGACGGTGTCCTCAGGAATGTATTCGTCTTCTTCGTTGTACACGTACTGATGGTCGTCGTGTACGGTTCCGAGCTGCGTATAGCAGCCGGGTACCAGCAGCAGCAAGAGCGCTGCCGCAGGCAGCATCAGGCGAAGTGTCAAGGTTTTCATGAATGGTTCCTCCTCTACGTACCAGACAATATCACAATATTGGTGCCATGGTGCAAGGATGAGCGATATGGCGAAATTGGGGGAAATTGAGGGGTCGGAGGGGGGGGTACTGCTCAAACGTGTGGCCACCGTCCACTAAACCACACAGCACATCAGAACGCCCGGGCATATTCCAAACGCACCGTCCGGTTGGCAACCGAAATGTCGCGGCCGTTCTTGATGATGTCCTTCATATTCACGCCGAGCGTGAGCCCATTGCCGATCGAGACCTTCAACCCTGCATTGACGTATCCCCTCCCCTTCCCGATCGCACTCCCACTGTTATCATTCAGGCCGAAGTTGTACTCCGCAACGACGGAGATGATCGGACCGATCGTCTTCTCCGCGCCGATGAACAGATTGATGTCCCGGTCGCCGTCGGCTCTCTCAAAACTGTAGTTCACGCCGCCATGAAGGCTGAAGTACCCGAGCAACAAATAGTTCTTGCTGGCCACGGCAAACAGACCGGGCGATTTGATGCGGTACCGGTCCTGTCCCTTGATGTAGCCGTCCTTCCCCTGCGAATCGAACCCGATCACGATCGCGGGGAATGCCATGTTCTCTTCGATGATGCGGATCCGGAGATTGACCCCGGGTATGTCATTCATGACGGGCGACTCCGCACCGATGAGGCGCATGCCGCCGTACGAGATGCCGAAGCTGAGGCGCTCGAGGATCCCCGCACTCATCCCGAACAGGACCCCGCCTTCCTGGTAGAAGTCGACATCAAGCGCGAAGGTCCCCTTGTCCAGCATGCCCGCCGTGGGCACGTCGACAAGGAAGCGCGGCTCAAGCCCGCCGCCGGACCCTGCGGCTCCCTGCGCTGTGGCGTTCTGGAAGCACGTGAGGAGCAGGAACGCCGTGGCCACGAGCTTCATGTGCGCGGTGCGCGTTTCCACGAAGTCCCTTCCTTCTTGTCCTCCAACACGACCCCGGTCGCTATGAGCCCGTCACGGATCCTGTCCGACAATGCCCAGAGCTTCTCCTTGCGGAGGTCGGCACGCAAGGAGATCAACAGGTCCATGAGCCCCGGTTCGAGACTCGCTTCCTGACCGCGCGCACCCGATTCGTCAGGCATGATGCCAAGCGCATCGCCTGCGAACCTGGTGTAGAACGCTTCGATCTCCAGCAGGGCGTGCTTCCCGATCGTTCCCGGCCGTGCCAGCACCGTGTTCACCTCGCGCGACAGATCGAAGAGGACGCCGATCGCCTGGGGCGCATTGAAGTCTTCGTTCATCGCCGCGCGGAATGCCTGTTCGAAGGGTGCGAGATCGATGCCCGAGGGGTCGCCCGTTTCGGGCGCGGTGGCGATGCGGTCGCGGATGGAACGGATCGTGTTGTGCAACTTCTCGAGACCCTTGCCTGCCCCGACCACAGCTTCCGCACTGAAGTCCAGGGTGCTGCGGTAGTGGCTCTGGAGAATGAAGAAGCGCACCATCGCAGGGGACCATCGCGCGAAGGCATCCTTCAGGGTGATGAAATTGCCCAGCGACTTCCCCATCTTCCGGCCGTCGACCGTGACCATATTATTGTGCAGCCAGTACTTCACGAACGGCTTGCCCGTGGCCCCTTCGCTCTGCGCGATCTCACATTCGTGATGCGGGAACTGGTTCTCGAGGCCTCCCCCATGGATATCGAAGCTCTCGCCGAGGTACTTCATCGACATTGCCGAGCACTCCAGATGCCAGCCCGGGAAACCTTCACCCCAGGGGCTGGGCCAGCGCATGATGTGGCCGGGACCGGCCTTCTTCCAGACGGCGAAGTCCGCCGGGTTCCGCTTCTCCACATTCACATCCACACGCGCTCCCGCCGTGAGCTCGTCCGTGGCGCGGTGCGAGAGCTTGCCATACTCCGCAAAGGCGTTCACGTCGAAATACACGGAGCCGTTCACATGATAGGCCAGCTTCAACGCGATGAGCTTCTCGACGAGCGTGATCTGCTCGGTGATGTGCCCGGTCGCACGAGGCGCAATGTCCGGACGGAGCACATGCATCCTGTCCATATCCTCAAAGTAGCTGCGCGTATACATCTCCGCCACCTGCATGGGATGGACACGATCCTTCTGCGACTGCCTGAGGAGCTTGTCTTCGCCCTCGTCCGCATCGTCCGTGAGATGGCCGACATCCGTGATGTTCTGCACGTACAGGACGCGATACCCCAGGACGCGCAGCCATCGCACGATCACATCGAACGAAACATAGCTTTTCGCATGTCCGAGATGGGAGTGGCCATAGACCGTGGGGCCGCACACATACATGCGGACGGTGCCTTCTTCCAGCGGGTGAAATTCTTCCAGCGAGCGTGAGAGTGTATTGTAGACGGAAAGGCCCATTACCGTAACCCCATGAGTTCACGGGCACCTGCGAGGCCGGCTTCCGTCACCTCGGCACCGCTCATGAGCCGGGCGACTTCGCGGACCTGCTCATCGAGGGTGAGGCGGCGGAGCGACGTGGAGGCGCGTCCGTTCTGTTCTTTCTTGGTGACAACACAATGCGTATCCGCAAAGCCCGCGATCTGCGGAAGGTGTGTGATGGCGATGACCTGATGGAAGCCTGCAAGGCTCTTCATGCTGGCCCCCACCGCCTGCGCGATGCGGCCGCTGACGCCGACGTCGATCTCATCGAAGATCAGCACGGGCAAACGGTCCGTGCGCGCGAGGATGCTCTTGAGCGCAAGCATGATCCGGGAGATCTCACCGCCGGAGGCGACCTTCGTCAGCGGCTTCTCGTCCTCGCCTGCATTCGTGGAAATATAGAACTCCACATCATCATAGCCGCGGGCATTCAGGCGGACGGGCGTCTTCCCGCGCAGGACGGCGTCATCGGGCAGCACGGCCCTGGCGCCACGGCCATTCTCGATCGCCGCCTGATCGACGTGCGTGGTGAAGCGTGCATGGGCGATGCCGAGCTTCGCGAGTTCCTGCACGATGGCTTTGTCGATCTTCTTCCCGACCTCATGCCGCTTCACCGAAAGCCGCTCGGCCCGGAGGGCGCATTCGGCGCGTGCCGCGTCCAGGTCCTTCTGCATCTTCTGGAGCACCCCGTCGAAGTTGTCGGCGAGCTCCAGGTCACGTCCGATGGCTTCGCGGTGGGCGATGACGGCTTCGATCGATCCGCCATATTTCTTCTTGAGGAACGCGATGCGGCCGAGCCGGTCGCGCAGTTCTTCGAGCCTGTCCGGGGCGAACTCGACCCGGGCATTGTACCCCTGGATGAACTTCGCGAGTTCATTCACGATCGCCGCGGCGGAAGCGCATTCCCGTGCGGCATCCGCGAATTGCGGATCGATGGCGGACAGGGTGTGCAGTTGATTGCGGGCGATGACGAGCAGATCGTGCGCCGACCGGTCGCCTTCGTAGAGCGCCGTGTGAAGGTCGGCGGTGGCCGTGTGCAGCTTCTCGCTGTTCTCGAGGATGCGGAGGTCGGTCTCGAGGCGTTCTTCTTCGCCGGCCTGCGGAGAGACGGCATCGATCTCCTGCGCCTGGAAGAGGCAGAAGTCGCGCTTCTCGCGGAGTTGCTGTTCCCGGTCGCGCAATTCCTGGACCTCGGCGGCGACCGCTTTCAGCGTGTGGAACGATTCACGATACTCCCGCACCATCCCGTCCAGCCCGCCAAAATCGTCGACCATGCCACAATGCGTATCGACGCGCAGGAGGGACTGATGCTCATGCTGCCCGTGGAGGTCGACGAGCATCTCTCCCGCCTGCTTGAGGAGCGCAAGGGTGACCGGAGAATCATTGATGAAGCAGCGGCTCTGGCCTCTGGCGGATACTTCGCGGCGGACGATCATTTCCTCGGAGGTATCGAGTTCATTCGCCTGGAGGAGCTCCGTGACGCGCGCGTTGCCCGTCACATCGAAGATGCCCTCCACGATGGCTTTGTCGCACCCCGTGCGCACGGCTTCACTGCTCGCGCGTTCGCCGAGCACGAGTCCGAGGGCATCAACAATGATGGATTTGCCTGCACCGGTCTCGCCGGTGATGATCACGAGACCACTGGAGAAGGGAACGCTGAGTTCCTCGATGAGGGCGTAATTCCTGATCTGCAGCGACTTAAGCATGCGGTCAATCTACCCATCTTTTGAGAAAGATTCAACGCGACGCTATTCGTCGTCGTTCGGGCGATCGGGCGTGTCGGGCGAGTACATATTGAGGTCACCAACGTCCGGAAGGACGCCGTGATAGTAGGCGAAGCGCATGAACTCCTGAACGCTGTCCAGGTCCTCTTCCGTGAGGTCGTAGGCGAACGCGTTGAGGTAGTCTGCGAGGGATGCTTGATTCTGCCCGGGGAAGAGCGCCGGCGGTGCGCTGCCGGTGATCGTGTCCACGGTGTCATAGGCTTTCCGCGCCGCGTCCTGCAGGATCTGTGCGAGCTCCGGGCTGCCTCCGCCGGTCGGGACGACCCACATCCCGTGGACATACGGCAGATCGGTCAACTCGGTCCATGCTTCCACAAGATCGATCCTGTTCGGATGCACATCCACCGCACGCAGCGACGCATCGCCGGCGAGGAGGACCGCATCGGCGCGTGCGAGCATATCGTCGACAGACCCCGTCGCCGGAACGAACTTCGGCGACAGTTCGTACTCTTCCGCAAGGATGATACGGGCGAGGACGATCTCGGACGGGAATGCTGGATCGATGGCGATGGTCGAGACCGAATGGAGATGTTCGTCGCGGAAGATGAGGGAGACGGTCCCGGTGCTGACGGATGAACTCGCTCCGGCACCGGGGATGACCTCGAACAGGGAGCTGTCGCGTGCGTACTCCAGGGGCGACAGGAAGGCGGCATCCAGTTTCTTCTCGCGCAATGCGAGGGCAAGGCGCGCAGGGGTATCTGCGTGACGTACGAACGCCTCGGACGCTGCGAGC
Organism: Ignavibacteriota bacterium; assembly: GCA_016707525.1. NCBI lineage: Bacteria > Pseudomonadati > Ignavibacteriota > Ignavibacteriota bacterium. Next base: position 216,545 of record JADJHP010000008.1, read on the forward strand.
GGGACCACCAGCGGCGCGGTGTAGAAATCGACAGGGACGCCGAGACGGAGGCTGTGGAGGGTCATCGGGCGCTCCGCGGCACCCTGCGCTGACGCAGAGGCATCACGGCGTGGGGCGCACGGGTGCGCAACACGCCGGGACGACGATCGGGAGCAGGCCGGCACGACACGGAAGAGACGTCCGTGTTATGCGTTGGTCTTCTGGCGGATGGCCTTGGCTGCCAGCTTCCGCAGGTAGTAGAGCTTTGCGCGGCGGACGGAGCCTTCCTTGACCTTCTCGATCTTCGCGAGGCGCGGGGAATGCACCGGGAAGATGCGCTCCACACCGACGCCGTCGGAGACCTTGCGGATGGTGAACGTGGCGTTCATCCCGGCACCGTGGCGGGCGATCACGACACCCTGGAACTGCTGGATGCGCTCCTTGTCGCCTTCGATGACGCGGACGTGCACGTTCAACGTGTCGCCCGAGTTGAATGCGGGGATGCCGCTCTTCAACTGTGTTGCTTCAACCAGCTTGATCTTCTCCATGATCATCTCCAAAGATGGACAGTGTCACTGTTCGTTTAGCAGATCCGGGCGGCGCTGCTCCGTGCGCCGCAAACGCTGTTCCTCCCGCCACCGCTCGATCGCGGCATGGTCGCCGGAAAGGAGTACATCGGGTACGGCCATGTCCCGGAACACTGCGGGCCGTGTATACTGCGGGGCATCGAGCAACGGGTCCTGGAACGAGTCGTTCAACGCCGACGTGCCATCGTGGAGCACGCCGGGGATGAGCCGGACCACAGCATCGATCACCACCAGTGCCGGGAGTTCGCCTCCCGTGAGCACATAATCGCCGATCGATATCTCCCGTGTCACAAGCCGCTCGCGGATACGCTCGTCGATCCCTTTGTAGTGGCCGCACAGCAACAGAATGTTGTGGCGCAGCGAGAGCGCATTCGCCAGCGGCTGGGTCAACTTCTCACCGTCCGCCGAGAGATAGATCACTTCATCATACATCCGCTCCGCCTGCAACCGCTCCACGCAGGTGAACATCGGTTCGGGCTTCAGCACCATCCCGGCGCCGCCCCCGAAGGGAGCGTCGTCGATCGTGCGGTGCTTGTCGGACGTCGCATCGCGCAGATCGTGCACCACGATCTCCGCGAATCCGAGTTCGCGCGCCCGCTTGAGCATGCTTTCCTGCAACGGGCCTTCGACGAGTCGGGGGAACCCGGTCACCACGTCGATCCGTATCACCCGCGCATCCCTTCGATCAACTCCACCGTCACCGTCCGCGCCGCAAGGTCCACGACTTTGATGAACTCTTTGACGGCGGGGATCATGAATTCGGTCCCGTTGTCGCGGACCACATACACATCGTGCCCCGGCAGCCTCATCACATCGGCGAGGGTACCGAACCGTTCGCCGGACACACTCTGCACGGTCAGCCCGATCAGGTCGTCCACATAGTACCGCCCGTCCTCGAGAGAAAGGCGCTCCTCCTTCGGGATCAGGACGAGGAGCCCCACACTCTTCTCTGCGGCGGTGCGGTCGGGGACGGAGGCCAGGTGCAGCCGTACACCGCGGCCGTCGATCTGGGATTCCTCGATCGTGGTCTCTTCCACCACGGTCCCTGTACCCGCGAGGACATCGGCCTGTCTTCCAAGGAACACCCGGCGTGTTGCGGAGAAGCGTTCCGGTTCATCCGTCATCGGGCGGACGATCAGATCACCGCGCACGCCAAAGGCCTTCACGATGCGGCCGATGGCGATCAATCCTTCAACACCAACACTCAATTCGATATTTCCAGGATCGCCCGTTTGCCTTCGCGCGCCGCGACCGCTGCGAGAAGGACCCGGAGCGACTGTGCGGTCCGCCCGTTGCGCCCGATCACCTTGCCGATGTCTTCCTCGGCCACTTCGAGCCGGAAGACGATCTTCGTTTCACCGGGCACACAATGGACCACGACGCTCTCCGGACGTTCCACGAGCCGTCTGGCGATGAATTCGAGTAACTCCTGCATACGTCCTCCTCGGGACAACAGTCCACCCTACGCGCACACCTTCGCCTTCACTGTCCCCGGACCGTCAAGGTCCGCCCTTCCCCACCTGGTGTCCCGCCGAACGGGACACCGCAGATCACGCGCCGGCTTCCGGAGCCGCAGCTGCCGCGGGTGCCGGAGCCTCGGCTCCACCCTTGCTTGCCTTCCTCTTGGCCTCGGCGCGACGGACCTTGCGGGCCGCATCACGTTCCGGGCGCCCGGCCTGCTGGGCCTGCCACTTCTCCATCACACCAGCGATGGTAGCAGCATCCTTGCCGATACGGGTCAGGTTCCACTTGAGCCAGAGCCCGTTGCGCTGGAAGAGGCTGCGCACGGTATCCGTAGGACGCGCGCCGTTCTTCAGCCAATGGAAGACCCGCGTCTCTTTGGTCTCGATCAACAGCGGCTCATGCCGGGGTTCATACCGGCCGACCACTTCGAGGAACCGCCCGTTCCGGGCCGTGCGCGAATCCGCCGCCACGATCTGATACATCGGCATCTTCTTCTTGCCGATGCGCCGCAAACGCAGTCGTACTGCCAACGTCGTTCTCCTTTGTTCTGCTGCTATGGGTGAATACGCATCCCCCGTGCCATGCGGCCGAAATTGCCGCCCTTGCTCAGGGTCTTCATCATGCGCTGCATCTGTTCATACTGTTTGATCAACCTGTTCAGGTCCTGCACGGTGCACCCGCTGCCGGCCGCGATGCGCTTGCGCCTGCTGCCGTTCAGGATCTGCGGCTTGCGCCGCTCTTCCGGCGTCATGGAACGGATCATCGCTTCGATCCTTCCCAGCGCCTTCTCGTCCACCGTCACGTTCTCCGGAAGCCGCTGCATGCCGGGCAACATGCCCATCACCTGATTCAGCGGCCCCATCTTCTTCACTTCCTGGAGCTGATCCATGAAATCTTCCAGGGTGAACTGCGCCTTGCGGAGTTTCGACTCGAGCGCGACGGCCTTCTCTTCATCGAACTGCTCCTGCGCCTTCTCGACGAGCGTGACGATATCGCCCATGCCGAGGATGCGCGATGCGAGACGGTCGGGATGGAATTTCTCGAGCGCCTCCGGCTTCTCGCCGGTGCCGATGAACTTGATCGGGACACCGACGGTGGCGCGCAGCGAGATCGCCGCGCCGCCGCGTGCATCACCGTCCATCTTGGTGAGCACCGCACCGCTGTACTGCAATCGCTGATGGAACGCCAGTGCCGTGTTCACGGCATCCTGACCGGTCATCGCGTCGACAACGAACAGGATCTCGTGAGGCTGGACCGCGGTCTTCACCGCTTCCGCCTCACGCATCATATCTTCATCCACATGCAGACGGCCGGCGGTGTCGACGATAACAACGTCGCGCGCACTCTGCCGCGCATGCTCCAGCGCTCCACGCGCAACATCCACCGCCCCGGCACCACGATCGGCATACACCGGGATCCCGATCTGCTTGCCGAGCACCTCGAGCTGGTCGATGGCCGCGGGACGGTGCACGTCCGCTGCCGCGAGGAGCGGGAAGCGTCCCTGCCCCTTCAGATGCAACGCAAGTTTCGCGCAAAAAGTTGTCTTGCCGGACCCCTGAAGGCCTGCGACCATGATGACGGTCGGCGGCATCGGGGCGAACGTGATCCCGACGTTCTGCGTCCCCAGCAGGCGGTTCAGTTCATCAAAGATGATCTTGATGATGAGCTGCCCGGGGGTGATGCTCTGCAACACGTCCTGCCCCACCGCACGGCGCAACACATCATCAACGAACTGACGCGCGACCTTGTAGTTCACGTCGGCGTCCAATAGCACACGCCGCACCTCACGCAGGGTCTCCGCAACGTTCGCTTCGGAGATCTTCCCCTGCCCGCGCAGGCGCTTCAGGACACCGTCAAGTTTTCTACTAAGGTCTTCGAACATGGATCATCCATAAGCACACCAACCGCCCAATTCGGGCGGTTTTGTGGCAAGGATGTATAAGATACTGAAAATACAGAAGTTATGCAACTACAGAATGGTTGGACGCCGGGGATCAGGGCAGCGGCGGGCGCGTGTGCGCCCCGGGTGGGCCGGTCAATTGGGAACGAGCAGATCGCCGAACTCAACTCCTGAAAACACGCACTATTCGAACAGGGCGCCACGCCGGCCGCCCAAAGGCTACGCTTCGGCTATGCCTTCTGGGCCTCGGCGCCAGAAACGACCTCCAGCAACTCCTTCGTAATGGCCGCCTGACGGGCCTTATTGTACTGGAGCTGGAGTGTTTCGATCATTTCGCGGGCATTTTCGGTGGCATTCTCCATGGCCGACATCCGCGCCCCCTGCTCCGCTGCATTCGATTCCAGAAGTGCCTTCCAGAACGTGAAATTCAGATATCGCGGCAAGAGTGCTGAAAGTATGTCTTTTTGCGAAGGTTCGTAGATATAATCGACACTCCTATGGGCGGACCCTGCAACGGGAGCGGCCTCGGGGACCATCGGCAGGAATTGCTCGATGACCACCCGCTGCTGGGCAACCGACTTGAACTCGTTGAACACGAGGTCCACTCGGTCCACCTCCCCGCGCAGGTAGAGGTCGATCAACCTGCGCACGATCGCCGCCGCTTCGCCACTGTTCAAATGGCTGAAGAACCCGGGATGCTTCTCAATGATCGGCAGCTGCTGCTTCGAGAAGAAGTCGCTCCCCTTCTTGCCAAGCAGGAAGAGCCGCGCCGACTTGCTCGTGCGGAAATCCGGCATCGCCGATGCCATGTGTGCCTGTGCCGCACGCATGATGTTCGTGTTGAACGCACCGCACATACCACGGTCCGATGTGATCACCACGACCGCCAGCGTCTTCACCGGACGCGCGGTGAGCAGCGGTTCGGTGCCTGGTTCCATCGATGGCAACAGATGCTGCAGAAGCGCCTTCATGCCGCGGGCGTACGGACGCGCGGCGATCACGGCACCCTGGGCCCGGCGCAACTTCGCCGCGGCCACCATCTTCATCGCACGCGTGATCTTCTGCGTCTTCTTGACACCGACGATGCGGCTGCGTACCTCTCGCAATGTGGGCATACTGCCGTCGCTCCCTTATGCCTTCACCGATGCCTTGAATGAAGCCGTGAACTCACCGAGGATCTTCTTCAACGATGCCGTGATCTCGTCCGTGAGGTCCTTCTTCGACGCGATCCCCGTGAGCACCTCGGGGTGCTTCAGCTCGAGCAGTTCCAGCAACTCGCGCTCGAACCGCTGCACCTCGCTTACCGGGATCTCATCCAGATAGCCGTTCGTGCCGGCGAAGAGGCTGACCACCTGCTTCTCGACCGTCATCGGGACATACTGTCCCTGCTTCAGCAGTTCGACCAGACGCGCGCCGCGGCGGAGCTGCTGCAACGTCGCCTTGTCCAGATCGGAACCGAACTTTGCGAAGGCTTCGAGTTCCGCATACTGCGCGAGTTCCAGGCGCAGACGCCCGGCCACCTTGCGCATGGCCTTGATCTGCGCCGTGCCACCGACGCGGGAGACCGAGATACCGACGTTGATGGCCGGACGGATACCGGCGTTGAACATGCCGGGCTCGAGGTAGATCTGGCCGTCGGTGATCGAGATGACGTTCGTCGGGATGTAGGCGGACACGTCGCCGGCCTGCGTTTCAATGATCGGGAACGCCGTGAGGCTGCCACCGCCCAGGTCGGCGTTCAGTTTGGACGAGCGCTCCAGCAGGCGCGAATGGAGATAGAACACGTCGCCCGGATACGCTTCGCGTCCCGGCGGACGGCGCAGGAGGAGCGACACCTGGCGATAGGCCTGTGCCTGTTTCGTAAGATCATCATACACCACGAGCGCATGGCGTCCGCTGTCGCGGAAGTGTTCGCCGAGCGTGGCGCCGGAATACGGGGCGATGTACTGCAACGGGGCCGGATCACTGGCCGTAGCGGCGATCACCGCTGTGTACGCCATCGCCCCTTCCTGCTGCAACTTGTCCACCACCTGTGCGACGGTCGAACTCTTCTGGCCGATGGCAACGTAGATGCAATACACCGGCTCGATGCCAAGCGCCTTCGCCTCGGGCGTGTGGGTGAAGCGCTGGTTGATGATCGCATCGAGCGCCACCGCGGTCTTGCCGGTCTGACGGTCGCCGATGATCAACTCACGCTGTCCGCATCCGATCGGGATCATGCCATCCACCGCCTTGATGCCGGTCTGGAGAGGCTGGTTGACCTTCGAGCGCTGCATGACGCCGAGTGCCTTGCGTTCGATCGGAAGGAACTTGTCGGTGTGGATCGGCCCACGGCCATCGGTGGGCTGGCCGAGCGCGTTGAACACGCGTCCGAGCATCTGTTCCCCGACGGGCATCGACGCGACGCGGCCGGTACGCTTGACCGTGTCGCCTTCCTTGATCTCCGAGCTTTCGCCGAAGAGGATGCAACCGACGTTGTCCTCCTCGAGGTTCAGCACCATGCCGAACACACCGTGCGGGAACTCCACGAGTTCGCTCATGAGCGCTTTGGTGAGGCCGTAGACGCGCGCAACGCCGTCGCCTACCTGCAGCACCGTCCCGACGTCATAGATGTCGGTCTCTTTCTCAAATCCCGCCAGCTGTTTCCGCAGGATAGCGGAGACTTCTTCCGGTCGTACTTCTGCCATTGCCAGGTCCTTCAGATGATCGTTCTCAGTGGGGGAGCGCAGCTCCCCGGGCAAATCGTTCGCGGAGGCGTTCGAGCTGATGCGAGAGGCTCGCATCCAGCACGGTGTCGCCGATCCGCACCACCAATCCACCCCGGATGGAAGTATCCACTGCCACCCGCAGGCGCACGGACTTTCCCGTCCGCTGCTCCAATTCCTTCTGGAGCGCCTTCTGTTGCTGTGCCGTCAATTCCACTGCGGCCGTCACATCGACGTTCGCGATCCCCATCTTGATATCATGGAGCGCATGGAACTGTTCAATGATCCCCGCAAGTTCACCTTCGCGCTGCTTCGTGACCAGCATATCCAGGAACGCGAGCGTCTCCGGTCCGACGGTCGTGCCGAAGACCTCCCGCATAACACCTTTCTTGCGGGGAACGGACACGACGGGACTGTTGAGGAACGCGCGGAACTCACGCGACCCCTGGATGACACCGGCGATCTTCGTCAGATCGGCCGTGGTCGTCTCGAGGATATGGCGTTCTTCCGCCGCACTCATCAGTGCCTGTGCATACCGTCGGGCCACGCGTGTGGAGCGCATCGGGTGTTATCCTTTGTTGATATCGCGTATCGCGGCGTCCACGATCGCACGCTGCTTTGCGGGATCGAGGTTCGCGTCCAGGATCTTCCCGGCCGCCGTGATGGCAAGATCGGCCACCTCGGAACGGAGCTGGGTCAGGGCGCTTTCCTTCTCACGCTGGATCTCCTCACGCGCCTGCAGCACCATCTGCTGCGACGACGCGTTGGCTTTCTCCAGGATCTCGGCCTTCAGCCGCTCGGCCATGTCACGACCTTCCTTGATGATCTTCTGCGACTGCGTTTCGGCGGTGGCCATCAGCTTCTTGTTCTCGTCCAGAAGCTTCTGCGCCTGGTTCCGCGCCTCTTCGGCGTCGTGCAGGGACGTGCGGATCGAGTCCTCACGTTCCTTCAGCGCTGTGAGCAGCGGCTTCCATGCCGTGCGTCGCAGGATCACCAGAACGATCACGAACGTCAGGATCGTCCAGAGGATGAGTCCGGGGTTGATATCGAGCATCGGTCTGTTCCGTCCGGGTTACTTGGTTGCGAGAATGATGCAGATCGCGAGGGCGAAGAACGTCGCACCTTCGATGAGGGCGGCGGCGATCAGCATGGACGTCCGGACCTGGCCCGCGACTTCCGGCTGGCGACCGCTTGCTTCCATGGCCGCCGCGGCCAGCTTGCCGATACCGAGGCCTGCGCCGATGACGGTGAGGGCTGCGCCGAGGCCTGCTGCCAGATAACCGAGTGCATTTGCTTCCATGGGAAAATCCTCCAGAGAGAGAGTGTGTGAGTGAGCGATCAGTGACCGTGACCTTCGGCCGGGGCGTGCTCTTCCGACTGCATGCCAAGGCCCATGAACAACGACGTTAACATCGTAAAGATATACGCCTGCAGGAACGCAACGAACAACTCCAGGAACGTGATCCCCACCACGAACCCGGCAGGGGCTATCGCAATGACATAACTCTTGAAGATGAAGATCAACCCGATGAGCGATACGATCACGATGTGTCCGCCGGTCATGTTCGCGAAGAGACGGATGCAGAGCGCGAACGGCTTGGTGAAGAGTCCGAGGATCTCGATCGGGACCATGATCGGCCAGAGTGCCCAGTGCACTCCACCCGTGAGGTGTTTCAGATAATGCCCGAATCCCTGCGCACGGATGGCGGACGCCTGGATCATCACGAAGGCGATGATGGCAAGCCCTGCCGTCACATTCACGTTGCCGGTGGACGATGCGCCGTACGGGATGATCCCGAGCAGATTCATCAACAGGATGTAGAAGAATGTGGTCAGCAGGTACGGCATGTACGTGATGCCGGCCGTGCCCATGTTCGGGACAACGATATCATCCCGGACGAACACCACGAAGACCTCGATGAGGTTGCCGAACCCGGTCGGCACCTTGCGTGTGCTGTTGCGGCGTGCGACGATCGTTCCCACCGCAATGAGCAGGACCGCTGCGACCCACATGAAGACCACGTGTTTCGTGATCGACATATCGAACGTGATCCCTGCCACGGTGAAGGAAGGCAGGTGGGGGAGCTCATAATGTATGAACGGGAGCTCCAGCACATGTGAATCCTGAACGTGATGCAACAGCGTGGTGAACAGGTTGCCGCCATGTTCACCTCCCGCCGCCGCATGTCCGGCTGCCGCGTGTCCTGCCGCCGCATGAAGCGTGTCCGCCACGGCGTGGACGGTATCTGCTGATGCTTCCGACCCTGTGAACATCACGTGTCGTTATCCTTGGTTCTTGACTTCCATCATTTTCTGGAGCGCGAAGATCTCCAGCACCAGATAGATCATCGAGCAACCCACAAGCGTCACGGTCAATGCCACCGCATGCATATGCGCCACCAGGATCAGCACGAGCAGCATGCCGAGCATGACCGCCATCCTGATCCCCATCCCTCCCAGCACGGCCTTCAGGAACCGGGTGTACGATCCCTGGAACGTGAGCTGGATCGCCAGGAAACCTGCCAGCACATTCACCGTGCTCAGCACCGCCCCGGTCACCACCGCAACGACCACGTCCTCCGACGCGTACCGCATCAGCGGCCACACGGCGATCGACGCGGTCACTCCGAGCGTCACCGCCACCTGCAGCGCAAAACGTTTCATCGCACTCACGTTACCGTTGCCCGCCCTTTGTTCCGTCGACATCGTCCTCCGCCCGCCCCAGGGCCAATGCCCTGCGGATGAACCGGATGAAACCGCCCACGACGCCGATCGCAAGGCCGGTGAACATGCCCCACGGCGCAGTGTTCCACGCCGCGTCGATCCATCGCCCGATGAAGAACATGCCGACGACCGCGATCGCCAGCTCCATACCCATGGTCAGATACGGCCCCGTGGCACCAAGCCACCCACCGGGCCCGCTGGTCTCAGGCCCGTTTGAGCCCGGCGTGCTCACCCGTCAGGCGCCGTGCTTCGGCGCAGGCATTGCACCCGTCGTCATCACACACTGACCGTCGAACGCCGCGCCTTCATCCACGACAAGGCGGGTCGCACGGATGTCGCCCTTCACCACCGACTTGCTTTCGAGCACCAGCTTCTCGATAGCCGTCACGGTGCCGGTGACCTTTCCTGCGAGCGAGACATTCTTGCCACTCAGGTTGCCCTCCACCGCACCGCCGAGGCCAACGGCGACATTCGCCTTCGCATTGAGATCGCCTACAAGCTTCCCATCGATCCGTATGCTTCCTTCCGTCCGGATCTTTCCCTCCACAACCGTCCCCGTTCCGAGGAGGCTCAACTCGCCGCCGCTCTGCTTGTCTGCCATGGCACTCCGCCTCTGTCTTGTACGAAATTTCCTGATCCCGTTCCCGGGAAAGCACCCGCTACTGCAAGCGCGCGGGTGTCATCAACAACTCGTTGGGATCGCGCGGGATCCCGTCTTTCCACACCTCAAAATGCAGATGAGGACCCTGGCTCGTCTTGCCTGATGACCCGAGAAGCGCGATCACTTCGCCGCGTTTCACCGGGCTTGCGACCGATGTCAGCAGCGTCTGATTGTGCTTGAACACCGTCAGGTATCCCGATCCGTGCGAGATGACCAGCGTGTTCCCATCCTCGTACGTCCAACCTGCATACACCACGTGGCCATCCGCGGGCGACTGCACGGGAGAGCCGCGCTTCGCCGCGATGTCCAGACCGAAATGCCGCCGGGCAAGATCATACCCCTGCGACACAAACCCTTCCACGGGCAGCAGGAGCGGGAGTTCAAGCCGCCGCGCCTGCGGTGCCACGCTGTGATCGGACATCGATGCGGCCTGCAGAGCCTGATGCACACTCTGCGGCTGCTGCTGGACATCGACCAGATCGTCCGCACCCATCGGCAGCGTGTGCGTCGGCCCGTTGTGCGGCCCGGGATCGGACCCCGCCACATTCTGCCTGTGCGATGCCGAATCGCGCAACTCCACCACGGGGCCCGCCGTCCCCTCCTGTCCGAGTGCCCGGCGCAGGTTCGTATTGTATTCGCGCAGAAGGATCACATCCTCTGCGAGCGAGTGGAGCTGCTGCTGTGTTTCAACCAACTGCCGCCCGTACCGCGCCTCGAGGGCCGGATTCGGGATGGGCAGATATTCCATGGCAGGCGTGAACATCAGGATCGCCAGTACGATCGCGGCACAGACCGCGAAGACACCCGCTGCCGCAGTGCCGATCTTCCACCATCCCGCCGTGAACTGCAGCGGCTTGCTCTTGTCGCCCGATGGCACAACAAGAACATCATACAGACGGGTGGTATGCTTGCGTTTCGCTTCCTGTCCCTGCATGCCTTCTTCTTATAATGAACAGAAAGATACAAAAAGCCCGTCCGAAAGTCAACGCGACCATTCCGGTAACATGTTTCACGGCTTATGGTTGCGGACTTCCACCCTTGAATTCCACCCACGCCTTCTCGATGAAGTCGGCCATACGCTTCTTGTACAACTCCCTGTCGAACTCCAGAGCCCAGGCGTGCAGGACATCCGGATCGAAGCGCTGACCGTCGCACTCCTGGATCGCTGCCGCAAGCGCCACCGATGTCTGCTCCTCGAACAGAACCCCTGTCCGACGATCGGAGCCAACCAGGACGGTCTCCAGCGCCCCTCCCCGGGCATAGGCAACCACGGGTTTGCCACACGCCATGGCTTCAACGGGGACGATCCCAAAATCCTCCTCGCCGGGGAACAGCACACACGAACACCGGGCGAAATGGTCGCGGACCACGTCATCGTTCTGCCACCCGAGAAACCGGACAGTCGGCCCGCCAAGCCGCTGCAACCTTCCGAGATCCGGCCCATCGCCGATCACAACAAGCTGCCGGCCGAGCCTGGTGCATGCCTCCACGGCGAGATCCACCCGTTTGTACGGAACAAGGGCACTCACCACAAGCGCGAAGCCATCGTTCTGCTTCGACACCGGCAACACAGCGGTCTCGACGGGCGGATAGATCACATCCGAGTCACGGTTATAGATCGTTGTGATCCGGTCCCGGATGTTCCGGGAGATCGCGATATACTTGTGGGGGTTCCCGGCCGTCGCAAGGTCCCACGCACGAAGCCGGTTCACGAACAACCTCATGCCGATCCGCGTGAGCAGCCCCGAACGTTCGGGATCGAAATAATCCTCGTACTGCGTCCAGATGTACCGCATCGGTGTATAGCAATAGCAGATGTGCAGCGCCCCCGCCGGAACGCGCACACCCTTCGCTACGCAATGATGCGAACTGATCACCAGATCGAATCCGCTCAGGTCGTGTGCCTGGACAGCAGCGGGAAACAACGGGAGGTAATGACGGTAGCGCTCACGCGCGAACGGGAGCTTCGCTATCCACGATGTACGGATCGGCATCCGTTCGATGATGGGGGATACCGTACCCCTGGTGTGCAGGAGGACGAAGAGCGTGGCGTCCGGATAGACCTCACAGAGGGCTTCAACGCATTTCTCACCGCCACGCATGGAGGTGAACCATTCGTGGACGATCGCGACACGGCGGGGAGAGGACGATGTCTTCATAGTGTCTGGCAGTCAACATACGAAGGAGAGTCCCGAGAAGCAAAGAGTTTGTTGCTTCGACACGGGGTGCTACGTATATTGACGTATGACCGTTCTCGCCGCCATACTGCTGTTCGTTGTCCTCTTCATGGTGTTCATCTCCATGGTGCTCCTGGTGATCGGCCCGGTGATGCTGCTGCAACCCCACCGGCGCACCATCGAATACTACCGGAGGCTCACAACGGTCCTCCACCCCTCCGACCTCGGACTGGCGCACGAAGAACTGACCATCACCAGCGCCGAAGGCATCCCGCTGCACTGCTGGTTCATCCCCGCCGGGGGCACGCCCCGCGGCACGGTGATCTTCCTGCATGGGGTGAGCGAATGCGTGATCGTCGGACTCCCCGTCGCCCGCCGTCTCCACGATGCCGGATTCAATGTCTTTCTGTACGATTCGCGCAGGCATGGCGACAGCGGCGGGCGTTTCTGTACCTACGGCTTCTACGAGAAGCACGACACCTCGACCGTGATCTCGTATCTGGAGGACAGGAAAGACATACAGATCGGCAAGATCGGGCTGATGGGCTCGTCGATGGGCGCAGCGGTGGCCATTCAGGTCGCCGCACTCGATCCACGGGTGTCCAGCGTTCTGGCCGAAAGCGGCTTCGCAACCCTCCGCACGGTGTACGACGAATACCAGAAACGGATCGTGAAGGTCCCCTGGCATTACCTCCGCAACATCGTCATCAAGCGTTCGGAACACATCGCACACTTCAAGGCCTCGGCCGTGTCACCCCTCGAAGCAGTACGCAACGTGCGGGTGCCGATCCTCTTCATGCATGGCACCACGGACAATCTGATCAGGCACACCTATACGGAGCGTGTCTACGCGAACGCGAACGAACCGAAGGAACTCTGGCTCATCCAGGGGGCACGCCACAATAACATGGCGGAGGTGGGGGGAGAGGAATACTTCCGGCGGATCGTGGAATTCTTCGAGAGAACACTTAAGAAATAAGAACTTAGAATTCGTAGTTCATACTTCTTAACGGGCTACAACGAGAACCAGTAACTGCCTTTGAGCAGAAGCACATCTTCACGCGGCAACTGCAACACCTCTTTGAACCCCTGCATCAACCCCAGGCCGTACAACCCGTTGTTACCATATCGCGCCTGGGTCCACACCAGATAGACCGTGCTGCCAGGAAGATACTCCCACCGCAACAGGACGTTCGCGTTGAGCGTCACCGCATTGAAGTCATGGCTGTAGTAGGACGCATCGCCCCGATAACCGTAGGGCGTCAGCACGCCCGATGGCAGGAGCCGGAAGAATTCCCCGTACCCGCCACGCGTCAGGAATACCTGCGTGAAGAACTGCACGCTGAGCGTGCGCGTGAATGTTATGATCCCGTGCAGCGAAAGGTCCAGGAGCTGCAGGTCCCGCGTGCCGAAGACACTGAAGCGCGCGGGGGCGACCGCTGCGTCGAGCACGCTCCCATCCGGATAGACCCAGGCACGTTCATCACGCGTGCGTTGATAGGAGATGCCCGGATTCAACTCCATCCATGCCGACGGGCGGATCGTGAGCGCGGCGCTGCCGTACCAGGTCCACGCGCCGTCGTCCTCATGCTTGTATCCGGCGACGGCCGTCGCACTCAACGCATGACGGTCGTCTGTTTCGACAGTGGCGGAGACCATCGTATTGCCCGGCCTGCGGTACAGGCCGATGATGCCGCGCTCTTCGTCATCAAACGCCGGGAGCGCACGCTCCACGGTCACCATGCCGAACCAGAAATTGCTGAATTCCCCCACGGCATCGCCGCGCACCAACGCATGCGTGCGGATGCCGGCCCAATTCCAGCGCATCTCCGGATTCAGGGCGAAGGTGTATCGCCGGAACAACCCCTCCGCAAGATTCTCGCGGTACACCGCCTGAACGTACCCCCCGTGGTCATGGGGTTGGGCGAAGAACCCGAGATCGTTCGGATTGAAATGCTTACCAGAGAAATCGTACGAGGCGGTCGTGATCCAATGTTCCGCATTCAACCGTGAGACCAGCATACGGCCTGCCGCTCCGTCGCCGCTCGCCGCACGCACACCGGCAAGATAGCCGTCCACCGTATAGGAACCGTCGAACACCCGGGCATTCCAGTCGACGCCACCCGAGAGCGCGGGACGCCCATGGTGGAACGCCGCGACGGTCGCCATGCCCCCCAACCAACTGCCATCGTGCCACTCCTGCTTCACCCGCGCCACAGTATACGTCGCCCGCGGCTCCGTGCGAACCGCGAACCCCGGCTGCCCCGGAGGGGTGATGCGCGCAAACTCCTCATCGGTCACCGACGAGAGCGCCGCAACCGAAAGCCCATCGGCCGTCCGGCCTGTCACCTTCACCGCACCGAGGATCGTTGTCAGTTGCGGATTCTCCTGAACCGTATTCCCGTATGCGAACGGCACCGTGTTCGCGAAGCGGGGCTGCCTCCCGAGGCGCCTGCTGAAGAAGAGCGTGAGCGGCGTGTTGTCCACACTCCCGCCGAATGTGAACATCTGCGCCCCTTCCACGAAGAACGGCCGCTTCTCCGGGAATCGGGTCTCAAAGACGGTGAGATTCAGGACGGACTGGTCCACTTCCACCTGACCGAAATCGGGATTGAACGTCGCGTCGAGTGTGAAGTTCCGGGAGAGCCCGTACTTGATGTCGGCGCCATACCCGTACTCGGTGCCCGCCGGGGCGCCACCCGGCGTCTGACCCGTCGTCATGGTGCGGGTGGCCGACACATAGGGCGTCACTTCAAGATGCAATGGTGGCTGGATACCATCGAGCCCCTGGACCATCCCCCAGCGGGGGATCGCATAGGTTTCGCTCCTGGGCACCATCGCCCATTCAAGGGTCTCCTTCTTGCGGCTGATGTACCGGCGGAAGTTGATGCCCCAGTGATATGCATTGCTGGCGAAGCGAAGGGCATTCCATGGTATGGCGAACTCCGCGGACCATCCGTTGCGGTGGCGGCGGGTCTGCACCGACCAGACGGCATCCCAGGTCAGATCGTAGACGCTCCCTCCCTGCGACAGGATCCCGTCGCTCTGGACGCCGGAAACGTTCGTGGAGAAAACGAAACCCGTCTGGTGATCCATGTAGGAGTCGATCATCACGGTGAAGCGATCGGCCTCCGTGGTGCGGTCGCGGCGGCTGAGCCGCTTCACAACTCCCGCAGGCTCGCTGTCGTTGCATTCGACGCCCACATAGAGGGCATGGTCATCGTAGAGGAGGCGGACGGTGGTGGGTTCGGAAGGTTCTTCACCCTCGACAGGATCGTATTGGATGAAGTCGGTGACCGGCACCGCCTTGCGCCAGCACGGATCGTTCAGCCATCCATCCACGTCGGGGGTCAGCGTGGTACGCACGGCAAAGATGATCTTCCGGTCGCCTTCCCCCCCCAGAGCGGCCGTCAGCAGCAGCAGACTCAATGCGATCGTTGCCCCCGCAACCCGCATCAGGATCCTCCGTGAAGGGTCAGAGACGCGACGTTCTCAACATGATTGGTATGCGGGAACATGTCCACGGGTTGCGATTCCCGCAGATCGTACAGCCCCTCATCGCACAGGAGCTTCAGATCGCGCGCCTGCGTGGCCGGGTTGCAGCTGACGTACACGATCCGCGCCGGCGCAAGCGCACGGATCGATGCGACGACCCCCGGGTGCATTCCGGCACGCGGCGGGTCGCAGATCACCACATCCGGCTTCACATGCAACTCCGCTTCCACACCCCGGTCGAGCACACGGTCCTTCAGGTCGCCGAGCACGAACCGGCAGTTGGTGACGCCATGCGTTTCGGCATTCCTGCGCGCATCCTCCACGGCAGAAGCAACGGCTTCGACGCCGATCACCTGCCCTGCATCATCAGCGACATGCAGCGCGATGGTCCCCGTGCCGGAGTACAGATCGAACGCGGTCTCGTGCGGCTTCAGCGCGGCAAAGGCACGGACCGTGTCATAGAGCCGCTCGGCCTGCAGGGTGTTGGTCTGGAAGAAGGAATTCGCCGACACCCGGTACGAGCGCGTTCCGATCCGTTCGGTGATCCATCCCGGCCCGTGCAGCACGACCTCCCGGTCGCCCAGCGCCACCTGGGATTTCCGATCGGTGATGTTGTTCACGATCGTGGTCGTGGACGGGAAACGGTCGAGGAGCATGGCGCGGAACTCGTCCATCAACGCGGGCCGTTCTTCCGACGTCACAAGGTTCACCATGCGCTGGTCCGTGTGCCGTGTTTCCCTGATCACCAGGTTGCGCAGATAGCCGGTGTGCGTGAACGTCGAGTAGATCGTGAGCTCCTTCGCGAGGGCCCAGTCGCGGACCGCATTCAGGATCGTCGCGCTCTCCACCGACTGCAGGTGACATTCGCGCAGGTCCAACACCCTGTCGAACCGCCGCGGGATATGCAGGCCGAGGGCGAACTGATCGGCCGGCGTGCTCTGCGTCCCTTCCGCCTTGAGGTGCGTCATTTCCTCCGCGGTGAGCCACCGCACGCCGAACGAGAACTCCATCTTGTTGCGATAGTAATACTCGTTCGCCGCGCCGAGCGTGGGGTGCACCGCAGGCTCCGTGAATCCACCGATGCGCTCCAGAGCGTCCACGACCTGCTGGCGCTTGAACTCGCACTGCCCGGCATACGACAGATGCTGCCAGGAACACCCACCACACGTCCCGTAGTACGCACACCGGGGCTGCGTGCGGAGCGCTGACGGCACCTGGACCGCCATCACCTGTGCCTCGGCAAAGTTCTTGCTGACACGCGTGATGCGCGCCGTCACGGTATCTCCGGGAATGCCTCCCGGGATGAAGACGACGAACCCTTCCACGCGGGCAACACTCTTCCCTTCCGCACCGAAACGCTCCACCGTGAGCGTGATCGCATCACCTCGTTTCATCATATCCGCGCCATCTCCGCATCGTAGTGTGCCATCAGGCGCTCGAGCTCTTCGGACACCTTGCCCCATTCGTGATAGCGGTCCTGCAGTTTGTCGCCGACCGATTTGTACGCGGCATTCACCTCGCGGATCTTCTCGGGGCCTTTGTACAGATCCACGTCCGCCATGGTCTCTTCGAGCACGGCTTTCTCGGCTTCGAGGGCGGCGATGGCCTTTTCCACGACCGCCAGCTTCTTCTGGAGCGGGCCGACCTTCTTGTAACGCTCCTGCCGGATCTCGGCCTCACGCCGCTTCCGGTCACGGTCCGAGACGGCCGCCGTCAGAGCCTGCGGTTGCTGCGCCGCTGCTGACGATGCTGCCGCGGTGGCCTCACGGTGCCGCGACGCGAGGTACTCGCTCACCGATCCCAGATACGTGCGGATACTGCCGCTCCGGAACTCCACGACCTTCGTCACCAGGGGATCCAGAAAATCGCGATCGTGCGACACGACGATCAGACACCCTTCGAACGCGGCAAGGGCTTCCTGCAGAACGGCCTTCGAGCGCATGTCCAGATGGTTCGTCGGTTCGTCCAGCACGATCAGATTGGATGGCACGAGAAGCATCTTGGCAAGGGCCAGGCGGCTCTTCTCGCCGCCGGACAGGACGCTCACCTTTTTGAACACATCATCGCCCGTGAACAGGAACGACCCGAGGAGCGAGCGGAGGCGTGTGCGGATATCCCCGGTGGCAACGGACTCGACGGTCTGCAGCACATCGAAGGACGGGTTCAGCTCTTCGGCCTGATGCTGGGCGAAGTACGAAACGGACACGTTATGGCCGGGCAGGCGTTCGCCGCTGTCGTACGGCTCCACGCCGGCGATGATGCGTGCGAGCGTCGACTTGCCCGCGCCGTTGACGCCAACGAACGCGATCCGGTCGCCGCGGTCGACCTCGAAGTCCACCCCGTTGAAGACCTCCAGCGCATCGTAATGCTTCACGATCCCCTTCAGCGTCATCACGACGCGTCCGGAGGACGGCGCCGGCGGGAAGGAGAAGCGGATCTCGTTCTCGTCGTCTTCCAGCTCGACGCGTTCGATCTTGTCGAGCGCCTTGATGCGGCTCTGTACCTGCCGTGCCTTCGTTGCCTTGTACCGGAACCGCTCGATGAACCGCTCGGTCTGCTTGATCTGCTGTTGCTGATTGCGCCAGGCCGCTTCGAGGTGGATGCGGCGCTCCTCGCGCGCCTTCATCGAGAACGTATAGTTCCCGGCGTACTCGATGAGTTCTCCGCCGGTGAGTTCGAACGTCCGTTTCGTCATCGTATCGAGGAAGCGGCGGTCGTGCGACACGATCATGACCGCGCCTTCGTACGTCTGGAGATACTCTTCCAGCCACTCCAGCGAGTCGAGGTCCAGATGGTTCGTGGGCTCATCCAGCAGCAACAGGGAGGGCTGCTGCAGCAGGAGCTTCGCCAGCGCGATGCGCATCTGCCAGCCGCCACTGAACTCCTCGGTCAGGCGCGGGAAGTCCGTAGCGGTGAACCCGAGGCCGATGAGGACCTTCTCGATCGCCGACTGGATGCGGAAACTATCGGAAGCTTCCAGCTTGTGCTGCAGTTCGCCGTAGATCTCGAGCAATTCGCGCGCAGCGTCGCTCTCCGGCGGCTCCTTCGCCATCGCCTCCTGCACCGCGGTGAGGTCGCGCTGGGTCTGAATGATGTCCGCGAAGACGGATTCCACTTCGGTGTACAGCGTGCGGCCGGTGAGCGCGGGGCCTTCCTGGGGGAGGTACCCCACCGTCACGTACTTCGCCCGTGTGACGACACCGGTATCAGGGGTGTTCTCGCCGAGAAGGATACGGAGGAGCGTGGACTTGCCCGCGCCATTGGAGCCGACGAGACCGATACGGTCGTGGGGTCCGATATGGAACGTCACGTCGTCGAGGAGACACCGCTCCCCGAACTGCAGCGCGATATTGACGGCAGCGATCATGGTTGTGTACGCAGGGCAAGTCCGGAGGCAGTGCCGGCAACCGCAGGAGGTGCCGGGATGCGCCGCCTCCGGTCACTTCAGATAGTACTTGAGCGGATTAGGATCGACGCGGCACTCTTCGGCGATACGGGCCCAGCCGATCTTCCCTTCATCACGCAACTTGTAGAGACGCGGCACCATTCTGTCGCGCAGGTCGATGGGCGTCATCGGATTGATGAAGATGCTGGTCCCCCCCTCGAAGCCGGCCGGCACATTCACGCGCCACTTGATCAGCACATGCCATGGCATCTTGTAGACCGCGTCGATGGGCGTATAGTACCATTCCTCGTTGCACGAGATCCCGCTCCCCATGGCCGCATGCACGGCATGCACGAGATTGCTCATCCCGCGGATCTCTTCATCCGTATGTTCGTACGGCCGCCCGGCCTGCGACCGCGAGTAGATCTCGATGGTCGGGTAGCGGTGGCCGATGCCTGCATACGCGATCGCATAATCGTTCTCGGCGAACACCAGATTGTGGTGGGCGGCGAAGTTCACGCCGAACTCATTGAACACATTCGCATCGTCGCGCACCATCTTGATCTGGTCGCCGATCGATGCACCCCATTCGTCCAGCGACACCAGCTGCTTGTGCAGGTGGTCGAACGATGCCCCCGCAGGGCGGAGCCAGTTCTGGAACACGCTGATGTACCGCACATAGCGGTTGTTCATCGTGATGTCGCGGATCGAATCGATCGTCAGCTTGAAATACCAGTAGTGCTCATCCTCCGTCATCTCGCCGGAAGAGTACAGGTCCGAATCCAGCTTCGCATCATCCTTGAAGTGCCGCTTCGCGATCACCATCTCGTGCCCGCCGCCGAAGAACGCATCGGCGATCGCCAGCTTGTCCGCCAGCGGCATCTTCTCCATCTGCTCGTCGGTCTTCCCCTCGCGGTGCAGCTTGTAATGCACGATGTCCGTGATGTGCTTCAGGCCGGCAGGGGTGGCAAGATAGTCCTCGCGCCACTTCACGCGCGATGCCGGCATCTTGTACGCATAATTCTTCCGCCAGTAGTCCAGCGTCACGATCTCGAACATGTTCCCGGTGCGGCGGAACTCGGCGGTGCTCTCGAAATACCGGTCCGGCGCCAGCAGATCGATCCGCTCCCACCGCCCGTTGGTGCAGATGAGGCGCGATTTTTCGGGGGCGGTCTCGTAATACCGGGGCGGACAGAAACTGCAATAGTCCTCGGGAGAGTGTTTCTCGACCGGTTTCGCGGTCACCGGGGCTTCATTGGTGATCGGCTTGCTGCGCCGGCCGGCAACAGCCCACACCTCGGTGCCCGTGAAGGGATTCAACTGCTTCACGGTACCGTCGGGCATGATCGTATAGTACATCATGGATGACATCGACTCTTCCTTCTCATGTCCCCGCTATGCCGAAGCTTCTCGCACACCACGACGATCTTTCAGGGGGTGTGGCCCCGTCCGTGCCCCCTGTGCCACGAAACCTGTCTGATGAATGCGCTTCCCCCGGCGGTTTCGTGGCGCGGGGGGCACCAGACCGAACCACACTGTCTTCCGAATTCTAGATCTTCGTCGCTGCGGCCAGCAGGGCGTCCACCTTCGCCATACTGTCCGCTTCCGCATAGAAGCGGATCAACGGCTCGGTCCCCGATGCGCGCACCAACACCCATCCGTGGTCCACGAAGAACTTGAACCCGTCGGTGTCCAGCCGCCCCGTCACCGGATACCCCGCGATCTCTTTCACGCCGCGCGTGTACTTCTTCATGATCGCGACCTTTTCCTTCTCGGTCGTATGCAGGTCGATACGCTTGAACTCGTGCTGGCCGAACTCGTCCATGAGCTCCTGCACCAGGGCACCGAGCGGCTTCTTGCGCACCGCCATCATCTCGCACAACATCAGGCCCAGGAAGATCCCATCGCGCTCGGGGATATGTCCCTTCACGCCCAGGCCGCCGCTCTCCTCGCCGCCGATCAACACATCCTTCTCCGTCATCAGCCGGCAGATGTGCTTGAACCCGACCGGGGTCTCGTGCATCACGAGGCCGTACTTCGCACACTGGTCATTCACCATCTGGGTGACCGAGAACGACTTCACCACTTCGCCCCTCATCCCCTTCTGCTCCACGAAGTACTTCAGGAGGAGTGAGAAGATGCGGTGCGAATCCACGAAGTTCCCGTTCTCATCCACCGCGCCGATCCGGTCGGCATCGCCGTCGGTGGCGATGCCGATCCCGAATCCTTCCTTCTTCACCCGTGCCATCAGTGTGCCCAGGTTGTGGGCCAGCGGTTCGGGGTTCACACCCTCGAACGACGGGTTGAATGTCTCGTGCATCATCGTGATCTCGGGTACGAGGTCCAGCGCCGCCGACTGCGCGGCGCCGTACATCGCATCATAGAGGATCCGGATGCCCGCACTGCGGATCGCACCGATATTGATCTTCGTGGCCAGGTCATCAAGGTACCGCTTCTTCATGCTGATGGGAACGATCTTCTTCTTCTCCACCAGCTGCTTGAAGGAGAACTTGCCCGCGGGGACGGTCTTCAACTTCATGACCTTCGCGAGTTCCTTCTCCACCTTCGCGATCATCTCCGGATGGGCCGGGCCGCCGAAATCGCCCTTGATCTTGAAGCCGTTGTAGCGCGACGGATTGTGGCTGGCCGTGATGACCACGCCGCCCGCGGCGTTCTCCATCTTCGTCAGTAAGGAGATCATCGGGGTCGTAACGATACCGTCCGCCAACTTCACCAGGATGCCGGCATTGGCGATCACTTCCGCGCTCTTTTCCGCGAACTCCCTCGACATGAACCGGGCATCATACCCGATCACAATGCCGTTGCGGATCTTCTTGTGCCCCTTGTAGTACCGCGCTGTTGCCAGGGCCACACGCTCGAGATTGGCGAATGTGAAATCGTCGGCGATGACCGCTCGCCATCCGTCGGTTCCAAACTTGATGACCTGCGCCATGATCGTCTTTTACTTTTTGGTGAATGCAGCAAGACCCGGATAGATGGCGGTGTCGCCCAGCGCCTCTTCGATCCGGATGAGTTGGTTGTACTTCGCGATGCGGTCCGTGCGGCTCGCCGAGCCGGTCTTGATCTGTCCGGCATTCGTCGCCACGGCGATGTCCGCAATGGTCGCATCCTCGGTCTCGCCCGAACGATGGCTGATGACCGTGGTGTACCCTGCGCGCTTCGCCATCTCGATCGCATCGAGCGTCTCGGTGAGCGTGCCGATCTGGTTCACCTTCACCAGGATCGAATTCGCCACACCCATATCGATGCCCTTCTTCAGGAACTGGGTGTTCGTCACGAACAGATCGTCGCCAACCAGCTGGACCTTCTTGCCCAGCGCTTCGGTCAGCAGCTTCCAGCCTTCCCAATCGCCCTCGGCCATGCCGTCCTCGATCGAGATGATCGGGTACTGCTTCACCCAGTTCTCGTAGAACGCGACCATCTGGGCGGAGGTCTTCGTGGACTTGTCGGACTTATAGAAGAGATACTTGCCGTTGTCCATCATTTCCGACGAGGCCACGTCCAGCGCGATGAAGAGGTCCTCGCCCGGCTTGTAGCCCGCCTTGGTGATGGCTTCGAGGATCACTTCGATGGCTTCGTCGTTCGACTTGAGGGTCGGTGCGAACCCGCCTTCGTCCCCGACCGCGGTGTTGAGACCCTTCTTCGAGAGCACAGCCTTCAGGGCATGGAACACTTCAACGCCCATGCGAAGGCCTTCAGAGAAACGGTCGGCCTTTACCGGCACGATCATGAATTCCTGGCAGTCCACGTTGTTGTCGGCGTGCTTGCCGCCGTTCAGGATGTTCATCATCGGGACCGGCAGGGTCTTGGCATTCGTGCCGCCGATATATTTATAGAGCGGCATGCCCGTGGCCAACGCGCCGGCTTTGGCAACCGCCAGGGAGACGCCCAGAAGCGCATTCGCGCCCAGTTTGGCCTTGGTCGGCGTCCCGTCCAGCTGGATCATCAGGGTGTCGATCCCGATCTGGTCAAATACATCGAGGCCGGTGATCTCGGTGGCAATGATATTGTTCACATTCTCAACGGCATTCAACACGCCCTTGCCGAGGTAGCGCGACTTGTCGCCGTCACGCAGCTCCACGGCCTCATTTTCGCCGGTGGAGGCACCGCTCGGCACCGCTGCCCGGCCGATGATACCGCTTTCAAGCTCGACATCCACCTCGATGGTGGGGTTTCCGCGGGAATCCAGGATCTCGCGGGCAATGGCATCAATGATCGTAGTCTTCATTATTTCTCTTCTCCTTGGGTTCGAACGTCATGGTATGACCTGAAAAGAACGGCAAAAGACATTACAAAATCAACGGATGGAACGGTTCAACGCCCCTTCCACCGCACCCGTGACCTCATCCACGGTGAGCAACTTCATGCACTCCATGTATCCGTCCCCTTCACGGGTGCAGAGATCAAGGTGACATGGGTGGCATGGCACATCCCTGCGGAGTGCCTTGTGGCCCAACGCCGGGTCGTACGGGAACCAGATATCCTCCTCCCCGGGGCCAAAAAGCCCGATCGTGGGAGTGCCAACCGCCGCTGCGATGTGCATCGAACCGGCATCGTTCGACACCACCACGGCCGCAGCAGCATACAGGGCGGCAAGCTGCCGGAGCGGAAGCCCGATGAACGTCCGGAGTGAGCCACCCGCCAGCGTACCGACCTTCTGAACCACCTCAACGTCCTTCGGGCCACCCGTCAGCACGACCTCAACGTTGAACTCCTTCTGCAGCCGCGCCGCCACCCCGGCGAACCCTTCCGGCGTCCACCTCTTCGCCGGCCATGTCGCCCCCGGGTGAAGAAGAACGACGCGTCCGCCTCCGCCCAACACTTCCTCGCCCGCACGCCGCTCGCCATCCGAAAGAAAGATCTCCGGCGTGTGGTACACGGGCTCGATGCCCACCGCCTGCAGGAACTGTTCGTGAAATTCCACCGCGGTCTTCCTGCGGGGGGCATCCTGCACACGCACGGTATAGAAGCGTCCGCGGCCGGGACGATCGAGCCCCACCCGCACGGGCGCACCCGAAAGCCGCGTGAGAAGCGCACTGCGCGGATTGCCGAAGAGATCGATCACCATGTCGAACTTCCTCCGGCGCAGGAGCCATGCCACACGCGGCTGCTCCCGAAGGGTCGGCGCGGAGAAATCGAACGGGATGATCTCGTTGAGAGAGGGGTTCTGCTCGAGGAGCGACACCGCACCGGCATCACCCATATAGGCGATGTAGGCATCCGGGATCGCGTGGCGGAGCGAACGGATGACCGGTGTCGTCAGCACGACATCGCCGATGAACTTCATACGGGTGATGAGGATACGCTGCGGGCGGAACGGTGCCGTCATTGGTCGTGCTCCAGGAACTCACACCGTGCGATCCGCTCGTCGATCTCGAGGACGGCGGCCGCACGGCTATCAGAATTGAGGGCCGACCAGTACGATGCACGCGCGGACTGCAGACGGCCCGAACGGAGTTCGGCATCGCCGAGGGCAACACAGCGCGCCCTCTCGAGCACGGGATCGGCGCCCCGGAAGCTGGCGCTCTCAAAGAAATGACGCGCCTCGTCGTATCGCTGCATGCGGAACAGCAGCCGCCCGCGCAGGTACCACCGGAGCGAATCTCCGGGAGTGTTCGTGGGCGCGATCAGCATCTGGACACGGGCGGTGTCCGACGCATCGGACAGGAAGAACGTGCGAAGCCCGGGACCGGCCGCACTGTCCCCGATCGCAAGCAGCCGGATCGCCGCAGTCTCGGTGAGCGATGGGGTGATATGCGCTGTCCGGACGGTTGCATACAGCGCACGGGCGCGGAACGGATCGCCGAGAGCCCATGCTGCATCACCCGCAACGATCGCCAGCGGGAGATACCGCGATGGACGACGGTCATGCGCCCGCAGGGAGTCATAGAGGTCGATCACGGCGTTGTACTCCTGCCGGCGCGCACGCAGGTTCATGAGTCCGGCAAGGGCCTCGTACCCGCCCACGGCTGCGAGGTCCCGGTACAAGGGCAGCGCACCGTCATAGTCGTGATCTGCCACGAGGCGCTGCGCTTCCCGCAACCGGCGTGCGTACAGACGCACGCAGACCTTGCCGAGCAGGGGCGGACGCCGGAAGAGGACATCGGCCGTCAACGAATCTGCGGGGTCGTACGCGATGCTGTCCAACGAACGATGCCAGCCGGCGATCAGATCGGGAAGAGCGTGGCCATAGATCTCCTCATAGGAGGGCCTGCCGTAGACCAGGAGGAAGCGGCGCATCCCGTAGCGGTCGATGAGATGCTTCGCGAATGCACCCGCGAGGACATAACTCACAGAGGACGATTGTGCGATGAAGCCCGTTGCGCCGAGCATGTGTTCCATCGGCGGCATCAACCCCGCCCGCCGCAGAAGGGCTGCATGTTCCGCGAGCGTTCTGCCACCCCATGTCCCTTCCACAGCGATGGCAAGGCCTTCGGTGAGCCCCGGGCTGGTACTCGCATGGATGAGCGGCATCCCGAACGGCGCCGCCACGACATGCACCAGTTCGTGCTTCAATGTTGCGTCCACACTCTGCGCGGTGATATGCACCTCACGGAGCCAGGGCTTCGCAAGTTCGGTCTGGCCTGCACCGATCGCGCGCCGCTTCGCTTCCGCGGATGGATACACATACGAGGCGATACGTTCGACGTGCGGCAGCACGAACTGTTCCTGAATGCGCGCAAGCTGGAATTCGTGTTCGGCCCCCAACCGCTCGGCAGCAGCAGGGGTCACCGTGGCTACATCGTAGTAGATCGAAAAATGCTGTGTCTCTGTGAGGCCACCGAGGCGCGCACGGATGACGCCCGCGGTGGATTCCCATCGGAGCTCACAACGGAACACGACAAGCAGGAACAGGAGGGCCAGGATGCCCAGCGCCACGTGCAGGTACTCCTTCCACAACGTGCGCACCAGCGTGTATCCCTTGCGTACCACACTGTCGCCCGGCCGGCTGTGCTCGACGATGAGCGCCGTCAGCCATACCAGCAGCGCTGCCACGCCGAGAGTGAAGACCCGGTAGGCAATGAGTGGCCATTCCAGCGGCAGAAGCTCGTCGTAGGACAGTCCGGGGAAGTAGCCGTAGAAGAGGTTGTAGGAGAAGATCGCGGGCGTTGCGTACCCGAGATACCCCGCATACGCGATCGAGAGGAGGAACACCGCGGCGAACATGGCCTTCGGCCAGCGGTAGTGGACGGTGCAGAAGAGTCCGAGGGCAACCGCGAAGCACACCCCGGCCACCGGCAGAAGGAAGAAGAATGCGATCCCCTCCCCGACATCACACAGCGGCACACGGAGTCCGTTGAGGAAGATGATCGTCAGCGGGACAATGAGCAGGGCGAGATTGATGCCGAGCGCGGCGGAGAACTCGCGCAGGACGGAGAACGGCAGTGCTCCTTCTGCGGCGTGGTAGCGCCGGGAGGCACGCATGATGGTGATGCAGCCCGCGACGAGAGGCCCGGCGATCGCGAACACGAAGGCGAACTCGAAGCCGGGATGGTCGAACAGCGGGATCAGCGTGCAGAGGACGGCAAGGGCCGCATAGATCCCTGCCGCAACGAACAGGATGCGACGGTGCGGCGGTGATGCGGTCATGGAGCGTGCCGGGTCAGAATTCTTCCCCGGCAACGCGTTCGATGTCGGCTCCGAGGGCACGGAGTTTCCTCTCGATCGTTTCGTAGCCTCGATCCAGATGGTACACGCGCAGGACCTCGGTGGTCCCTTCGGCGACAAGGCCGGCAAGGATGAGCGATGCCGAAGCACGCAGGTCGGTGGACATCACCTTGGCGCCGGTGAGCCGCCGGACACCGCGGACAATGGCCGCGTTGTCCTTCACTTCGATGTCGGCGCCAAGGCGGATCATTTCAGGGATATGCTTGAAACGATCGAAATAGATCGTGTCGGTCACCACGGAGGTCCCGTCCGTCAGCGCCATGAGCGCGGTCCATTGCGCCTGCATATCGGTGGGAAAACCCGGATAGATATTCGCCGTCACATCCACCGCAGTGAGCGTACGCGGTGCGGAGAGCGTGATGGTTCTGCCCTCGATCGTGACACGGGCACCGGCATCTTCCAGTTTTCCGATGACGGCATCGAGGTGCAGGGGTTCGACGCCCGTGAGGGTGATGGTGCCGCCGCAGAGTGCCGCTGCCACCAGGAACGTGCCGGCCTCGATGCGGTCCGGGATCGTCTCGATGTCGGCAGCGTGCAGTGCATCCACGCCCTGGATCTCGAGGCGGCTGGTGCCGACGCCGTTGATCTTCGCTCCCATGGACACAAGGAATTCCGCAAGCTGGGTGATCTCGGGCTCGATGGCAGCATTGTCGATGAGCGTGGTCCCGCGGGCAAGCACCGCGGCCATCATCGTGTTGCCCGTCGCCCCGACGCTGGACACGTCGAAGTGGACGCGCGCGCCGGTCAACCGCCCCGCACGTGCATGGATATACCCCTCATGCAGATCGATCTCCGCGCCGAGCTTCTTCATCGCTTCGATGTGAAGATTCACAGGGCGGGGGCCCCAGGCGCAGCCGCCGGGGAGCGAGACGCGCGCGCGGCCGAACCGTGCGATGAGCGGACCGAGCACATAGATCGATGCCCGCATCTTCTTCACGTGCTCGTAAGGAGCCTCGTACACGTTCACGCCGGTGGTGTCGAGCGTCAGGAGGTGGTCCTTCAGCTCGGCATGGGCGCCCATCGACCGCAGCAATGCGGCCATGGTATGAACATCCCGCAGGGCGGGAGTGTTCTTCAAGTGGAATGTGCCGCCCGCGAGAAGTGCGGCGGGCATCAATGCGAGCGTAGAATTCTTGGCGCCGCTGATGCTGACGGTGCCGGTAAGGGGCTTGCCGCCCCGGATCACGAATTTGTCCATAGGGTGTTCAATGGTACGGAATTATGTGGGGGATTGTCAACCACACTCCCCACCAGCGGGGGCCCAAATCACCAAAATGATGAATAGAAACTCATCTGAGGCAACGAATCAGCTTCGAAGAGCAACGTACGTGAGGCAGCGGGCCTCACACGGGGGACCGCACACCGGATGGTATCCGGTGAGTGGATGAGAGTGGCATGGGTTCGCGTCTGCACGGGGGTGACGTTCATTGCAGAAAACCCGATCCTCCGCGCGCGGTCAAGGAGCGGTCGTCACCGCCCGCCGGGATTTCTCAATCGTGCGAACGATTCTGCAGCGGTTTCCCATTTTTGAAAATGAACCGGGCCCTCCTGCTCCTTGCGATCCACCGGGCAAGGCAATTGACAGATTTCTGATCGACCCTCAAATAGGACAAGTATTGTCTTGTTTGGCATGTGATTTGCCTATACATGCTTATCCCCATGCTCCAGCTCACGATGACCGGCGAATATGCAGTGCGGGCAATGATCCATCTCGCCACACTGCCCCCAGACGCGACCGCACAGATCGCGGACATTGCCCGCGACTGGGAAGTCCCCGAGACATTCCTGCGCAAGATCATCTCGCAACTCTCTCATGGTGGTCTGGTTGCATCGTATCGAGGAAATCGCGGTGGTGTCGCTCTCGGACGGGCGGCGAACACCATCACGTTGCTCCACGTGATCGAGTGCATCGAGGGGACCCTTACACTCAACGCATGCATCGCCGATCCCGGGGTATGCCATCGCGTCCCGACGTGCGCAGTTCATTCTGTCTGGTGTGAAGCGCAGCAAAAACTCCGTGAGATCCTGGCCGCTCGAACGCTGGCCGATCTTGCCGGATCATCGCCACACGGATGTCCGCCTGCGGTTCCCCGCAGCGGCTCCATCCTTTTCTAACCCAATCCCTCGTAAGGAGGCCCTGTATGGATGCAGTACTTCTGGCCCGCCTGCAGTTCGCACTGACGGTCGGGTTCCATTTTCTGTTCCCCCCGATCACGATCGGCCTTGCCTGGCTCCTCGTGGTCGTGGAGACCCTTGGCTGGAGGAAGAAAGATGAGGTCTACACCCGCATCGGCATCTTCTTCGGCAAAGTACTCGGATTGACCTTCGCCGTCGGCGTGGCCACGGGGATCGTCATGGAATTCCAGTTCGGCACGAACTGGGCGCAGTATTCCAAGTTCGTCGGCGATATCTTCGGTGCACCGCTCGCCGCGGAAGGCGTCTTCGCGTTCTTCCTCGAGTCCGGCTTCCTCGGCCTCTATCTGTTCGGCCGCAACCGCGTCTCCAAAGGCGTGCACTGGTTCTCCGCGCTGATGGTCGCCCTCGGCTCCACCCTGTCGGCCTTCTGGATCATCGTCGCAAATTCCTGGCAACAGACACCCGCAGGGTACGTCCTCCGCAACGGCCGCGCCGAACTCACCAGCTTCGCCGAAGCGGTCTTCAATCCCTCCACCATGATCCGGTACTTCCATACCGTCGACGCCGCACTGATCAGCGGCGCGTTCATGATGGCGGGTATCGCCGCCTATTACCTGCTGAAGAACCGCGAGACGGCGTTCGCGAAGAAGGCGATGACCGTCGCCATGGTGTTCGGACTCGTCGCATCGGTCCTGGAACTGATGCCGCTCGGCCACGAACACGCACGCCAGGTGGCCCAAACCCAGCCCGAGAAGTTCGCTGCCATCGAAGGCCTCTACACGTCGGCGGACGGTGCACCCATGGTCCTCTTCGCTGTTCCGACCACGGTGCCACCCACCCTGCACGGTACGATCGAGATCCCGGGATTGCTCAGCTGGCTCGCGTTCGGCGATCCGAAGGCCCCGATCAAAGGGATCAACGAGTTCCCCCCGGACGAGATCCCGCCCCTGTGGCTGACCTTCGTGTCGTTCCACAATATGGTGGTGCTCGGCATGTTCTTCATCCTCCTGACCGCAGTGGCCACGTACAAGATCTGGCGTGGAACCCTCTGGAACAGCCCGAAGCTCCTCAAGGTCATCCTCTGGTCGATCCCTCTTCCCCTGATCGCGTGCCAGCTCGGTTGGATCACCGCGGAGGTCGGACGCCAACCCTGGATCGTCTACAAACTCCTCCGCACCAGCGAAGCGGCTTCCATCACCGTCTCCGCCGGCGAGATCCTCTTCTCGATCATTCTGTTCGGTGCCGTGTACCTTCTCCTCGGGACGCTGTATGTGTACCTGCTGGTGAAGAAGGTGAAACACGGACCCGCCCCGCTGACCGGAAAGGAGGCCGTCGCATAATGGACCTGAACATGATATGGTTCCTCCTCGTCGGCGTGCTGATCATCGGCTACGCCATCCTCGACGGCTTCGATCTGGGCGTCGGGGTGCTGCACCTCTTCGCACGCTCCGAAGAAGAGCGCCGGGTGCATATCAACGCCATTGGCCCGGTGTGGGATGGGAATGAAGTGTGGCTGCTCACGGGCGGCGGCGCATTGTTCGCCGCGTTCCCGATCGTGTATGCAACCGTCTTCAGCGGATTCTATCTTGCACTGATGCTGCTGCTCGTTGCGCTGATCTTCCGGGCGGTCTCGATGGAGTTCCGCGGCAAAGTGGACTCCCCGGGCTGGAAGAAAGCATGGGACGTCGCTTTCGGGATCGGCAGTCTCCTCCCCGCCGTCCTGTTCGGCGTCGCCTTCGGGAACATCCTCCGCGGCATCCCGCTGGATGCCGCACACAACTATACGGGATCGTTCTTCACCCTGCTGAATCCGTATGCCGTCCTCATCGGCGTGCTGAGCCTCGTGCTGTTCACGATGCACGGAGCGATCTATCTCGCCATGAAGACCGAAGGCGGACTTCAGGCCCGGATCATCCGCTGGATCTCCCCGCTGTGGATGTCGACCGTCGGACTGTATCTTATCGCGACCCTGGCCACGATGTTCGAGTCGCCGTTCCTCTTTGAAGGGATGCTCTCGAACCCGCTCTTCTATGTCCTGTTTCTCGTGCTGCTTGCCGCCTGCCTCTTCATTCCGGTCGCGGCGAAGGCAGGGCGGTACGGGCGGGCGTTCACCGCATCGTCGGTGACCATTGCGATGATGATCGGCCTGAGTGCGCTGAGCCTCTTCCCGCGGCTCGTGCCCGCACTGGACGATCTGTCCCTCAGCCTGACCATCTATAACGCTTCCTCGAGCGAGGCGACCCTGACCACGATGCTCGTGATCGCGCTCATCGGCATGCCGCTGGTGATCGCCTATACGATCTTCATCTACAGGGCGTTCAAGGGAAAAGTGGTGATCTCCGGAGATAGCTATTAGCAAGCACGGACGCCAATGATCGAAACGGGAATGAAGGGAGAGTGCGTTCTCTCCCTTCATTTCCCGCTGTATGTCGTTCTGGGGTTCTTCCTTTTTCGTCTCTTCATTCTCTCTTCTTCGTTCTCCATCATCCGTTCTCCATTTTTCAGCATCCATTCCTCGATATTTCTGTATTGATTCCTGCTCTCCTTCCCCGTATCTTTTCTCTCCAATGTGATCCACCCTATCGTAGGCCTCATGCTGCAATCTGTTCCGATCCGCCTTGCGTTCGCACTGTGCCTTCTCGGTTCATCCGTGGCAATCGCCCAGGTGGCGGTCACCGATGACCTCCACCGCACCGTGTCCCTGCGCGCGCCCGCCCAGCGCATCGTATCGCTGGCCCCCAGCATCACCGAGTCGCTCTTCGCCATCGGCGCCGGGTTCCAGGTGGTGGGCGTGACGGATTACTGCAACTATCCGGCCGAAACGAAACTGAAGACCCGTGTCGGCGGCATGACGACGCCATCGATCGAAACCATCGCCGCGCTCCGGCCCGACCTGATCCTCGTCAGCATGGAAGGGAACCTGCGGGAGGACTTCTCCCATCTGACCGCGCTCGGCGTTCCCGTTGCCGTGACCAACCCCCGGTCGCTGGAGGGCATTTACGGTTCGCTCACCATGCTCGGGACGCTCAGCGGACACGCGGACAGTGCGGCGAAGGTGATCCGTGTACTCCGCGCACGGGAGAAAGCCATTGCCGGGGCGAACACGCCGAACGCCCCGCGTGCGTTGCTGCTCGTCTCCATTCAGCCGCTCATTGCCGCAGGGGACCGGACATTCATCACCGAGTTGCTGACGCGTGCCGGAGCGCAGAACGTCGCTGCCGGCGTGAAGATGACCTATCCGACCCTGAACCGCGAGGCGGTCGTCCACGACGACCCCGACGTCATCTTCGTCATGTCCGATGTGCTCTCGACCCCCGAAGCCCTTGTGCAGATGTACCCCGAATGGAAACGCCTCTCCGCCGTACGGAACGGGCGCGTCCACCGCATCGACGCCGATATCGTCTCCCGTCCGGGCCCGCGGGCCGTGGATGGACTCCAGATCCTCTCGTCATTCATTCACCGGAACAGACCATGACCACTGGGAAAGCCTTCATTGCGGTAGCCGGGAATATCGGCTCCGGCAAGTCCTCACTCACCCGCCTGCTGAGCGAGGCGAACGGATGGACACCGATGTTCGAATCGGTGGAGGACAATCCGTACCTGAGCGATTTCTACGCCGACATGAAACGGTGGTCGTTCCAGTTGCAGGTGTATTTCCTTTCCAACCGCTTCCGTTCGCACAAGTCGATCACCGAAGGGAACAATTCCGTCGTACTCGACCGTGTGATCTACGAGGATGCCGAGATCTTCGCCAGGAACCTGTATGAGATCGGGAACATGGAAAAGCGCGACTATGAGAATTATCTCGCGCTCTATGATGTGATGACCGAGTATCTGCATCCGCCGGACCTGCTGGTGTACCTGCGGGCGAACGTGGACACACTGCTGCATCAGATCTCCCTGCGCGGGCGCGACTTCGAGAAATCCATCCGCCGCGAATACCTCGAACAGCTCAACGGGCACTACGAATCGTGGATCGCACGGTACACGAAGGGGAAACTGCTGGTGGTGGAATCGGACGGCCTGGACTTCGTGAACAGACCGGAGGACCTTCGAGCGGTCCTCGCAATGATCGGGTCGAGACTGGGCCGGTTCCCCGGGGCCCCCGGGGGCCCCCCCCTTCCCCCGCCCCCGGCCCGCGGGGGCCCCGCCGGCTTCCCGGGGAGAGGGGGGGCCGGGGCTTTGTTTCCCCCCGCCTCCTTTTCCCCCGGCCGGGGGGCCGGGGTTTGCCTCCCGTTCCGTGGGGTTTCTTTTGAAGGAGCTCTCCCCCGTTTTCTCCCCCCCCCTTTCCTCCCCCTGTTAATAGCTTCCCCGGAAAGGACGTCGTCGCCTCCCCCCCGCCCGCGGGACCGGATTTGGTTTTGGGCTTTGGGGGAGAGTAAGGGGTTTTTCTTTGACTCGCCGGTTGTTTTGTTTCCCCCCGCCCCCCCCGACGTTTTTGTTTTGGGGGAATTTTTTGATTTTTTTTCTTTCCTTCTTGAGGTTTGGGTTTTGTTTTTTTTCGGGGGGGGGAATTTGAAATTTTTTTTGTGTTTGTTTTTTTTGGGAGAGAAAGTGATGATGCGGGGGAGGTATGGTATGGTTCGATGCCCCGGGGACTCCCGGGCGGCGCGTACCTCTCCCGGTTGCAGGCGGCGGGTGTCGTGGAAAGCCGCAGCCTGGTGGTTCTGCGATAGCGGGGGGCTAGAACAACAGCAGTTTCATCGCGATGACGAGCAGGAACAGAGCGAAGATCTGTGTCAGCCGGGTGACCTTCATCTTGTTCGCAACGTTCGCACCAACGGCGGCCATCGGGATGGAACCCACGATGAGCGGCAGCGCCGTGAGCCAGTCCACATACCCCAGCGTGCCTGCCGGCACGAGCGTGTTCGTCCAACCCCTGATCACATAGCCAATGCCCGCGGCGAACGCGGTGATGACGATCGTCGCGCTTGACGTGCCCAGGGCCTTCTTCAACGGGAATTTCAGCACGGAGTGCATCACGGGGATCGACAGGACCCCGCCTCCGACCCCGGCAAGTGCGGACAGCAGCCCGACCAGAAAGCCCGTCCCCAGCAGAGGTGGTGCCTGTAACGGGGGCATCTCTTCGAACTTCTGTTTGCGCGTGTCGATCAGCATGCGCAACGCCGAGACGATCACCACGCCGGCGAAGATCTGGCGCAGCGTCTTCCCCTGCATGCCTCCCGCAAGGATGGCGCCGATGATCCCGCCGACAACACTCGTCGCACCCATCCACACCACGGCCTTCCACACCACATGCCCGTTCCGCCGGTACTGGATCGCGGAGGAGAGCGATGCGAACACCACGATCAGCAGGCTTGTGGCGAGGGCCATGTGCGTCGAGACCAACGACGTCACGTTGATGGCCTGATAGTACACCAGAAGGATCGGCACGAGGACGAGCCCGCCGCCGACCCCGAAGAATCCGGCCAGGAATCCGGCGAAACAACCGCCGAGCAACAGGAGGACCACGTGGAGGATTTCCATGGACGGGGCCCTATCCGCCGATCCGGCGTGAGAATTCCTTCTTGTTATGCAGCAATCCGATGGCTGCAGTGATCTGCGGATCCGTCCGGAACGAGGCCTCGATGCGTCCGCGTTCCCCCTTCTTCCGCGCCATCAATTCGATATGCAGTTCGTCGGTGATCTCTTTCTCATAGCGCTCGAACCCGCGCTCCTTCTCCTTCTGCAGCGCCTTCTGGAGCTGTTCGATGTCGCGCAGGATGTCCGCATGGTAGTGCGAGTTGTCCGCGATACGCTTCAGCTCTCCCACATGTTTCTCGCTGTCCTCCTGGAAATCGAACTTCTCCTTCTCCAGGAAGGCCTTGAACGCCGCGAGGATCGCCGGCGTCACCGCGGTGATGGAATCCTTTGGATGCTCATTCACATACCGGTTCGCGAACTTGAACACCATCGCCTTGCGGATCAGCTCACGCACCATCGGGCCTCCCTGGTGGAATTCCACCGTCGAGTCGGGAGAGATGCCGCCGTGCTCATACACCTTCCGCCCGTGCACGGTCTTGAATTCGCGGCGCAGACTGTCCGGCGTCACCGCAAAGACCCCGTTCTTGTCGCGGTGCATGTAATCGATCTCCTGGATGCTGCGTCCGCTCGGGATGTAATACCGTGCGGTCGTGATCTTCAACTGTGCCCCGTAGTTCAGCGGCACGATCGTCTGGACAAGCCCCTTGCCGAACGAGCGCGTCCCAACGATGAGCGCGCGGTCCAGGTCCTGCAGGCTGCCGGCCACGATCTCACTCGCGCTCGCACTGTTCCGGTCCGTGAGGACCACCAGCGGTATCGAGGACAGTAACGGCTCTTCGGTGGAAGCGTATTTCTTGTCGGCTTCCTGACGGCGTCCGTGCGTACTGACAACGAGGCTGCCACGCGGGACGAATTTGCTCACGACATCGACGGCGGCATCGAGAAGCCCGCCGGGATTCCCACGCAGGTCGAGGACGAACCCCTTCAATTCACCGTTCAGTTTCAGTTCCTTGATCGCCTGACGCACCTCATCGCCGGCCCGGCGCGAGAACCGTTCGAGGCGCACGTAGCCGATACCATTCTCAAGCATCCCGCTGTAGGTGACGTTCTTCACCTGGATCTCTTCGCGGATGAGGACGAAGTCCAGAGGTTTCGCTTCACCGTCACGCTCGATCAGCACCTTCACCTCGCTGCCCGGATCGCCGCGCGTGAGGTTGCGGATCTCGTCCGGCTTCAGGCCGTCGACCTTCGTACCGCCGATCTCGATGAACCGGTCGCCGGGTACGATCCCCTGCCGCTGCGCGGAGTACCCATCCATCACCGAGATGACGCGCACGAAGCCGTCACGTGTCCCGATCGTCACGCCGATGCCGCCGTACTTGCCACTCGTCATGAGATCCACTTCATCGCCGTCGTCCTTGCCGATGTACACGGTATAGGGATCGAGCGTGCCGAGCATCCCTTCAATACCGGCCTCCATGAACTTCTCGGGGTCGATCTCATCCACATAGCTTGTGGCCACTTCCTTGTACACGCGCCCGAACACGTCGATGCTCTTGCTGATCTTCAGGAGCATGTCGCTGTCCGGTGCCATCATGAAACCCGTGAAGAGGAGTACGGCGGCGATGATGCCTGCCGCTGCGATGCGCTGGTCTCCGGTCTTCCTCGTTGCCACCTTCATTCGATCCCTCATCATGGAGTGTGTACCTGATATCGTGGTGACGCTCTGAGCGCCGCCATGACCCCTGCGTGCACGTCTTCGGGTGGGCGCGTGCCGTCGATGCGCACGAACCGGCCCGGCTCGGCGGCCGCAAGGGCGAAATACCCATCGCGGACCCGCTGAAAGAACTCCCGGCCCGCCGCTTCCATGCGGTCGAAGCCTTTGCCTGCCGCCGCACGGCGCCGTTCGATCTCATCCACGGGAATGTCGATGAAGAGCGTCAGATCCGGAGCAAGGCCGCCTGTTGCGAACGTGTTGATGGTACGGACCGCATCCATCGGAAGCCCCCGCCCGGCACCCTGGTATGCCGTCGTGGAGTCGTAATACCGGTCGCAAATGACGATCTCCCCTTTCGCGAGGGCCGGTCTGATGACGCTTGCGACAAGCTGCGCGCGGCTGGCCGAAAAAAGGAGCAGTTCCGCCCGGTCCGTCAGTTCCAGGTTCTTTTTGTCGAGGAGGATGTCCCGGATGCGTTCGGAAATGGGCGTCCCCCCGGGTTCTCGCAAAAAGCAGACAGCCCTCTCGCCGGAGAGGGCATCCACAAGCATCTTCGCCTGTGTGCTTTTTCCTGAGAAATCTATGCCTTCCAGTGTCAGAAACATGAAATAACGTACGGATTTTCACCAAGCGAAGCAACGGGTCTCCTTGCACCTTATGACCCTTTTCTGTAACTTTTTCCGATACTATGCCCCGCACCCGATCCACATCCCAGAAGTCCCGTCCGGCACCCGCTCCGTCCATTGATCCCAAGGAACAGAGAAGGCTGGATTCGCGCTCCGAGGACTCCCAGCTCATCAAAGATGCCCTCGCGGGTGATGATGCGGCGTACACGCGGCTGATGAAGAAGTACCACGACGCGATCTTCAGTTTCATCTTCCGCATGGTGCACGACCGGGAACAGGTGGAGGACCTGACCCAGGAGGCCTTCATCAAGGCGTTCGGGTCGCTCAAGAATTTCAACGAGGAGTTCGCGTTCTCCACGTGGTTGTACAAGATCGCCACGAACAACTCCATCGATTTCATCCGCAAGCGCAAGCTGCAGATGTATTCCATCGACAAGCCGATAGAATCGAAGGACAGCGACTATACCTTCGAACTCCCCGACGATTCCTACGAAGCAGACAAGGAGCTGATCAGCGACCAGCGTGCGGTGATGCTGAAGTCGGCCATCGACCAGCTCCCCGAGAAGTACCGCCGTGTGATCATGCTCCGCCACAGCGACGAACGGTCGTACGAAGAGATCGCGGATATGCTGAAACTCCCGATCGGGACCGTCAAAGCCCACATCTTTCGGGCCCGCGAGCTGTTGTACAAGCAACTCCGCCACCAGATCAGGCATTATTGACCCTGCCGGCCCCCCGGCATGTCATCGTTTGCACGAGCCCTCCTGGCGGCATTCCTGACGGGCCATCACCGCTGCGGGCGCCCGCTCTGCAGACCACGTAACATTCCCCGGCACGCTGCCGTACCATTGTAAAGAAGACCATGCGTACATCACCCATCATAGTGCTGGCCTGTACGGCCCTCGTCGCGGCGGCCACCGCCGCCTCCGGAGAGAACGGAGGCGTCAACCGTGAGATCGGCCGGACCACGGAGAAGGAACTGAAGGTCAATCTCTCTTCAGCCTTCGGCACGGTGCTGATCGGACGCGGGGAATCAGGCAAGATCCTCATCGCCGAGGCGTCCTCCGACAAGGAGGAAAGCAATGTCGTGGATGTGGAATATGCCATACGGAACCGGGTCGGGTTCCTGGACATGACGCTCGGCGAGCAGAAGATGGAGAAGAACGGCAACCACTACTCCTTCAACCTCGAACGGTTCGACAAGGGGAAGTGGTTCCTCAAGTTCACGGATGCGATCCCCATCTCCTTCGATATCGAACTGGGCGTGGGCCGTGGCGATTTCAATCTGTCCGGCCTGCAGGTGAAGGACTTCAACCTCTCCACCGGTGCCAGTGATGTCACGCTCGCCTTCGACCAGGAGAACAGCGGGACGATCGAGAACATGAACATCGAGTCGGGGGTGAGCAAGTTCGACGCGCGCAACCTCGGCAACGCCAACTTCCGCCATTTGCGATTCCAGGGCGGGATGGGGTCCTACACGCTGGATTTCGGCGGGGCACTCAAGAACGAAGTGGATGTGGACATCGAAGTGGGGCTGGGGCTGGTCACGATCATCATCCCGGAAGAGATCGGTGCCCGGGTGATCTACGAGAACAGCTGGGTGTCACGCCTCGACTGCGACCACGACTTCCAGCCCGAGGGCGAGAACCAGTACATCTCCACGAACTACCACAAGGCCCAGGGCCGGATGAACATCAACATCGACTCCGGACTCGGCAGCATCAAAGTGCGACGCCGCTAGGAAAGCTGAATTAAGAACTAAGAATTCTTGGTTCGTAATTCTTAGTTCATGGTCCACGCCATGTACGCTCCCCACGCCGCCGGCGTGGAAAACTGTTTCCCCCTGATCATCTCCACCTGAGCCTTCTGCACGGCAACCTCCGCAGACACCCCCTGCAGCAACGCCGTATAGAACAACTCCCCGAATGCTTTCTTCGCCCCGCGCGTCGGCATGAACACGTTCATCACGATCGTCCCGGAACCATTCGCACCGAGCGCGAACGGCACCAGGGCATCGAACGACGGGATCCCCGTGCTGAGCGACGAGACCACGACGATCCGCACCGCAGGGAATGTCGTCAGCATGCTCAGGGGAATGGACCGGCTCCCTTCCCGCGATTCTCCATCCGACAGGAGGAACCGGCCGGCGAGCGGGGAACGGACCCCGAAGTCCATCGGCAGCGTCAGATGCAGCACATCCGACCGGACCGCACGGAGAGAATCCAGCGTCGCATCCCGGTGGAAGAGCATCCGTGCATCTTTGAAGAAGAAGCGGATATCACGGAGTTCATACTCCACATCCCACGGCGACGTTCCGGCAAAGCCTGCACAGGTCACGAACGCAGGAACTCCCGGCGTACTCGTGGAGGGAAATCGCAGACCGGTGAGGTACTGCACCGGGGATCGCTCAATAAGATAGGGCGAACCCGGAACAGGCGCACGGCGCAGGGCGTGGATCGGGAACGGCTGCATCCCCTCGGGGAACAGCACGAACAACCGCATCCCCGGCTTCAGCAGCGGCTCCACCGGCAGAAGCAACGCTTCGTACAGCGTCCGGGTCAGCGTCTGAACCTCAACACCCTGCGGAGGCCTGGGTTTCCCTCCCTCTTCTCCATCCACAGTCTGCGCACGCAGTGCGGCAAGATACGCATCGATCGCTTGCGCGATCCTGTCCGGTGGTTGCACGGATACACGGACCGTGCTGCCCGCGGAGGTGATGACCGCAACCGAGACCGAACGCCTTCCCTGAATGAACGTGAGCAGTGCGCTGTTCGCTGGAACCCGTTTCTGAACATCGGATGGCAGTTCCTCCGGCAAGCGGGCAAGCGGAAGGAACTCGGGCGCGAGACGCGCGATGTCTTCCGCGGCTTCCGCGATACCAATGGTCGCACGTTCCATCACGCCAAGGATGTCTTCGCGCACCGGGACATGCGAGGACGCTCTCGCCAGCACACGTTCCTGCTGATATTCCGCCCCGCGATGGAGCGCCTGCTGGTCCGCACAGAACGACAGCACGGAATCCGGGTCCGCTTCCCCGATCCTGAAGACACCCGGGCTCAGCCGGAGCATCATTGCCCGGACGGTGCGCCGCTGCTGTGCCAGGAATGCTTCATCGGTACGGCTGAGCTGGAGGAGAAGCGCAACGAGCCCCTGCGATGGGTCTTCCCCGGGATCACGCACCGGACATCTCACAATCACGATAGAGTGACGATGGCGCGCGCACGGTGAGACACTTCTCCTGTTCGGCAACGGCCGCCGTGAAGAGCTGCAACGCATCGGTGAGCCGGTTCTCCTGTTCCGCGATGGCGGCAAGGGTGGAGAGCGCATAGGCGATCCCGGGTGCATACCGGAATGACCGGAACTGATCATATGCCGAACGGTAGCTTTGCATCGCCGCGGCTTTGTCCGTGGCATATCCGGCATGGCCGAGTTGCACCATCAGATACGCTTCAAGGAGTGCATCCTGCGATGCATTGGCGATCTTCTCGGCCGACCGGAGGAAGCGCGCTGCCTGCGCGAAGTCGCGGGTACGGAGGTACAGATTGCCGACGCGGACCAGCAGCTCGGTGGCAAGGTCGGTATGGTAGCGCAGCAAGCCGGAGCGGGAGAGCGCGCTGCCGAACGTGGCCAACGCTTCACGCGTCTGCCCCGTCCGGTCCAGCGTGATGCCCACCTGCATCAAGGCCTTCGTGGCGAGCAGCGAGTCCCCTGCCCCATCGGCAAGGGTCACGGTACGGAGGAATGCGGCGGCAGCGTCATCATGCGCGCCGCGCCCGGCACTGGCAAGACCCGCGGCATATTCGATCTGCGCTTCTCCGGCGCGGTCCTGACGCGCGCGTGCCGTGGCATACAATCGCGACAGCGCGTCACGCTCTGCGTCGCGGTCTTCCAGCGCCGCATACACAGGGATCAGCGCCAGACGGATGGTATGTGCGGACCCACTATCACCGAACACCTGTGCGAGGCGCAACGCTTCCTCATACTGCAGCCGTGCGCGGCCGGGCCTGCCGGAGCGGATATCCAGTTCTCCCGCTGCGATCGCCATGTCATAGGCGTTTCCGCGTTGGGCGAGGCCCCTGTAGGCATCCGCTGCTCTGTCGTAGAACACATGCGCACTGTCGTAGAATGCCGATGCCGCGTACAACTCGGCAAGCATCCGCGATCCCGCCGCCACGGCCTTCCCTTCGCGAATGCCCTGCCTCGTTTCCAGTGCGGCCCGCAGATATCGCCGCGCTTCGCGGTCCTTGCCGGCCTCAACAAGAGATTCCGTGCGCGTGATGACACTGTCCAGCGTTGCGGTGTCCCCGGCCTCTCCGCCACATCCCCCCAGTGCGAGGATCAGCGCAGCGGCCACGACGGTCACCAGCGGGAACAGCATCGGTCGGGTCATGGTCTCCTCCTCAAGTGCGCTCCAGTGCGGCCCGGATCTCCGCCGGGAAATTCGTAAAGACCAGATCGATCCCGTAGCGGCCGAGCCGGGGGATCATGGCCGTGTGGTTCACGGTGTAGACGCCAATGCCGATCCCCTTCTCATGGGCGGCATCGATCATGGATCGGCGGACAAGTGAACGGCTGCAGAAAATATACGCCGCATCCAGCCTTCGTGCAATGGCCACGGGGCGCCGGATAAGGTCGCGGACCGGGTGCAGAAGCACCCCGACGGGATCGCGGGGAGCACCATGCCGGTAGGCATGGAGGAATCGATGGTGAAAGGAGGAGACCAGCACCTGCCGTGCCCCGCGGCCGGCATGGATCACTTCCCGCAGGCGTGCCGCCAGTACCGCAAGAGGCCTCCTGTCGCCGTCAGGCTTCACTTCAATGTTGATCCCCATATCCGGAGGAAGGTCGCGCAGGACGGCGGCGAGAGAGGGCACACGTTCGCCGGAGAATCCGGGGTGGAACCATCGGCCGGCATCGTGGCGGGAAAGGTCAGCGAAGGAGAGTGCGGCGACCGGGCCACGCCCGCCCGCGGTGCGGGCGAGCGTTCGGTCGTGGATCACAACGGGGACAAGGTCGAGCGTGAAGCGGACATCGAGCTCTATGAGGTCCGCTCCGGCGGCCACGGCCGCGTGAAACGCCGCCATCGTGTTCTCGGGCGCATGTCCCGAAGCACCTCGATGTGCGGCCACGAGCATCATCGCTTCAACGCTCTGAGCTTGTTGCGGATATTCTGGTTGACGGCCTCGACGGTGTCGTTCCCCTCGACCGAGATCACGACACCGAGCTTCTCATAGAAGGTGAGCACCGGAGCGGTCTTGGCCTTGTACACCTCGAGCCGTTCGCGCACGGTCTCGGGCCGGTCGTCCACGCGCTGGATGAGCGGGGTACCGCATGCCGGGCAGGGGCCGTTCTGGCGCACATCCGTCAATTCGCTGCTGAAGATCTTGCCGTCGTTCGGGCACATCAACCGGCTGCTCAGGCGTTGGATGATGAGTTCAGGGTCGACATCGATGTTCACGACCGTGAACACCTGTGCGCCGATGTCATGGAAGATCACCGTCAGCGTCTCGGCCTGGGGCACGGTGCGCGGGAAACCGTCGAGAATGAACCCATTCTTCGCGGTCGGCCCGACCAGCGCATCGCGGATCATCGCGATCATCAGTTCGTCGGGAACGAGCCGTCCGCCGTCCATATGCTGCTTCGCCTGCACGCCGAGATACGTCTGCGCCGTGACGGCGGCGCGGAGCATATCGCCGGTGGAAAAATGCGGGATGGAATAGTAGTCTGCGAGAAGCTTTGCCTGGGTGCCCTTCCCCACGCCCGGGGCACCGAAGAGTAGAAGTTTCATGGACGCCTGTCGTTTCTGTGTTGGGTGACGATACTGCGCGGACCGTGTTCCGCATCGGGAGAGCCCTGTGCGTTACGTCCGGACCGTGACCGGCGCAGACCCTGCACGGCAAGTTGCCCGCAGGCTGCGGCGATATCCTCGCCGGCGCTGCTGCGGACGATGACCGTCAGGTTGGCGCGGCGGAGTTCTTCGACGATCTCATGCATGCGGGGCGAGGGGCGCAGCGATGCGCCGATTCCCTCCGGCTCCGCGAAGTCGATCGCATGATACGGGATCACATTGAGCTTGCACGGGATCGCGCGCGCAAAAGCGATCAACCGGCGCACCTCAAGGGGCGTATCGTTGATACCGTCGAAGAATATGTACTCGTATGTCACGCGGACCCTGGTCCGCGTATAATAGTAC
Source organism: Ignavibacteriota bacterium (assembly GCA_016707525.1). Classification (NCBI taxonomy): domain Bacteria; kingdom Pseudomonadati; phylum Ignavibacteriota; species Ignavibacteriota bacterium. The sequence continues at coordinate 259,467 of JADJHP010000008.1, forward strand.
TGGAGCGCCTCGCGGAGGCCGTCCAGCGGGAAACGGCGCGTGACCGGCATCAGGGCTTCGCGTGTCGCGGCCACGGCACTGTGCAGCGAGACCGCGAGCTTCATGCGTGTGCCGTCATCGGCCATGCGCCGGATGCCATCGGACCATCCCGCGGTCGATATCGTGATGCGCCGCGCGGCGATGCCCGCCCCGTCGGTCATCAACATCCCGGCCCGCATCACCGATTCGTAGTTCAGCATCGGTTCACCCATCCCCATGAACACCACATTGGTGATCGTGCGGCCGGTGAGGCGGCGGACCGTCAGCACCTGGTCGATGATCTCGCCGGACGTCAGATTGCGGAGATACCCCATGGTGCCTGTCGCACAGAAGGCACAATCAAGTGGGCAGCCGACCTGGGTAGAGACGCAAAGGGTGAGGCGTTCACGGGACGACCGGGGTTCATCATCCCCGGGGTCATCCCCCTCGAAGGCCGAGGAGGGTGGGATCAGGACGCTTTCGATCTGCAAGCCATCAGAAAGAGCGAAGAGAAACTTGGTGGTGCCGTCGGCCGGTGAGAGTTGGTTCTTCACGTGGACGACACCTGCGATACGCGCACGGGCATGCAGGGTCTCCCTGAATGCCCGTCCGCAATCGGTCATCACATCGAACCCGGTGGCACCTCTGGCGTAGAGCCACTGGTACACCTGGTCACCGCGGTAGGGCCGTTCGCCGAGTTCAACTGCGAACGACCGTAATTCTTCCCGGCTCATGCCGAGGATGTTCACCGGTTCCCCCGTCATCATCGAGCCGTCCTGCTGCGTGGCCACCGCGGATGCAGCAATGAACTGTTACTTCACTTCAGAATCAGCCTGTGCATAGATCTCAACGACCAGGGCGAGCCCGTCCGGCACCGGGGTCTGCCCGCTCAGCGTACCGTTGGCCGAGAGAGTGACGGTGGTGTTCGGATTCGACTTGAACTGATTCAGCTTGGTCATGAGCTGGGTCAGGCCAGCCGTCTGGAAGTCGAACTTGGTCGTCCCCGTGAGGAGCGACTGCGGGGTGGCAAGATCACTCCAGGGCGTCGGTGTGTTCTTCGTCTTGATCAGCTCACTGCCGTCGATACTGCCCGTGACGAACACGGTACCGTTGTACGTGCCCGTGGTGCTGATGCGGACATCGAAGTAGCGGATGCTCTTCAGATTGTCGATATAGGACGCATCAATAAGATCCGACAGCTTGATGACCTGCGAGCCGGAGAACACGAGGTTCGGGCCGGCAGTGATGGGGAACGTGGCCTTGATCGGAACGTTGACGGAGACCAGGAACCCGTCCTGGATGCACGTGGAACCGGTCGTCGCCAGGATTCCGATAAGGAGCAGGAGCAGCGCTTTCGTTTTCATTCTCATCTCTCCAGTGATTTCGATCTCATGCTCTGAGTCCGGCTGGCCTTACCGGCCGAAACCGATACCGCCCGAATAGTTCGTCACCGTACCGAAGTTGGCATCAGCGAAGATCTTGAAGATGCCGAAATTCACGCCAACGCCGATGGTGCCGCGGAACTTGTTCGCGCCGTCGAGGGAGACGTCGACCAGGGGTGTCGAGGTCGGATCCGTGGTCTTGAATGCCAGATCCATCGTGCTCTTCTCATAGGACAGGCCACCGTACAGCATGAGGATCTTGATGCTCTTGCTGGCCTGGACGCCGAAGGCGACGCCGTTGGCTTTGATCAGATCGCCAAAGGAGAATTTCGAGTAGAAGAAACTCGCGGCGATGTCCACCGGACAGTACGGAATGTACTGGCTGATGCTGTGGCGGGCACCCGCACCCCAGAACGTGAGCACCGGAAGCTTGTTGTCACCCAGCGAGGGTGTCGCAAGGAAGCGAACAACGAACTCGGTACCGTAGATCGACCCGATCCGGAGCTGCGGTGCTGCCATCGGGAAGATCGATGTGTTGAAGATACCATCGCTTCCTTTGTACTGCAGGCTCGTATTCGTCTGATGGGTGACGGATCCTCCTTTGCCGCCGAAGATCGTGGCGGTCTGGAAGGTGCCCGGCGTGAAACCGGCCGGCGCCGCCGCCATATACGATTTTTGATCATCCTTCACCAGCGAGCCCATGGCGATGATATCAACACCAATGGAAAAACCACTTTGGGGAATGTAGGCCGAGTGATAATATCCCGCATGCATGTTCGCGCCGACAAGATCGGCGATCGGCTGAAGATAACCGCCAATGGATGTGGCATTATACTGCTGGATGGCTTTTTCCAGCTCCGTCTGGGCGTTGGTCACCGGTGCGAACAGGAAGAGGCCTCCCATCAGCACACACAGCAACTTCAACAGGCGTTCACGCGAAGTGTTCATCCCTCTCTCCTGAATGTGGGTGGGTAGCAACATGGTTAATATACGACATCAGGCCCTCACTGACAAGCGAAACGACCCGTTATGCCTCCCGCAGCAGCGCCAGAACCGCGGTCATATCTTCGGGGAGAGGGCACTCGAATGACATCTCTGCACCGGTCGCCGGGTGCTTGAACCCGATCGTCCTGGCATGCAGCGCCTGGCGGGTCAGGATATCGAGCATACGCTGCACTTCCGCCTTCTGCCGCGGGGTCCCCGGCCCGAACAGGATCCTCCGGCCGTTGTAGGTCGGATCGCCGAAGACCGGATGGCCCACATGCGCCAGATGGACACGGATCTGATGCGTCCGCCCCGTCTGCAGCTTCAACCGGATCAACGAGAGCCAGGCGAACCGCTCCATGACCGTATACTCGGTCACCGCAACTTTGCCATCCTCGACGACCGCCATCTTCTTGCGGTCCGACTTGCTCCGCCCGAGGTTCGCTTCAATGATCCCCTTTTCCACAGGGAACGCCCCCCAGACGATCGCCTGATACTCGCGCCTGATCGTCCGGCGCGCGAACTGCCGCGCCAGATGCGCATGTGCCGCATCGGTCTTGGCCACCACCAGGAGCCCGGAGGTATCCTTGTCGAGCCGGTGCACGATCCCCGGACGCGTTCGATCGTTCACCGCCGAAAGCGAGGCGCTGTGGTGCAGCAGGGCATTCACCAACGTGCCGGTGTAGTTGCCGTATGCCGGATGGGTCACCATCCCGGCGGGCTTGTTCACCACCAGCAGCTGGGCATCTTCATAGATGATGGTCAGGGGAATATCTTCAGCAGTAACGTCGGGAGCGGGGGATTCAGGAAGTGTGATGTGTATCACATCGTGGGGTGACACCGCATAGCTGACCCGTTCGGCGGTGCCGTTCACCAGGACGCAGCCGGCTTTGATGGCCGCCTGTACTTTCGTGCGGGTGGCATTCTCCACATGGTGCGTGAGGAAGACGTCCAGACGTTCCCTTTTCTTTCCTGAGGGAACGATGATCTCCATCTGCGGGCGCATGGGATGTTAGGATGTGCTCAGGAAGGCTCCGCCGGCGGGGCCGGGGGAGGCGGAGGAGCCGCAACGCGGCTTTCGGCATATTGCATATACAGGAGAAGGACGATCCCCACCGTGACGCTCGCATCCGCGATGTTGAAGATCGCGAAACGCGACATATGATATCCGAACACGGTGAAGTCGAAGAAATCCATATCGAAGAAGTCCACCACGCGGCCGCGGAAGAGCGGACCGTAGCCGAAGATGACCCCGTAGAACACCCGGTCGATCAGGTTGCCGACGGCTCCTCCGAGCACGGCGGCAAGCGCAAGCCGGAATCCCAGCGGACCGGTGCGCAGATGGTACAGGTAGGCGATGAGGGCGATGCTTGCGATCAGCGAGAAGATGGCGAAGTATGGCGTTCCGCCCGTGCCGATGCCGAACGCCATCCCCGGATTCTCGATGTAGGTCAGCCGCATGAAGTCCCCGATCAGCGGCCGGCTCATCCCATACGGCATCCCTTCCCACGCAATGCCCAGCGATGGGATCTGAATGCCGCGGACAAGCAGCTTCGTCACCTGATCGGCGATGACGATCGCAGCCGTAAGGAACAGGACGCGCACGCGCTACTTGCCCTGCTTCTGGCGGGCGAGGGCTGCCCGGCCCCGCTCGCACGGGATGCCGGTGTTCTTGAACTCGGCGCACGTGGTCGCGGTCGGCACCGCATCAAGGCGCTCCTTGGGAACGAGCAGGCCGCACGACTTGCACACACCGTAGCTCTTGTTCTCGATGCGCATGAGCGCTTCGTCGAGCTGGTTCACGAACTTCCCGCTGCGCGAAGCGAACAGGAATGTCTTCTCGCGCTCCATCGCGTCCGTCCCCTGCTCCATGTGCAGCGAGTAATTCGAACTCTCGCTCACATATTCGCCGGTGGTCGTGTCCATGATGGTCTCTTTGAGCGTGTCCAGCTCCTCGAGCGTCTCCTGCCTCTTGATGAGGATCATCTCTTTGAACTTCTTGAGCTCGGTCTCGGAATAGGCATGCGGCCCGAGGGCTGCACGGGTCAACTGCTTCTCCACTGCCTTCTTCGGAGCGGGCTTGGCCGCACGGGACGCGGTCTTCTTCGGTGCCACTGCCTTCGGTGCCACAGCCTTCGCCGGCTTCTTCTTTGCCGGTGTCTTTGCCGCAGCGGTCTTGGGGGCCTTCTTTGCCATGCTTCTACCTCTCCGTCCGTTGGTTGGTTAACCGCGCTTCATACGCGTGATGGCGATGGTGATGGATTCGCCATTGAGTTCCAGTGTCTCCGTATGCTCCCCTGACGGGGAGCCGGCCGTCCAGCTCTCTGCCAGTGTTTCGGTCACGATGTACCGCTGCTGCGATGTCAGACGCTCGACAAGCGCGGCACCCGCCTGGTACACGATCGCGATACGGTCCGTGATCTCGAATCCTGCATCCTTCCGCATGTTCTGGATGCGGTTCACAAGCTCGCGCGCTGCCCCTTCGGCGACCAGCGCATCATCCAGCGTGGTGTCCAACGCCACCATCAACCCGCCATCCGTCTCCACCAACCACCCCTGGATGTCCTCACGCATGATCTCGACATCCTCCACAGCGATGGTCCACGCCTGATCGCCGGACGTCACCGTGACGCTGCCGTTCTGCTCCATCGTGGCGATCTCGGCGCCGGTCATCTCCTTGATGCGCGCCGATACCTGCTGCACGGATTTGCCGAACTTCGGCCCGATGGCCTTGAAGTTCCCCTTCGCTTTTTTCCGCACGATGCCCGAAGCATCGTTCACGTACTCGATCTCCTTGACGTTGATCTCGTCCAGGATGATGTCCTGCATCGTGCGCACGTCGGCACGCCCCGCCTCATCCGCGATCGGCAGGATGATGCGCCGTAGCGGCTGACGCACCTTCAGGTTCGCTTTCATGCGCATCGCACGCACGAGTACCACGATCTTCTGTGCCCGCTCCATGCGCGCTTCCAGAGCAGGCTCGATCCGCAACGCATCCGCCACGGGCAGATACGACAGATGCACCGACGCGGCCGGGTCGAGCCCGGTGACGGCGTTGAGGTTCCGGTAGATCTCGTCGGCAAGGAATGGCGCGAATGGCGCCATCAACTTCGCGACCGTATCGAGGCACTCGTACAGCGTCTGATACGCCGCCCGCTTGTCCGGCCCCATCTCGCTCTTCCAGAAACGGCGGCGGTTCCGGCGCACATACCAGTTCGAAAGCTGGTCGATCGTGAACTCGCTGATGCTCCGCGCGGCCTTGGTCACGTCGTACACGTCCATGTACCCCGTGTACCGCTGAATGAGCGACTGCAATTCCGACAGGATCCACCGATCGATCTCCTGCCGCTCGGCAACAGGCACCGCCGCAGCCTTCCAATCCACCTTATCGATGTTCGCGTACATCGCGAAGAACGCATACGTATTCACCAGCGTCCCGAAGAACTTCCTCTGGACCTCCAGCACGCCTTCCTCGTCGAACATCGTCGGCCGCCAGGGCGGACTGTTCGTGACGAGGTACCAGCGCGTGGCATCGGCGCCGTACTTCGCCATGATGTCGAACGGGTTGACCGTGTTCCCCTTGGACTTGGACATCTTCTGTCCGTCCTTGTCGAGGATCAGGTCGTTCACGAGCAGGTTCTTGTACGCCGGCTTGCCGAACAGGAATGTGCCGATCGCGTGGAGCGAATAGAACCACCCGCGCGTCTGGTCCACGCCTTCGCAGATGAAATCGGCCGGATACTGCTCGCCGGAATCGATGAGTTCTTTGTTCTCGAACGGGTAGTGCCACTGGGCGAACGACATCGCGCCCGAATCGAACCACACGTCGATGAGTTCCGGCGTGCGCGTCATGGTGCCGCCGCAGGAACAGGGGAACGTGACGGCATCCACGAACGGCTTGTGCAGGTCCAGCGGCTCGGCCAGCCCCGTACCCTCACGCAATTCCGCAACGCTGCCAACGCATTTCTGCTTCTTGCAGGCGGGACAGACCCAGATGGGCAGCGGCGTACCCCAGAACCGGTCGCGCGACAGCGCCCAGTCCTTGTTCTCTTCGAGCCAGTTGCCGAAACGCCCCTCGCCCACTTCCGGCGGATACCAGTTGATCGTCTTGTTCAGCGCGATCATCCTGTCCGCATACTTCGTCGTGCTGATGTACCAGGACTCACGCGCGTAATACAGCAGCGGGGTCTTGCAGCGCCAGCAGTGCGGGTAGCTGTGGGTGATGGTCTCTTTCTTGTAGAGGATCTTCCGCTCTTTCAACTCGCGGATGATGTCCGTGTCCGCATCGCGCACGAACTTGCCCGCGAACGGAGGTACATCGGGGCCGAACGCGCCGCTCCGGTTCACCGGATGGATCGTCGGGAGGCCGTACTTCTTGCCGACCTGGTTGTCGTCCTCGCCATACGCCGGCGCCATATGCACGATACCGGTACCGTCGCCGGTCGTGACGAAGCCCGCCGTGACGACGTAGAATGCTTTCGCGGTGACCGGGTGAAAATCGTAGATGCGGTGATACTCTTTGCCGGCAAGCGCGCTGCCGGGGAACTTCTCGAGCACGGTGTACTCGCCTTCGAGCACGCCCAGCCGCGGTTCGGCAAGGATGAGCTTCTCGCCGTTCTGCTCGACCTTCACGTACGTCACATTCGCGGCAACGGCAAGGGCAACGTTCGAGATGAGCGTCCACGGTGTGGTCGTCCACACCAGGAAACTCGTGTCCGGCTCGTCCGTGAGGCGCATCCGGACGTACACGCTCTGGTCCTTCACATCCTGATAGCCGAGCGACACTTCATGTGAGGAGAGCGGCGTTTCGCAGCGCGGGCAATACGGCTGGATCTTGTGCCCCTTGTAGATCATCCCCTCATCGAAGAAGCGCTTGAGCGCCCACCAGATGGATTCGATGTACTCGTTCTCGAAGGTGACGTAGGGGCGGGTGAGGTCCACCCAGTACCCCATCAGCTCCGTCATCCTCTCCCAGTCCGCTTTGTACTTCCATACGGATTCGCGGCATTTCTTGTTGAACTCCGCTACGCCGTAGCGGACGATGTCCTCTTTGTGCTTGAAGCCGAGTTCCTTCTCGACCTCGATCTCCACCGGCAGGCCGTGCGTATCCCATCCGGCCTTGCGGTGCACCTGCTTGCCGCGCATCGTCTGGTAGCGGCACGTGAGGTCCTTCAGCGTCCGGCTCATCACATGGTGGATGCCCGGTCGGCCGTTGGCCGTCGGCGGCCCCTCGTAGAACGTGAAGCCCGGTTTCCCTTCACGCGACGAGATGCTCTGCTCGAAGATCCTGTGCTCTTTCCAATACGCCAGGATCTCCTGTTCGACCGCAGGATAGGAGATACGTTCCGTGAGTTCTTTGAATGCGCGCATAGTGTTCCTGACAACCCTTCTCAGAGGCGTGCGACGACGCCCTTCATGATGGCGGTGAGTTTCGGTTCCGTTGCTCCCGCCACAGCAATGATCTCTTCCACATTCGCCGGTACGAGTGCATCGGGAAAGCATTCGTCCGTGATGATCGACATTCCCATCACTTCCATGCCCATGTGCACGGCCACGATATTCTCCGGGACGGTGGACATCCCGACGGCATCAGCGCCGATCAGGCGGAGGAACCGGTACTCCGCGCGGGTCTCGAGGTTCGGGCCCGGCACCGCAACGAACACACCGCGTTCGAGGCGGATCTTGCTCTCGAGGGCCACATCCTCCGCGATCGCCTGCAGGCGTTTGCTGTACGGTTCCGACATATCGGGGAACCGCGGCCCGAGCTCCGGATCGTTCGCGCCGATCAGCGGGTTGTCACCGAGCAGATTGATGTGATCCGTGATCAGCATGACGCTTCCCCTGTGGAAGCCGGGGTTCATCCCGCCCGCGGCGTTGGAGATGAGCAGCGTCTTCACGCCGAGAAACTTCATCACGCGCACAGGGAACGTCACCTGCCGCATGGTGTAGCCTTCGTAATAATGGAAGCGCCCCTGCATCGCGACGACGCTCTTGCCCGCGAGCGTGCCGAAGATGAGTTTGCCCTTGTGCGATTCCACCGTCGACACCGGGAAGTGCGGGATCTCACTGTAATCGATCACCGTCTCCACCACGATGTCCTTCACCAGCCCGCCAAGGCCGGTGCCGAGGATGATGCCGACGCCGGGCGTTGCCGCGGTCTTCGTCCGCAGGAACGCGAGCGCGTCGTTAATGTGTTTCCGTTGGTCCGTCATAGTTCAATGCCCGTGCCACAGAGTCCAGGTCGATCGCGGCCTTGCCGGTCCCCGCCGTGGAAGGCTCGACGAGTCCGCGTGCCGTACCGAGTTCAAGCGTTTTGAGCAGATCCAGCTCCGCGCTCAGGATCACGCGCAGCTGCTGGATCAGCGATGCCTTCCGCATTCCCAACTCATCGATCTCGCGCTTCAGCGCCGAAAGGTCCGACTGCGCCTGGGTCAGGGTCGAGGTCGCCCTCACCTCGGCTTCGCGGACGATGAGTTCCGCTTCCTTGCGCGCCGCCTCGTACGTCTTGCCCGTGGTCTCCTGCGCCTGCAGGAGGGTCTGCTGGAGCGTCTTCTCGATCTGGCGGTAATCCTTGAGCTGCACCTCCAGCTCGATCGCCCGGTCGCGCATGTCCTTCTGCGACTTCAGGACCTCTTCGAACTCCGCCGCGACCATTTCCAGGAAGGTATCGATCTCCACGGGATCGTACCCGCGCATCGTGCGCTTGAACTCTTGTTTGCGAATATCGAGTGGTGTCAGTTTCATGATCATGCCCTCCGGTCGTCCGGCCGTACCTACTGCTTTTTCGGTCGGGTCCCGAACAACGCCGTCCCGATCCGTATGAATGTCGCCCCTTCTTCCACCGCCACTTCGTAGTCGCCGGTCATCCCCATCGACAGATGGACCGGGTGCAGGTTCGCCTGCGAGATCCCGCCGAGCTCATCGCGGAGTCCCCGGAGCTGCCGGAACATCGGCCGTGATCCTTCCGGGTCGGGAAGGAATGGGCCGATCGTCATCAACCCGCTGATCCGTATCGCCTGCAGGTCGGCCAGCGACCGCACGAACGGGAGCACGTCCTCCGGTTTCACACCGAACTTCGATGGCTCCGCCGTCGTATTCACCTCGACAAGAACGTCGATGACCCGCCCATGTTGCTTCGCCCGTCGATCCAACTCCTCCGCGAGCGAGCGGTTGTCCAGGGCCTGCACCATCGTCACCCATGGCGCGAGGTACTTCACCTTATTTGACTGAAGATGTCCGATGAAGTGCCATCGGATGGCCTCACCGGACAGCTCGTCGTGTTTGGGGAGGAGTTCCTGGACATAATTCTCCCCGACGTCCGCGACCCCGGCGCGGACCGCCTCCCGTATCTGTGCTGCCGGAAAGGTCTTGGTCACCGCTATCAGCGTTACATCCTCCGGACGGCGGGCTACCCTCCGGCAGGCAGCGGCGATCCCGGCCCGAACCCTGTCAATATTGGCTGAAATCATGTAAAAACGTAAGGTGTAAATATACGTCCTACCCTCCTCAAAATCAAACCCTTGACTTCCCCCCCTTTTTGATTTATCATGGGTTGGAGTCTTTCCGGAGCGGGAATGAGCAAACTGGATTTCAACGGTTTTGAAGATGACGATAGCGAAGAGGGGAAGAAGGACCGCTTCGAAGATGAGCTGAAGAAGTACAAAGACCTGTACGGGGACGGTACCTCGGAGATCACGAGCATCGAGGCCCTGGAAGAACTGGTCAACTACTTCTTCGATCACGAGCGGTTCGAGGAAGCGCTCAAGATGGTGGAGCGCCTTCTCACATTCGTCCCCTATAGCGCCGACGCATGGCAGCGCAAAGGGCTCATCCTGAGCAATTTGTACCGCTTTGAGGAGGCGCTGGCCGCGTTCACGACGGCCCTCGGGCTCAACCCCGTGGATCCGGATATCCTTGTCAACCGCGGGATCACCCTTGACGACCTCGGACGCCTTGAAGAGGCGCTGGCCACTTTTGAACAGGCCCTGTCGATCGAGCCCACCCATGAGGACGGACTTTTCAACAAGGCCGTGACCCTTGAGAAGATGGAGAAGTACGAAGAGTCGGCGCAGATCTTCCGCTTCATCCTCGAGGGGAACCCGGACCACCGCGAAGCCTGGTACGAACTCGGTTACTGCTACGACTACCTCGACCAGCTCGAGGATTCGCTCCGGTGCTACGACGAGCATCTGGACCGCGATCCGTACAACCACAACGCATGGTATAATAGAGGCATCGTCCTCAGCCGGCTCGGACAGTACCACCGGGCCCTGGAAAGTTACGACCTCTCGCTTGCCGTCAACGAGAACTTCCCCGCGGCCTGGTATAACAAGGGGAACGCGTACGCCAACCTCGGCCGCCTTCACGACGCCGTGGAATGCTACAGGGAAACCATCCGGCTGGAGCCGAAGGACCTTCCCGCCTGGCACAACCTCGGGAACGCGTACGAGGAACTGAGCGAGTTCAAGGAAGCCATCCTGTGCTTCACCCAATCGGTGAAGCTTGACCCGAACCATTACGAGTCGTACTTCGGCCGCGGCAGCTGCTACGACGCCCTCGAGGATAACCGCCACGCACTGGCGGATTACAACAAGGCGATCGAGCTTGCCGGCGAATACCCCGAGCTCTGGTATGCGAAGGCTGACCTCCTCTATAATATGGGAAAGGTCCGCGAGTCACTCCTCAGCTACCGGATGGTGACGCGTCTCGAACCCGGGAATGCCGAGGCATGGCTGGACTATGGCGAGACCCTCTTCGAGCTCGGCTATTTCCGCCAGGCGCTCAAGGCATTCGACCGATCGGTGGATGCCAATCCGCACTCCGCCGACTCCTACTACCTCCGGGCGAAGGTGCTTCTGGTCCTCAACCGGAACTATGAGGCGGTGGAATCTCTGAAGAGTTCTTTCTATCTTGACCCGCAGAAGCGGAAGGAATTCGAGCGCGAGTATCCCGGTGTGAAGTCGATCAAAGAGTTCAAGAACCTGCTGCGCAAGTAGGGGCAGGAAGGATGTCAGCCGAACGGCCTTGCTCCGCACCCGCGGGGTGAGGCCGTTCCATATCATACAATGAGGCGGAGATGCTGTCAGCAGAGACGACGGTCAAATATGAGAAGCTGAAGACGATCCTGCGCGAGATGGGAAGCGTGGTGATCGGATACTCGGGCGGTGTGGACAGCACACTGCTCCTCCGGGTGGCAGCCGACACGATCGGGGCGAAGGCCCTCGCGGTGATCGGGCGGTCCGAGACCTACCCGACGAAGGAGTTCGAGGAGGCGGTGGCCCTCGCCGAGGAGATGCATGCGCGGTACATGGTGATCAGGACCGAAGAGACGGACGAGATCAAGTTCCGCGAGAACCCGCCGGACCGCTGCTACTACTGCAAGACGGAATTGTTCGGCAAGCTGGGCGGCATCGCGGAACAGGAGAACATCCCGTGGATCGCCGATGGCACGATCACCGATGACCTCGGCGATTTCCGGCCGGGCATGAAGGCGAAGGACGAGAAGAACGTCCGTTCCCCGCTCCTCGAGGCCGGATTGAACAAAGCCGAGGTCCGCGAGATCTCGCACGAGCTCGGGCTCTCCACCTGGGACAAGCAGTCGTTCGCCTGCCTGTCGTCGCGCTTCCCGTACGGCACCGGCATCACGAAGGAGAACCTCACCCGTGTGGATGCGGCCGAGACGTTCCTGCGTGAGAACGGCTTCCGTTCGTTCCGTGTGCGGTTCCATGATGCGAGCACGGCGCGCATCGAGGTCGGACCGCTCGAACTGCCGCGCCTCGTTGCCGAGCCGCTGCGGTCGGCATTGGTGAATCACCTGAAAGCATTGGGATTCATCTATGTAACATTGGATCTGCAGGGGTATCGCACCGGCGCAATGAATGAAGTGTTAGGGCTCAAGTAAATTCAGATGTCTGATATCTGAATTCAGATATCTGATATGAGTTCTGAATTCCGAACTCGCAATTTTGAATTTCCGCGTGTATACTCATCAGTCCCCCGGGAACACGACCATGAACTTCACAGACCGTCTTCGCCTCAGCCAGGAGAACCATAACTCACTGGTGTGTGTCGGACTCGATCCCGATCCCTTGAAACTCCCCCGCCATCTCCAGGGAAAGGACGAGGGCATGCTGCGGTTCAGCCACGGCATCATCGAGGCAACGAAAGAAGTGGCCTGCGCCTACAAGCTGAATCTTGCTTTCTTCGAGGCGATGGGCGACTCCGGGCCCCAGATGCTCCGGAAGACGCTCGCACTGATACCGAAGGATACCATCACGATCGCCGACGGCAAGCGCGGCGATATCGGCAATTCTTCGGCAATGTATGCTCGATCGATCATGACCGATCTCTGCTTCGATTCCGCCACGGTGCATCCGTACATGGGATTCGATTCGGTGGAGCCGTTCGCGAAGGATCCTTCCCGGGGGGTCTTCGTTCTTGCGCTCACGTCGAACCCGGGCGCAAAGGACCTGCAGTACCTGAAGATCGCCGGCACACCGCTCTATGAACACGTGGTCCGCAAGGTGAAGAAGTGGAACACCGCGGGCAACTTCGGACTTGTGGTAGGCGCCACGCGTCCGGCACAGTTGAAGCAGATCCGTGCACTCGCACCGAAGATGCCGTTGCTCATCCCCGGCATCGGCGCACAGGGGGGCGATGTTCGTAAGGCGGTGCAGTATGGCTGCGATGCCACGGGTGCCCTGGCGCTGCTCAATGCCTCACGCAGCATCCTGTTCGCTTCCGCGGGCGAGGACTTCGCCGATGCGGCACGGACCGCGGCGCACGCACTCCGCGATGAGATCAACCGTTACCGCGAACAGTACTTCGGGTAGATGACGCGCCTCCCGGAATCGGCCCTCCACCGGATCTGGGAACGGCACAGCGTTCTCCTCCCCCGCCTGCGCACCCGCGATGGCCGCGCGGTCAGGATCATCCGCGCCGGCACACCGAACCCCGACAGCGGCCCCGATTTTCTCGGGGCCGTTCTCCGCATCGGCGCTACGACGTTCCGCGGCGATGTGGAGATCCATACGACCTCCACGGGATGGCATCACCACCATCACCATACCGACCCGCGGTATAACCGCGTGATCCTCCATGTCGTGGCCGAAGACCCGGACACCAGCCCGGCCGCATGCACGGCATCCGGACGGCGTCTGCCAGTCCTCATCCTCCCCGCCATCGTTCCCCATACAGCCGTCCATGCATCCGATAGGGATCGCATCGTTACTTCGTGTGTGACGCGGCTGCAAAGCAACGGCGATCCGCGGGCGATGCTTGCCCGCCTTGGCCGGGCACGGCTCCGGCGGAAGGCACGCCGGTTCGAACACCGACTCCGGCAACTCGTCGCAGAAGAACACGGCATCGTCGCCGAACCGGAACCCTCCTACGCAACCCGGGAGCGCATCGGTCCGCACCCGGCATATGCGTGGCCACTACGCACGCTGCGCGAGCCGCACCTCTGGGAGCAACTCGCCTACGAAGGCATGATGGAATCGATGGGGTACGCGCGGAACAGTGCCGCGTTCCTGCTCCTGTCGCGGACGATCACCTTGCGCATGCTGCGGGGTCGTGGACTCACCGATGTCGATGGGGTCATGGGGATGCTCTTCGGCGCAGCAGGACTGCTGCCGGCCCCGGAAACACTGGATGATCCTGATGCTGCCGTGTGTGTCCGCCGGCTCCGGCGCCACTGGCACACGGCCGCAGCGTCGTTGGACCATTCACGCCTCACCGGGGCCGACTGGGTCTTCTTCCGGTTGCGGCCGGCGAACTTCCCCACCGCGCGGATCGCTGCCGTCGCATATCTTCTGCCGGTGCTCTTCGCAGACCGGCGCCTGTGCGCCATCATGCGTGATGCGGTGTACGGGGTTGGACCGGTCCGTGCGCGGCTGCGCCGGCTGCAGTGCGCCTGCGCCATCGCTCCGGAGGGGTACTGGTCGCACCATCTGCATTTCCGGGACCGGTGGAAGGATCGCGGCATACGTCTCGGGCGGGACCGCATCGCGATCATCATGATGAATGCTCTGGTTCCCGCTGCTCTTGCGTATGCCCGGGTCACGCATGATCGCCGTCTCGCACGGAAGGTCTACGCATTGGCACGCGACATCCCACCCCCCCATGAACCGGCGATCATCCGGGAGATACGCGCGCATGGGCTGAACAAGGAGATGAAGCTGACAGCAATGGAGGAAATGGGGCTGCTGGAACTCCGGAGCCGGGAGGAGAGAAGATGGACGTAAGAGGGAGATAGCGGCGACGCACGAATGAGGAGCGTCCCCAACAAAGAAGAAGGAAGAAGAGGCACAACACTCTTCTTCCTTCTTCCTTCGTCCGTGGTCCTTGCTACCCTAGAAGGTGATCCCGATCGAGATCGGGATGTACGTGCTCGTTTCCCCTTCCGTCATGATCCACGTGTACTTGCCTTCGATGAAGAGCGTGATGCCGACCTTCAGATCGACGCCGGCGCCCACATTGAATGCGGTCTTGGTCTCACCTTTCACGCCGGCGATCGTTCCCTGCTGGATCCCGTTCATCTTGATCGTCGCATCGTTCACGGAGATGCTCGCCAGCCCGATACCGCCGGTCATGTAGGGCGTCACGATCGGCAACGGAAGGATCGCCCACTTCAGGTTCACATTACCCGACAGGATGTTGATGCGTCCGCCATCGATGCTGAACATCGATGCCGCAGACCCGGTCAGCTTCGCAAGCGCTTCCTGATACTTCCCGTTGTCCGGCGCGAACGAGATATAATCGCCGGAGACCCGCAGGGAAAGGATCGCGAACGAGATATCAAGGTGCGCTCCCCCTCCCAATCCCGAACCATAGACACTCTTCATAGGTTCGGCGACATTGATGGACCCGATATTGCCCTGGACCCCGAACTTTACCGACGGCATCTGAGCAAAGGAGATCGATGCAGCCACCACGAGCACCGTAACGAGGAGTAGAGACTTCTTCATACAGGACCTCCGCTTGTTGATGTTGTTCATGTTTTTTGTTGCTTCTTCTTTGCTGCCGGAAACAGAATGTTGTTCAGGATCAGCCGGTACCCCGGCGAATTCTTGTGCAGGGAAAGGTTGGTGGGCGGGTCGCCGACCGCATGCTGGTAATCCTCCGGATCGTGCCCGCCGTAGAACGTGAACGTGCCGCGCCCCACGTTCCCGTGCAGGTACCGCACCTGATCCATCCCGTCGCGCTCCGCAAGGATGATGCAGGAGCGCTTCACCAGCGACTTCTTGAAGTTCGTCGTCTGCCCGAGGAACCCTTTGAGCACGTTCACATGGCATTGCGTGAGCATGGTCGGCACCGGATCGAACTTTGCCGAGAACTCAAACAGTGTGAAGTAGTCCGTCTCCGGATCCTGCAGCGCAAGCACATCGCTCGGCGGCTGGTCGATGTCGGAGTACTCGTAGCGCAGCGGATTCCTCTCAAGGCTGAAATCGGTGAACGCAAAGGTCCTGGAGTAATCCAGCCTCGACTGCGCGTCACGGTCCGGAGGATCACCGTCATACATCACGTCGCAGATGTCGGTGTTCTCCGCGGCCAGCGCGATGTCGTACGAGTCCGCTGCCGAGCACATCGCGAAGAGGAACCCTCCGTTCGCCACGTAGTCGCGTATCGTCCGCACCACGGCCTTCTTCAACTCCGACACCTTCCGGAAGCCGAGCTTCTTCGCTTCTGCTTCCTGCATCACCTGCTGTTCGATATACCAGCTCGCGCCCGCGAAGGATGCGTAGAATTTCCCGTACTGACCGGTGAAGTCCTCGTGATGCAGATGCAGCCAGTCGTACTCGTTCAGCTTTCCACCGAGCACTTCCGTGTCCCACAACTTCTCATACGTGATCTCCGCATACTCGAGGGCAAGTGTTACGGCATCGTCCCACGGCTGGAACCCGGGCGGCACGTACACCGCAATGCGCGGGGCCTTCTCGAGCCTCACCACATCCATATTGTTGTCGTCGCGCTGGACCTCCTCATAGATCCCGGCCGCCTGCCCACCGCCAATGCTCTGCGCGGCAATGCCGCGCACACGGCACTCGGTGACCAGCAGCGGGTTGCTGTCCATCATGAACGAGCCGCCGCGATAGTTCAGCAGCCAGTCCACCTCGATGTTCTTCGTCAACGCCCAGTAGGCGATGCCGTACGCCTTCAGATGATCGGTCTGCTCGAGATCCATCGGGATCAACAGTTTGTCGGCGGCAACGGCACGCGGGGTCAGCATGCCACCTGCAAGAATGAGCAGTGCAGCAGCAACAGCATGCGGGGGAAGCAGTCCTCCCGCGACCGCCCGGAGCGCTGCGGTGGCAGAGGTACGGATGCGGGTTCTCACAGAGCATCCCCCCGTAACTGGCGGATCCGTTTGCGTGCCTCACCCGCGAACACCGATGTCGGGAACTCCACCAGGAGCCGTTCGTATGATGCGATGGCATCCTCCCTGGCATGAAGCCCGAACTGCTGGACGGTGGCCTTCAGAAAGAGTGCACGGTCCGGCACACGGCACTGCTCGCGCAGGTCGGTGAGGAGCCGGTCACATGCCGCAACAGCCTCCCTGGCCATGCCAGCACGCAGAGACAGTGTCGCCGAACGCAGGACCGCATCATCCACGATCGGCGTGCGCGGATACCGCGACACGAGTTCCGCGAGCACGGCGATCGCTTCGGTATTCTTTCTCTGGTGTGCGAGGAATTCGGCCTTGCCGAACAGCGTGAGAGCGGCCGGTGCTGCCTGTGCATTCTCTTCGAGCAGCGCGCGAAGGTCCAGCGCATCGTTGGCGAAATCGTGCTCGGTGTTGCTCGAGATGCTGTCCAGCAGGGCCATGGCATCCGGGATACGGCCGTTGTAGAAGGCGATTCCGGCAAGGCGGAGCCGCGCTTCGTCCAGCTGGTCGGGCGTGGCGCCGGGCACAACCGCTACGCCCCGGAATGCCGTGGCGGCCGCGGTGGTATCGGCGCGGCATAATTGGATCTCGCCCAGGCGGAGTTGCACGTCGGTGCGCAGCATCTGGGACGCCGCGGGCGAGGCGAGGATACGCTGGAACGTCTGGAGCGACTGGTCCAGATCGAAATACTGGCGGAGGTGGATCGTCCCGCTCTGATAGAGGGCCCGTGCCGCGAATTCCGTGTTGGGAAACTCCGTGACGATCGCGTCGAACGACGCCAGGGCGCCGGCGAACCGTGTCCGCGATTCCGATGCCGGCCGGAGGTCCGGCGTGCCGGTCACCTGCAGGCTATCGCGCGCGATCTGCAACTCCATTGCGGCGCAGGCAGCACCGTACCGGGCCTGCGGGATGCGCGGGGCAGGAAGGTCGCGGTCCAACGCCTCGCGGTACGCATTCGACGCTACATCGTAGGCATGCTCACGGTACACGCGCTCCGCAAAATCGAGGATCGCAACGCCGCGGGCGGACGAGAGCTCGTCGATGTGGCGGTAGACATCGAAGGCCTGCGGGAAGTCCTTCCCTTCGAGGTAGAGCCAGCCCAGGAGTTCGTACAGGCGGAGGTTCTCCCCATTGCGCAGGGCCTCACGCACCGCCGCGATGGACGCGCTCCGCCCCTCCTCTTTCCAACTGTACATGCCCATGCGTGATTGCACGAACGCGATCTGGGAGGGATTCGCGCTGAGCCACTGGAGGTATTCCCGCGTCGCCCCGGCGTACTCCATGGTCGCCGAGAGCAATTGCGCCAGTTCAAGGGTGAAAAGCCCGGGATCCTTGCACCCTATCCGCCCTTTGCGGTAGGCTTCTGCTGCCCTGTCCAGCAGCCTGTTCTCCACGAACGTCGATGCGAGCGTGCGGTATGTCTGCTGTGCCGCCGGGGCAAGCGACATGGCCTGATCCCATGCCGCGGTGGCCAGGTGCTCATCGCCGGACCGATAGTAGGCGGTACCGAGCATTGCATGGAGGGCGACATCGGAGGGAAAGAATTGCAGACGGGCCTTGATGACCGCCACGGCCTCTTCGTACCGCTTCAGGGCCATGGCGGTGCGGTGGACACCGTCAAAGAAGGCGTAGTTCTGCGGATCGCGCCGGAAGAGGTCGCGATACACTTCCGCCGCCCGTTCATGCTCACCGGCCTGCTCGAGGCCCTGGGCTAAACGAAACTTTGCCTGCAGGTCCGGCGTTTGACTACGTGTGCCAGCCGGGACGAGCAGCATCAGAATGAGGCAAAAAGCCGCATAGATATTGCGCATACGAAGGAAATGTACCTTCCTCCGGCTTGATATACAAGCACCGTTTATGTACCTTGATGACATTCCTGGAGTGCTGTGAAACGTCCCACCAACATTGCCATACTCGGCTCCACTGGCTCGATCGGCCGCAGCAGTCTCGAGGTGATCGAGGCAATGCCGGACCGCTTCCGCGTTACCTGTCTTACTGCACACCGTAATACCGACATTCTTGCCGAACAGGTACGCCGGTTCAAGCCCCGGGCGGTCGTTGTGACCGATCCCTCCCGCGCCGGAGATCTGCGCGCACGGGTGGATGGTGCGACGGAGGTGTTGAGTGGCGACAGTGCCCTCCTCGATGTGGTGGCACGGGAGGATGTGGATATCGTCATCAGCGCGCTTGTCGGTTTCGCGGGGCTCCATCCCACGTTACGCGCCATCGAAGCGGGCAAGGACATCGCCCTCGCGAACAAGGAAACCCTTGTCGTCGGCGGCGAGCTGGTCATGGCGAAGGTGCGGGAGCACAAGGTCCGCCTCCTCCCGGTCGACAGCGAGCACAGCGCGATCCTCCAGTGCCTGCAGGGCGAGGACCCTCACAGCGTCAACCGGTTGATCCTCACCGCGTCGGGTGGCCCGTTCCTGAACACGCCGCGCGAGGAGATGGCAGACATCACCCCGGCGCGGGCGCTGAAGCATCCGACCTGGACGATGGGGGCCAAGATCACGATCGATTCCGCCACGCTGATGAACAAGGGGCTGGAAGTGATCGAGGCGCAGTGGCTGTTCGGGCTCCCGGCAGAACGGATCGAAGTGATCGTCCACCCGCAATCCATCATCCACTCGATGGTGGAATTCGTGGACGGGTCGGTGAAGGCGCAACTGGGCATCCCGGACATGAAGTTGCCCATTCAATATGCGCTCACCTATCCCGAACGCCCGCCGTCCGGTTTCAAGCGGGTGGATTTTGCGGCGCTCGGGCGGCTGACCTTCCAGGACCCCGACACCGAACGGTTCCCCTGCCTTTCCCTTGCCTTCCGGGCGATGCGTGAAGGCGGCACGGCACCGGCGGTCCTGAATGCAGCCAATGAAGCAGCGGTAGCCCTCTTCCTCGACGGGAAGATCGGCTTCACCGCCATCCCCGAACTGATCGCGCAGACGATGGATGCACTTCCACCGTCGGGCGCTGTGACACTGGAGTTGATAGATCGAGCAGATCGTGATGCGCGGGCGTTCGTCGCGCAGGCGGCTGCGGTATTCTCACACTGACGGACGGTTGGCCCATGGAGTTCCTCCAAACAGCGATGTATTTCATCCTCACGCTCGGCGTGCTGGTCTTCGTGCACGAATTCGGGCACTTCATCACCGCGAAACTTTCCGGCATGAAGGTGGACCGTTTCTCGATCGGCTTTCCTCCCCGGGCATTCGGCAAGCAGATCGGCGAGACCGACTACTGTATCTCCTGGATCCCGATCGGCGGCTACGTGAAGATCGCCGGGATGATCGATGAGAGCTTCGACACCGACTATCTCGCGCAGGCACCCCAGCCGTGGGAATTCCGCGCAAAGCCCGTCTGGCAGAAGATGCTCGTCATCTCGGGCGGCGTGATCATGAACATCCTCCTCGCAATCGTCATCTTCTGGGGCATCAACTTCGTCCAGGGAACGGTCATCCGCGAGACGACCACGATCGGGATGGTGGCAGAAGGAAGCGTGGCGCAGAAGAGCGGACTCCTGGGGGGCGACAGGATCGTCCGCATCAACGGTACCGCGATCACGCATTGGGATGAGATCCTGAACAGCGTGTACATCGATCAGGCCGGTGAGGATGTGCAATTCACGGTGAACCGCGCCGGATCCGAGATGGACATCACGATCCCGCGCTCCGCGATCCCCGAACCGAACGAGACGGCATTCGGGATCATCCCCGACCAGACCGAGATCCTCGTCGGCACGGTGCAGGGGGGCATGCCCGCCGACGCCATCGGACTGAAGCCGGGTGACGTATTGACGGCGATCGGCGGCGAGAAGCTCGTCACCGATGCACAGGTGAAAGCGGTCGTGCAGCAGCATGCCGGCAAGCCCATTGCCATAGAGTGGCGCCGCGATGCCGCGATCATGAAAGGGACGGTCACGCCGACGGACGATGGCCGCATCGGGATCGGTTTCGGCTTGCGCTACACCGGGCCGACGCGCAAGGTGGAGTATTCGTTCTTCGGTGCCCTGCCCCACGCCCTGACGAATGTCGTGGATGTGAGCGTGTTGTTCGTGAAGCAGGTCTGGCAGATCATCGTCGGCAAGGTGGCGTTCGCCCAATCCGTGGGCGGCCCCATCAAGATCGCTCAGATGGCGACGCAGACGGCGGAGATGGGACTCCTGACCTACCTCGGCTTCATGGCCCTGCTCAGCATGAGCCTGGCCATTCTCAATTTCCTCCCGTTCCCGGCGTTGGACGGCGGACACATGGTCTTCCTTGTGTACGAGGCCATCTTCAAGCGCGAAGTGCCGGTCAAGGTGCGCATGGCGCTGCAGAAGGCAGGGTTCGTCCTGTTGCTGGCGTTCATGGCGTTCGTACTTTATAACGATATTCGGCAGTTCTAACCCCTCCGGGGAGGTGCCTGTGTAGGGGCGGTGCATGCACCGCCCCTACACTCTCCCGACACGCCCTCCCACCGTATTGCTTGGCACCCGCCAAATTCTTATCATACCTCACTACACGCAGTTCTTCCACTTATCCTCGGGGCGATACCATGAGAGCTCTTCTCTTCTTCATCGCCATCGTTGTTGTTGCGATGCCCGCAGCAGTGGCGCAATCGCCGGTCATCGACATCAGCACATCGACAGCGCCCGTGGATGTCCTCACCATTCAGGATGTCGATTTCATCAACGCGTTGTCCCCGAAGTGGCTGTTCTCCATCGACCTTCGGATCCGCGGCGGCGTTCCTGCATCAGTGAATGCATCCATGGCGATCACGCTCGACGTCCAGATGGCGACCGGCGAATCCTTCACGCGTGTCTCATCATACTCCACCAAGCAGTTCGAGATACCCGGAACCCGTTCGTTCAGCAATCTCGACCTCGCCAGCCCGGCGGTCAAGGCCGAGTATGTGATCGATGACGTCGCGAAGAAGAGAATGGAACAGCTCGCCCTGCCCACAGGATATATGCCCGCAGGCATCTATACCTTCAGCATCGAGGTCATGCTCGCCCGCTACAACACGACCTATGTCGCGAAATTCCGCTTCGTGCTGACCAACCCCTCGCGGCTCGATCTGGTGATGCCGATGCAGAACGATCGTACCGTGAACGAATTCCCGCTGTTCCAGTGGACGTTCGACGGCCCGCGTTCGCGGCTGTCGGTGTTTGAGAAACTCCCCAACCAGTCATCCCTGGAAGAAGCCGTCAACGGCGTGCCGCACCTCTCCACCGAGGTCAGCACGACCTCGTTCCTGTACCCGTCGGCCGGTGTGCGCCCCCTCGAGCCAGGAAGGACCTACGTCTGGTTCGTGGAAGGGATCTACGGCAACACCAGCGGCCCGAGCAACACGGTGAAGAGCCAACTCCGCGCCTTCACCGTCTCCGCGGGCGGGTCCAACATGGTGATGGAGAACCTTCTCGCGGACCTCGAGAAGGCTCTCGGGCCGGCTCACAAGCCGGTGTTCGACAAGATCCGGAGCAGTCTGTTGTCGCCGACCGGACAGATGCGGGTGGATGGGAAGACGATCACGGTGAGCGACCTCGTGAAGCTCATCAATCAGTTCCGGTCCAACCCGAGCCACGTCATCTCCACCGATCTCGAATAGCGCCTCCTTCCGGAGCTCCCCATGAACCGACATATCAGAAACGTCGTCTGTCTCCTGATCACCCTGAGCATCGCTGCGCCGGTCTTCGCCGCGCCTCCCGGCACCCCGGTCGCCCTCCTCAGCAAGGTCATCCTCGATGTCCTCAAGAAGGAATCCGGCAAGGAGTGGGCGAAGGCCACACGCGGACAGACCCTCGCATCCGGCGACATGGTGCGCACGGGCGAAGGAGCGCTGGCGATCATCAAGTTCAAGGACAACAGTCTCGTCCGCCTGCGTGAACGTTCCGTCATGACCATCACCGGAACGCAGAACGGCAATAACCTCTCGAAGTCCGTCGAGGTCCAGACCGGCGTCGTCGGATTCAACGTCGCAAAGCAACGGTCCAGCGAAGAGTTCCGCTTCACATCACCGACCTCTGTCGCTTCGATCCGCGGAACCGCCGGGGTCTTCAACAGCTCGGCGCAGTCCGATACGCTGACCGTGACCGAAGGCCTCGTGCAATTGTTCAACCGTGTCTCCTCACGCACCGTCGATGTCGGTGCCGGCTTCACAGGGATCTCGGGAAAGAATGGCTCCATCGTAAGCCGCACCACCACCGAACAGGAACGCCAGGCTGCACTCAATGCTCTCCGGGATGATGCCCGCCGCCGGCTGGACATCGAACTGCGTGACCCGCAGGGCAAGACCAATCGCCTGAAGATCGAATTCAACGACTAACGAACGGCCGCCGCTCCCCATGACCCTTCGAACCCTGTGCACCGCCGGAGGAATGCTGCTTCTTCCGGCGGTCATGTTCGCGCAGCTGTCTACCTATGTGTCGTCCACATCCCCGGCTTCCGCACCACCGCGCAAACCGGTGCCGGTCACGGTGGAACTCCAGCAGGGACACCGGATCACCGATGTCCAGATCCTCTACCGGCCGTTCGGTTCATCGAACTGGCGGAAGGCGGAGATGGACCTCCGCGGCAACACGGCCCGATTCACGGTGACCAAAGAATATGCCCTCGCGCCGTTCTTCGAGTACTACCTCATCCTGACGGAAGGGTCGGGAAAGCGGACCTCCTATCCGGCCGCTACAGGCGATGACCCCATCAAGGCCCCTCCGGCCCAACCCCTCCGCGTGTCGATCGTGGACGAGGACAAAGAACAGGTGCTCTTTCTCAGTCCGGAACCCGATGCCGTTCTCGAACCGGATGACGTCCTGATCTCGATTTCGCTCCTCCGCGCCGATTCCGCGGTGGTCCGCAAGGCAACACAGATCAAACTGGACGACATCAACGTGACCACCGGAGCGGTGTTCAGCGAGGACCTCATCGTGTATGCACCGGACAATCAGGGGATGACCCTGTCTCCCGGCGTCCACACCGTGAAGATCGGGCTCTTCAACCGCAAGGGACAGCTCCATGGCACCGCCGAGCTCTCATTCACGGTGCGGAGCGTGGGACGCGATGTCTACGCAACCCCGACGCCCGTGAGAGGCTTCGACTACAAGCTGGATGTGAATGTGGAATCCCGCCACGAACAGATCCGGAGCGAAGGTACGTGGTACAACAGGGCGGGCGCCACGTTCCGGGGCAAGACCGGGATCTGGGGCTTCAACTCGAACATCTTCCTCACCTCCGACGAACGGTCCGACCGGCAGCCGCAGCACCGCTTCTTCGCAGAGGTCGAAACACCGTGGGTGCAGGTCGGCTACGGCGACCACTATCCCGTCCTCCCCGAACTGATCCTGAGTGGCAAGCGCGTCCGCGGCCTCTCGAGTTCCGCACAGTACGGCATCTTCGGGGTCGATATGACCCTTGGCCAGATCACCCGGAGCGTCGAAGGCAAACTGGTCCGCCAGTTCTCCGCAGACAGTTTCAGCGTTGAATTCCACCGCGACTCGACCGCGGCGTATGGACTGGTGAGCCCGGGGACCTTCGGGCGGTTCAACTACGGCACGTATTCCCGGGACCTGTTCGCGATCCGCCCGAGCGTCGGCGACCGCGAGACCTGGGAGGTCGGCTTCTCATGGTTGAGCGCGGGTGACGACAAGAATTCCATCCACTATGGCATTGCACCGAGAGAGAACATCGTTGTCGGGACGGACTTCGTGGCGCGAATGGATAACAGCCGCATCGAGGTCACCGGCTCGGCCGCGGCGAGTGCGTACAACATGGACATCTCCAAGGACGATTTCACCGACGAGGACATCGACAGGATCTATGCGTCAGGCGCGGAAGGTATCAAGAAGGTGCGCGACATCCTCAGTCCGTACATCACGGTGAACGATAACTTCCGTCCCCTGAACGTGGACAAGCTCCCCACGATCGCCTATGAGGTCGGCCTCGGGCTGAATTACTTCAACAACTATCTCAAGTTCACCTATCTGTACCACGGGAACGATTACACGTCCTTCGGGCAGTCCTTCCTGCAGACCGACATCAAAGGCTTCTCGATCGTCGACCGGGCCCGCCTGATCGACAATCAGGTCTTCCTGACGCTGGGATATGAACGCCTCGAGGATAATACCAGTGCCACCAAGGTCGGCACCACGATGTTCAACAACGTGAATGTGGCGGCGACCTACATGTCGCGGTCGGACCTGCCGACGTTCACCGTTGGTCTTTCGGTGTACGACAACGACAACGGCCTGTCGGTGAACGGGCGCGACAGTCTGGCGGCGATCAGCGACGCAACACTCCGCCTGTATATGCAGAGCTCGTACGAATTCAGCGCGGGCGCCCGCCATACGGCCACGGTGAGCCTTTCGACATCGAACCGCGACGACGAGTCCGTCCGTGCCTACGACGTGCAGAACGTCAGCGCGGAGCTCGGACTCACGACCCTGTATCAGGCACCGCTGCGCACCACGGTCTCTGCGGCGATGTTCCTCAACACGCTTCCGCTGTCCGGCTTCCGCGGCCAGACACAGAACCTGAACTACGGTGTGGTGACGTTCGCCGCCCGGTATGGCTTCATGAAGAACCTCCTGACGGTCGCCGCCACCGTCGCGCCGGCCTTCGGCGACTATCACCGGATCGCGTTCGACACCGGGGTGGAATGGACCGCGCGGCCGGATATGCAACTGCTCCTGCAGTTCAGTTTCTTCAAGAACTCCGATGTACCGAACGAGAGCGTCATGAGTCTGCGGTACAGGTACACCATCTGACCATGAACCAGCGCCTGCGTTTATCGTCAGGGCAACAAAGCTGGCTGATGCGCATCGCGCTGGCATTCGGCGTTGCGCTCATCATCATCGTCTTCACCCAGGAGTCCATCCTCCGGCTCGGCATCCTGCAGCGCCTCGAACTGGCTTCGGTGGATTACCGCTTCCAGTATCGGGGGGTGAACCCGGGCCTCCGCGACTCGTCGCATGTCGTCATCGTGGAGATCAATGAGGAATCGTTCCGTTCGCTCCGCGAGCAGTTCCCGTGGCCGCGGTCGTTCTATGCCCGCCTTCTGCGCAACCTCAAAGCCGCCGGCGCACGCGCGGTCGGCATCGATCTTCTCTTCAGCACGTCGGATATCCACGATCCGCGCCACGACGATTCCCTGCGCGCCGCGCTCACGGCCACCGGCATCGGTGTCCTCTCCGGCAAGCGCGAAGCCGACAACGAATCGTATATCACGACCTCCAACGACGAGACCTACGGCAACATCTTCTACGCCACCGATCACTCGATGGGACTCGTGAATGTACGCACCGATGCCGACGGTGTGTTCCGGTCCTACAATACCATGTACGCCGTGGATTCCGCGGGGGGAGGCGAACAACGCATCCCTACGCTCGCCTTCGCGGTGCTGAACAAGTACTTTGGCCTCCCGCCCACGGCGGTGCCCGAAGTGGAGGACGGCTATTTCACCTACGCCGGGCGCGTGATCCCCCAGGTCGACCGTGCTTCGATGATGATCAATTACTATGGCCCGGACGGGACCTTTCCCCACATCCGGTTCCATGATGTGCTGGATGACGAGACGTTGCAGACGAGGGAAGAGTCCGAGAGCGGCGAAGAGATCAATACCTTCAGCGATCCCTCCTTCGGCTATCTGCACGATGGCACGTTCAAGGACAAGATCGTCCTCGTCGGTGTCACCGTTCCCGAATACAAGGACCTGTTCCCGGTGGCCATCGCGCGCGGCGAACGGAAGCGCGAGAACATGATGTACGGGGTCGAGATCCACGCCAATGCGGTGGAGAACGTGATCCGTGGCGATTTCCTGCGCATGGAGAGCCCGGCGGCATCGGCCACCACCACATTCATCCTGGTGCTCATCACCTTCATTGTGACCTCCCAGCTGCGCGAGGTGAAGACGCGGCATCACCTGGTCATCGGACTTCTGGGGTTCCTTTTTGCGCTTTCCATGATCCTCCTCACCGGCGCGCTTGCCCTCTTCATGTTCAGCAAGTTCAACTATGTAATGGGCGTCGTGAATGCGGTCCTGGCCATCGTCGGTGGCTACTCGATGAGTACCACCTATCACATGGTGACCGAGCGCAAAGAGCGCATGCTCATCAAATCCATGTTCAGCACGTACGTCAACCCTTCTCTGGTGGATGAACTCGTTGCCCATCCCGAGAAACTCGTCCTCGGCGGCCAGCGGGAAGAGCTCACGGTGCTCTTCAGCGATATCGTCGGGTTCACCGCCATCTCCGAGAACCTCTCGCCGGAAGAGCTCGTCAGCATCCTGAACGAGTATCTGGAAGTGATGTCCGGGATCATCTTCCGGAATGATGGAACGCTCGACAAATATGAGGGGGATGCAGTGATGGCGTTCTGGGGAGCCCCGATCCCTCAGAAGGACCACGCGCTACGGGCGTGCAGGGCAGCTCTCGAGATGCAGGAAGCTCTTGTCGGGCTGAATGCCGCCTGGCAGGAGGCGGGCCGGCCGCCGATCCGCATCCGGATCGGGATCAATACCGGCGATATGGTCGTGGGAAACATGGGAGCCGTCGGAAAATTCGCCTATACCGTTATCGGCGACAGCGTGAACCTTGCGTCCCGGCTCGAGGGTGCGAACCGGGAGTATGGTACCGGCGTCATGGTGAGTCAGCGGACCTACGATCTTGCCTGTGAAGAGATCCTCGGACGGGAGTTGGACCGGATCGCGGTCATGGGGCGTTCGGAACCGGTAACGACGTACGAGCTCATCGCGGTCCGGTCTGCCGAGATGCCTCCGGAGACCCAGGAGATGATCGGTGCGTACGAAGAGGGAAAAAGGTTCTACCACGCGCGGGAGTGGGTGAAGGCAGAGCAGGCATTCAGGAGGGCTCTGGCCGTTCAGCCGGACGACCGGCCATCGCTCCTCCACCTTCAGCGCATCGAGGTGTTCAAGCACACGCCCCCGCCGGAGAACTGGAACGGGGTGTTCGTTTTCAAATCAAAATAAAAGGGGAGAAGGGACTCTTCCCTATTCTGCTCTCTTGAACTGCTCGGTTTCCAACGTGAACATCAGCGATATCCGGTGCGTGTTCCCGAGCTGGCCGGTGCCATCGAACTTCGCAAGCGAGTAGTCGATATTCAGCTTCGGCAGATGCACGCCAACACCCATCGTCAACTGCTTCACATCGCTGTACCCCGCCCGGATCGCGATCAGGTCCTTGAACATGAATTCCAGCCCGCCGTGCAGGTCCAGGCTCACCGGTCCCACCGATGCAGTGGAAGCATACTTGCGCCCTTCGAACCGGATGTCCACATCAAGCGCAGGAGCGAACCGGCCACCGAGAAGGTCGATGAAATATGCCGTCCCCACTTTCATCGTCGGTGAGATCAATTCATTGCGCCCGGTGCTCCACGCCAGGAACGTCGTGGTGATGTCCTGCACGTTGGCACCAACGACCAGCCGCTCGAAGGGGGCGTACCACACACCGAGGTCGAACCCGATCCCTGTTGCACTCGCATCGCCAAGATCGCGGCGGATCAGCTTCACGTTGGCCCCGTAGGTGAAGTTGTCCGAATGGCGGCGCGCATAGGTGAAGTACAGGGCATAGTCCGCGGCATTGAAATACGTCACACGGTTGGGATCGATGCGGCTGAATTGTGCCGGGTCGTAGGTCAGGTTCCCGTTGATGTCCACACCCGCATTGCGCGTGTCAGGAATATCATCCACACCCAGGCGGATAAGGCTGATGCCGATGCTCGTCGAGGCACCCACGGGGAATGCGACGGCACCGTAGTCATGGTTGACGAGCGAACCGAACTGTTCGTCATGCATGAGCGCGATCTGTGGATAATTGATGCGCGCCAGCCCCGCGGGGTTCCAGTAGCCGGCAGTGACGTCATTCGCAAGGGCGACGTATGCCCCACCGAGCCCGAGAGCCCTCCCACCCACGCCGAGCGAAATGAATTCGCCTGCATATTTCGCGACCCCGGTCTGGGCAACGGCCATCAGAACGGGGATCCCCATCAGCACACACAGCATCTTCATTCTGCGCATAGCACACCCGGCGTCGGTTCCATATCACCACTTACAACACAAACATCTCAAAATCCGGACAGAGAAGCAAGGCGGCCTGTGTCCGGGCGGCGCCGGGACCCGGTAGGGGGCTGATTTTCGCCATTTTCGTGTAGTGGCCGTTGTAGTGGCCGTTGTAGTGGCCGAGCATGCTCGGCCACTACACAAGAACCCAGTCATGACCCAGACACGACCCAGACACGACCCAGACACGACCCAGACACGACCCAGACATGACCCAGACACGACCCAGACACGACCCAGACACGACCCAGACACGACCCAGACACGACCCAGACATGACCCAGACATGACCCCGACACAACCCCGACAAATGATTCCGCGCTGGGTCACTACTTCTTCCCACCCCCAGACACGAATACGCAGGCCCATTCGAGCACTCGATCGTGATACAACAATCCGGCCCGGGAATACAACCGCCATCCATTGCACAATCGAAGCAGAGCTTCTGCCCCTTTGCCTGTGCAACCCTCTCCCATCCCGTTACCGTCCCCGCAAGGAGCAACAAAATGACCGCGACAACGATCCTCGTTCTCATTGTAACCCCGCATGTATGGATGGAACTTCCGTGATACTCCAAACTCGTACCGTCGTGTCCGCAACGGCGTACAACATCCCCTTCGTCCGGCATGCCGCCACGGCCTGCACCGGTATCTCATACGAACGCTCATACGCGCCGGTGTCATGGTCATACACGTCCATGATACCATTCCTGCTCGCCGAAATGGAACCGGCAAGGACGTGCACCTCCCGACCAACGATGCTGACGGAGCGGGACACCATCGGGGCGTCGGGAGAGACCCGGACATAGCGGACATCACCGGCCTGCTGCGCGACAACTTTGGGAAGCCCGGGATGTTCCACCGTATTCACGAAGAACAACGAGGGTGTCCGGTGAACGTTGAACAGTCCGAGGATCCCCGCACGGTACCCGGCGTAGGCGAAACGCCCATCAAGCGAGCCCGCACAGCGGCCATCCAGGATCACACTCATCATCTCCTGGTCACGCACCACGGTCCCACAGGTGTCCACGACCGTTCCCTGGCCGTCGTACCTGTGGAACAAGTACTTCCCGGCCGGAGAGGGCATGACCATGAAGGCACCTCCGCCGATGAGCGCAAGCCTGTGCGGAGGCCTTCCGGTCCGCACCGTCGTCCGCACACTCCCATCGTTCGCAAAGACCGTCACGAGGCCGTTCACCGGATCACATGTCCATACCGCCCCCTCTTCATCAACATCGATGTCCGTGAGGTTCGAGAATTCTCCCGGCCCACGGCCGGCCTGCCCGCCGAACACCATCACCTGATCACCGGCCGGAGAAAATTTCCGCACGCACCGCGCGCCCCAATCGAGCACGTACACCGCCCCCTCCCTGTCCACCCGCACGCCGATCGGATCGCCTATCGTCGCTCCGGGCGACCGTCCGAGCTCATGCACAAGCACGAACCCGGGAGTCTCCCACGCACGCTCAACGGCTTCCTGCGCCCTGATCTCTTCGGACCCCTCCTGTGCGCGATCGGCAACGGCGGGATTGAGCACCGCCGGTGGGCCGATGCGCGGAGCCAGGAAGACACCAGACACCGCAGCGGCGATGATGATCAACGTGGTGATGATGGCAAGACGACGCTCACGCTTCATGGCTGCTCCCGGTGCATGATGATGGGTCGGTGGTCAGTGTCACGACGGTCCGGTCACTACTGGACCTGCACAGCCTTGACATAACACGTGATCTGGAGGGCGACCCCGCGGATGATCAGGCTCGCCGACATGCAGTTGTCGGGGCCGCCGGGGCAACCGAAGTTCGGACAGGAAATGAGCGGCAGGGCTTCGGCCTGGGCCGGGAAGCCGACCAGCATGACGCAGCAAATGCCGGCAAGGAGGACAAGGGCGACGATGGAATGTGTGGCGTTCATGGTACGCTCCTTTGATGAGAGGTGGTTGGTGGAGTGGTTGTGGCTGCGCCGGGCATACGCAGCCCGTTGAGGGTGGGCGAACGTCGGTCACTTGTGCCGAACAGATACCCGCACAGGAGGGCGATCAAGATGTTCAGAAGCAGGTGCCGCACCGTGGGCTTGTCGAACCCCGCAATGAACGAGCATCCGCATTGCGACGCCGGAGCGAGCCACAGCAACAGGGCGATAACGACGGAAAACAGACCGAACAGCACCATGCCGAGCAACAGTCCCGTCCGCCGGGTCGCCGGTGGCAGCAACGCACATGCCACCACCGCTTCCATGGCGATCACACCACCGGCCACCGCCCCCGGCAGGAGCGCCGGAACCAATGGGTTCTTGCCAAGCGCGAAAACGAACATGTCCCAATGCATGAGCTTGTCCGCAACCCCGACGAAGAGGAATGCACTGATCAGTGCCGCCGAAATCCCTGTGATAACTTTCATCTGTTCTCCCCCACCCGTCCCACCGGTGCGGCAGCGCGTGCCGTGGCAGTGTGTCGTTGTGCCGCCCGGCGGACCGGATATGAATGATGATGGAAGCGGAGAGTTCGCCCGAATCCCTCCGTCCAGCTCCATCCACACCGCGGCCCGTTACGGCGTGCGACGCAGACCATACCCCGGTATGCGCCTCTTCCCCGGCGCGCAACCGTTACGCAGCAGCGTGCTGCCTTTGGTTGACGCGGACCAGATCCGGAGGCCGCACCGGTGAGATCAGAGTGAGTTATGCAATGGCAATGGGTCATCATGGAAAGGCCGTGAAAGGCTATTTCCCATGACTACCGTGTGGAGGGGAAAATTCCGAAGGCCGGAAAAAGAAAAGATGGGAAGGCTAGAGAGGTTCTGCGCCCAACTCGCGCTTCAGCGTCTGAACGAAGGGATGCTCCTCTTTCACCGCCGGCGCACCATGCCCGGCAGCAAGCTCACCCTGCATCGTCCCGCGCGCACTGAAGACGCTCTGGATGATCTCACCCAACACTTCGCGGGAGTGCTGGATCGACGATACCTGGAATTCATCCACGCATTCGACGCGGATGGTCCCGTTGCTCACGCCCAGAAACGTCGCTCCGCTGAGCACCGCACCGAGCGTGATCTTCCGGCGCGATACCTCCGCCGCGAACTCCGCCCAGCGTGAACGCACTTCATCCTCGTTCACGGTGCGGCCCTGTCCGGCCGGCTGCGGCGATGGCTGCGGGGCCTTCTCGGCCGGCGCCTGCGGGGGACGCAGAGGAGGACGCGAAGGAGGAGGCGTTGTCACGCGTGATCCAGCAGAGAGTGCAGGGGCAGCCGGAGGCGGTGACGCGGGGGACGGTGCCACAGCACGCGCAGCAGGCGCGGGCGCAGGCGGCAACGGACGCAGACCGGGGAGCGGAGCGGGAGCAGCAACGATGCCGCCCTTTTTCAACTCTTCAATGCCATCGATCAGCCCTGCAAGGTCTACGGCGCGCGGCATGGTCACCAATTGCACCATGTCGGCCTCCAGGCGGAAACGCGACTGCGCGGTGAACCGCAACGCCTGATCCGTGCCGTGCACCAGGCGCTGTGCCCGCAGGAGATCGCTCACCGAGAACTTCGCAGCGGTCTCGCTGTACCGCGTGCGCGTCACATCCGATGCTTCAATGAGCGATGTATTCCCCACTACCCGCGCAATGAGCAGGTTGCGCAAATGCTCGAGCAATCCGCCCAGGAAATCGCGCAGGTCGAAGCCCCCGCTCATGAGCTCATCCACCAGCAACAGCACGCTCGTCGCATCCTGCTGCTGCATCAGATCGGTGACCCGGAAATGGACATCCACACCCACGATATTCAACGCTTCCTGCATCCCCGCCATGGTCACGTTCGTGCCACACAACGCGATCACCTGGTCGAAGAGGCTCTGCGCATCGCGCAGCGATCCGTCGCCTTTGCGCGCGATGAGCGACAGCGCATCGTCCTCCACCTGCAGGCCTTCCTCATGCGCGATCGCGCTCAGGTTCGCCATGATCTGTGCGTGCGGGATGCGGCGGAAATCGAATCGCTGGCACCGCGACAGGATGGTCGCCGGGACCTTCGAGAGTTCGGTCGTGGCAAAGATGAACAGCACGTGCGGCGGCGGCTCTTCGAGCGTTTTCAGCAACGCATTGAAGGCCTCCTTCGTGAGCATGTGCACTTCATCGATGATGTACACTTTGTACGTGCACGTGGTCGGTGGATAGCGCACCGCCTCACGGAGGTTCCGGATCTCGTCGATCCCGCGGTTCGAGGCGCCGTCGATCTCCTGCACGTCGAAATTCCGCCCCTCGGTGATGCCCGTGCAGTTCTCGCACACCCCGCAGGGGTTCGCATCCTCCGGCCTGGCGCAGTTCACGGCCTTGGCCAGAAGGCGTGCCGTGGTGGTCTTTCCGACACCACGCGGGCCGCTGAACAGGTACGCGTGCGCAAGGCGGTCGGAGCTGATCGCATTTCGGAGGGTCCGCGTCACATGCTCCTGCCCCGCCACGCTCTCGAACTTCATGGGCCGCCATTTTCTGGCGGTGACGATATACTCGCTCATAACCTTCCGTTACGCTTGTGCTGTGCGTTTCCGTGTGCCGCGCTGCGGACCGAACACATGCGGCAGGGCCTCTTCGATCCGGCTGATGGGGATGAGCTTCAGCCCCTCCTTGACGCGTTCGGGGATCTCCGACAGGTCCTTCACGTTCTCTTCCGGTATCAGCACCGTGGTGATGTCGCTCCGCTGTGCCGCAAGCAGCTTCTCATTGAGCCCGCCGATGGCAAGCACCTCGCCCCGCAGCGTGATCTCGCCCGTCATCGCCACATCACTGCGTGCTGGCCGTCCGCTCAGCGCCGAATACATCGCCATCGCCATGGTGATGCCGGCCGAGGGGCCGTCCTTCGGGATCGCACCTTCGGGAAGATGAATGTGGATCTCCTGCCCCTTGAAGAATGTCGGCGGAAGCCCGAGTGCCCGGGCATGCGACCGCAGATAGCTCAGTGCGGCCTGGGCGGATTCTTTCATGACGTCGCCGAGCTGGCCGGTCAGCGTCAACCGCTCCGTCCCGCGCATCACGCTCACATCCACGCTCAGAATGTCGCCGCCCACACTCGTCCATGCCAACCCGGTCACCGAACCCACGCGGTGCTCTTTGCTCTTCTTGCGGTTCCTGAACCGCGGGACACCAAGGTACTTCTCGACACGTGCGGCATCGACGATGAACGGCTTGCCCGCTTTCGCGCCCGTATCCTTGCTGATCTTCGTGCCCCTGTCCTTGTCTTTCCCCCGCTTCGCATTCCTCCCGACAATGTCCTTTGCCACTTTCCGGCACACGGACGCGATCTCCCGCTCCAGATTCCTCACCCCGGCCTCACGCGTGTACTCGGTGATGACCTTCGTGATCGCCTCGGCCGTGATGTCCACATGCCGGTCCTCGAGCCCGTGCTCCTTGAGCTGCTTGGGGACGATATGCCGCTGCGCGATCTCCACCTTGTCGTGAAGCAGATAGCCCGACAGTTCAATGATCTCCATACGGTCCTGCAGCGGCAGCGGGATCGCATAGCGGATGTTCGCCGTGGTGATGAACATCACGCGCGAAAGATCGTAGTCCACGTCCAGATAGTGGTCGTTGAACGCAACGTTCTGTTCCGGGTCGAGGACTTCCAGCAACGCCGAGGACGGGTCGCCGCGGAAATCCATGCTCATCTTATCGACCTCATCCAGCAGCATCAGGGGGTTCACGACGCCGGCGCGGCGCATGGACTGGATGATCTTGCCCGGCATGGAGCCGATGTAGGTCCGGCGATGGCCGCGGATCTCCGCTTCATCCCTCACCCCGCCGAGCGAAATGCGCACGAGCGGACGCCCGAGTGCGCGGGCAATGGACTTCGCCAGCGAGGTCTTCCCCACGCCGGGAGGCCCGACGAAGCAGAGGATCTGCCCCTTCATCTCGCGCACGAGGTTCAGGACGGCGATATGTTCGAGGACGCGCTCCTTCGGCTTCTCCAACCCGAAGTGGTCTTCATCGAGGATCGCCTTTACATGGTCGATGTTCAGGTTGTCCTTCGTCCGCTTGTGCCACGGCACTCCGACCATCGTCTCCAGATACCCGCGGATGACCGTCGATTCCGGGGAGAGAGGCGGGGTCTTCTTCAGCTTGTTGAATTCCTCGAGCGCCTTTTCCTCGACGGCCTTCGGCATCTTCGCCTTCCGGATGTCCTCCCGCAGCTTCATCAGCTCCGGTGAGGAATCCTCGTCGCCCAGTTCATCCTGCAGGATGCGGATCTGCTCCTGGATGAAGAACTTGCGCTGCGACTTGGCGATGTTGTCGTGGACCTTGGTGTCGATCTCCTTCTCGATCTTGAGAACGTCGTTCTCGGAGTTCAGGATGCGGATCAACTCATGCAGCTGTTCGCGGATCGAGGTCAGCTGCAGGATCCGCTGCTTCACATCCACGCTCTGCATGATGTTCGCGGCGATGTAGAACATGCGCCGGAGCGGCTCGCGGGTGTTCTCGAACGCCACAAGCACTTCACTCGGTACGTTCCGGTTGAGGTGCACATATTCGGTGAAGAGGCTCGCCGTGTGGCGGAGCAACGCATCCAGTTCGGGGTCCACCGGTACGGCGGTCGGCAGGGTGCTGACCTCGGCCTCGAGGTACTTGGCGTTCGGCAGGAACTTCTCCACGCGCCCCTGGATCACGCCATCCACAAGGATCTTCATCAAGCCGTTCGGCAGCTTCAGTACCTGGATGATCCGCGCGACGGTCCCTTCCTGGTACACATCGTCGATCCCCGGGTCCTCGGTCACGGAACTCTTCTGCGCGACAAGGAAGATGTATTTGTCCCGTTCCACGGCATCGCCGACGGCGCGGAGCGATGATTCGCGTCCGACGAGGACAGGGAAGATCATGTACGGGTAAATGACCACATCGCGCAAGGGCAGGACAGGAAGACGGCCGGGGATGCTGTCGGCATTCCCTGTCACCTGCGACGGGTCTATGGTGTGTTCAGAGGCCATGGATCATCATTCATCGTGGGTAGAGCATGACAAGTTACCAAGATAATGGGCGTTTGTCAAATTCGCCGCAGCGGAGGAAGGGAAACTGGCAGGAAGGAGATGACAGACGGGCCCTTCGCCCGTCTCCCGTTTCCCCGGGGTGGCCGCGATCAGGCAGGAAAGGCGATCGTGAACTTCGTGCCGTTGTTCCGATCGATCGCCATGGTCCCCATGAGCTGTTCGACGAGCCCGACAACGAGCGTCATCCCCATCGATGATATAGCACGGACGTCCGTCCCGGCCGGAAGGCCGATACCATCGTCTTCAACGGTCAGCTCAACGGTCTTCTCATCACGGCGCCGCACGTCCACATGGACGTGTCCTTCGGTGCGCCCTTCGAAGCCGTGCTTGAGGGCATTCGTCACAAGTTCATTGAGGATCAGCCCGACAGGAACCGCCGTATCGATGCCCACAAGGGCGGAGCTGCCGGACGCGTGCACGGTGATGCCGGGACGGATCGAGGCCTGGGCGATGCGAGTGGTAAGCGTGTCGCTGTACACGTGGAGGTCGACATGCGCAAAATCCGATGCACGGTAGAACGTCTCGTGCACCAATGCCATCGAACGGACCCGCGCCTGTGATTCCTGCAGCGCTGCCCGCGCCGGGCCCGGGCCGAGGTCGCGCGCCTGCAGGTTCAGCAGGCTCGTGATGATCTGCAGGTTGTTCTTCACGCGATGGTGGATCTCTTTCAGGAGAACTTCCTTTTCGGTCAGCGAACGCTTCAGCGCTTCTTCATCACGCTTCCGTTCCGTGATGTCGCGGCCGAATGCAAGCACCCCCGTGATCGTTCCTTCGCGGCCAAACTCGGGAACGCAGAGGACATGATGGGTGCGCTTCTCCCCGGCGGAATCGATGATCTCGACTTCGATATCCGCTGGTTGGCCGGTCTCACACACCTGGCGGATCAAGGCAATGGATCGCACCTGCTCTTCTCTGGCCGGGTCAACCGGCGGTATCATGCCGAGAAATGAACGCATGGGATACCCGAGACTCCGGTCCACATTCTCGTTCAGATACGTGATCCGCCCTTCGACATCATAGCGGATGATGTTGTCGGGAGAACCCTCGGCGAGTGACCGGTACTGCTCGCCGCTCCGTTGCAGATCGCGCAGCGTCAACAATGTCGTCAGGGCGTCCGTCAACCGCCGGCCGATCTCCTGGAAGAGACGCATCTCGTTGTCTGACCACACCCTCTCATGAGAACATTGATGCAGGCCGAACGCCCATCGGGCACCGATACGGGGATCGAGGGCCATCGCGACCAGAGAGCGGACACCGAAGGCCTTCGCCATCGGAGGGGGGACTGTGTGCTCCTGTCCGGGGCCGAATTGCAGAGGCCCATCGGATGCCCGGAGCAACCCGAACAGCACGGACCCCTCGGGATCGAGCGGCAGGTTCACACCGAGAGGAAGAACGCCCGGATACTCGGGCCGTGTGCGTTCCATCGGCGTCTGCCATTCCTTTGCATCGGGGTCGCACGGATAGACCATCCATGCACGGTCACACCCAAAGACCGTGATCAGCACATCCAGCACGTCACGCATCATCTGGTCGAGGTCGCCGGCACCCTGGATGGCCCTGTTGACACGGTCAAGGCTCCCCAGGAACCAGAGATGGGTCGCCTGTTCCCGCTCGGCCTGTTCGAGCGCCTTCCGGTTCCGCAGGACGGAGATCCCGAAGGCGAGGTCCTCTGTCAGCCCCTCCAGCAGGATCCGATCTGACGGAGAGACCACGCGGGCCTCTGTAGCATACGCGGTCAGGCACCCGAACACTTTGTTGTCACTCGCTTTCAATGGTATCGCGATCCCGGACCGCAGGCCGACGGCCAGGGCATCATCACGCGACGACTCCATCCGTTCGTCCGTGGCGATATCAGGAACGATCGCGATCTCTCCGCTCCTGAGCACGGATGCCGAAAGGCCGAGACCCTGTCCGGCCAGATCGGACCAACGGGTGCGCGCGGTCTCAACGAGTTCCTCGCTCTCGCCTGACCATGCAACCGGGATCAACGCATCCCTTTTGTTCGGATCAGCAAGGCCAACCCACACCAGCGTGTATCCTGCCTCATCACGGATGATCCGGCAGATATCATTCAGGAGTTCCTGCTCATCGGTCGCTCTGAGGAGCGCCTGATTGCATCCCGAGATCGCGCGGAGTTCCCTGTTGAGCCGGCGGAGCGCCCGCTCGGTCTGTCGATGGCGGTCGAGCAGGCGGATCCGGTCCAGCGAGACTGCCATGTGGCTGGCAAGTGACTGGAGAAACTCAAGTTCCACGGGCGAGGGTGCCCGGACACCTTCGTCGCCGAACGTCCCCGTCCCCACGGTACCGAGTATCTGCTCTGAGAAGATGATGGGCACATTGATGATCGTGCGGTTCCCGAGGGCGGCAACCACCTTCTTGTCGGTTCGGGGATCCGTCCGCGCATCCTCTACCACGACGGGATGCGTGGCACGCGCTATTTCCTCCAGCATCGCATCGCCTTCGATCGTCAACCGGCCCATCTCGCTCTTCATCCAGTCGTCGCCCGACACCGGCCCGCCACCCACGAGGGCGTACGCGTACTTGCGGTCGTCCGAGATCAGATACACCCAGAGATTGGTATAGCCGATGGCGGACCGGACCTCTTCGCGGGCGGCTTCAAGCACTTCGGGATACGTTTGCGCCGATTCAAAACGGCGGGAAAGGCGGAGGAGCGATTCGGCGTGGCGTGAGCGCGTATCTGTCAGGCGGGCATGCTCTTCTGCCGAAGGGACGGAAGGAACGGTATCTTGGGGGGACTGCATGACGATATCCTCGCGCGGAAGTGCGGGTTCGCGCCGATCTGGATGTGCCCTGACAACGATTCTCTACCCCCACGCAAGGTAGTCATCAGTGGGACAAAGTGCAATTTCTGGATGATCCCCGGAAGGAGGACCTTCAGAGAGGGGGTGTCACAACAGGATCACTGAACGGCGGAGACAGGAGCAACATCCAGATGGGCGAGAAGGTCCTGCTTATGCATATCCGCAACGGCACCGCACAATGTCCGCCCCTCGGTCCAGAGCACCATCGTCTGGCCATCCGCATTCTCCTCCACATACGTCATCCCGTTACGGAGCGTCGAAAGGATGTGCGCGGGAAGCTGGAGCTTCCGTCCATCCTGCACCGTCTGCCAGCATGTCTGATACATATACACGGTCGTACCCGCGCCGTTGTACAGCACCTGAGCCAGCGGCACACCGCCGCGCTGATGCAACATGGCGCCGATGGGAGTGAAATCGCGTACTGTGTGTACACGGACGGGGAACGAGGTCTTGCCGGAGAAGAACGCCTGGAGTACATCGGGACGCGCCGACTCGACATCCGGCTTCATCTGTCCCCCCATCACGCCAGCATACGTCACGATGGATTGCGCGAACACATCCTCGTTGATAGACGGGAACATGGCATCGTCAGCAAAGCGGGGTGCGGAGAGGAGGTACACGGCAGCAATGATGGCTGCGGCAGCAACGACGGAGCGGTAGACGGAGGGGGACCAGCGCCGGAAGACCGCGGGGGGGCCTGCCGTCCGTTCGGACGCGAGCCGGTCCACGATCGCAGCAGCAACGGTGCCGGGGGTGTGCACCATACGCATCCGTTGCCTGATGAAGTTCCTGGTGAAGAGTTCTGCTTCGTACGCGCGGCGGCAACCCGGACAGACGTTGGCGTGATCGTTGAAGGCGATCGCCTCTTCCGCCCGCAGCCGCTCATCGGCCGCGGGGGTGATCTGTTCGTCGAACTCTGTGCAGTTCACCGCGCGTAATCCCGATCATCAAATGGTGCCCGATCACACGATCCGCCCACTACCCTTCCACGGCGTACCCACGGTCCTTCGCGTACTTTGTAAGCCGCGCCCGCAGGAGACTGCGTCCGCGGTGCAGGCGCGACCGCACGGTGCCCAGCGGACAATCGAGGAACTCCGCGATCTCCTCGTAGGTAAGCCCTTCGATGTCGCACAGGATCACCACCGTCCGGAAATCCTCGGGGAGCGCGGATATCGCACCGGCAAGGTCATCGTCCAGCAGTTGCCCGAACGCCGATTCGGGTGTGTCATGCGAATCGGATCTCTCGTCGCGGATCGTGTTGTAAAAATTCTGGATCTCTTCATAATCAACCGTGTCGGGCTCCTTCGCTTCGCGCCGGTACCGGTTGATGTATGAATTTTTCATGATCCGGAACAGCCACGCCCGGATATTCGTTCCCTTCTCGTACTTGTCCCAGAACCGGAAGGCCTTGAGGAAGGTCTCCTGGACGAGGTCATCCGCATCGGCCGCGTTGTTCGTCATACGCAGCGCATAGTTGTACAGCAGGTCCGCATGCGGCAGGGCCTCTGTTTCAAACTCGTGCTGTTTGGGCGTTTTTCCGACGGCTTTCATCGACAATGCACTATGGGGGAAAGAACAGACAAAGTGTAGAAAAAATGGTACGAGATTCCCTCCAGAGTGTCAAGGGCGAAACGCGACGGGCGGGAAATTCGCGTACATTTGCAGCAGATCGAACAGCTCTTTTGTCGGAAGAGTGCTGTTCACGCGCAGGTGCTCGGTGGACACGGCGCGGCGGGCGACCTCGATGGTCTCGAGTCCACCATGGGTGTGCAGGTCGCCGATCTCCTTGATGAGGACGTTTGCATGGTCCTTCTGGAACGCAAGGCCGACATCCACCACCCGACTCCACATTCCCTGATGCTGGAGCTCCACACCGCGGAGGAGGAGGTCAAAGACCCTCTTGCCATTCAGGGGAAGCCGGTGGTAGTGGTCAAGCTCCGTGTCCACGTAACTATGGTTGCCGATGGCGCGGAGCGCCGACAGGATCCCGAGCACGTTGAGCTTCCTGCTGAAGGCCTTCTCCGGATCATGGACCCGGTGCCCGGACTCGATCAGGACCGTACTCGTGCCCGCCGCCTGGAACCAATCGCCGAACGCGCGCGGTTCGAAGGCGTCATCGTACCGCGTGATGTTGCCTTCGGCATGTGGCCCGACCGTGCGCGCGATATGCGCAGCAAGACGGATCGCACGCAACCGCGTGCTCGTCGTCTGCCTGTCCGCGGTCGGCGGCGGTGCAAGAAGCGCCAGTGCCGTGGCAACCGGCGCATCGCCCACCGAACTCAGTTCCTGGTCGTGCAGATTGAACCCAAAATCGGGCCGGAACTGTTCATGCACGGCATGCAGGACCTGTGCTTCCGGCGACGCAAGTGCAAGCGCATCTCTGTTGATGTTGATCCCCGCAGCATTGAGCCGCATGCGCCGTTCGGCCCCATCAGGATTGAGCAGGGGAAGGATCACGATCGAGATGTCCTGCAGCATCGTCGCACACCACGGTTCGGATCTCCACCCGATCATACCGTTCATGATGTCCAGCAACGCCAGCGTCGCCGTTGGTTCATCCCCGTGCATCTGCGACCAGAGCATCACCCGCCGTGGACCTGTCCCTGTGCGCACCATCGAAAGCATGCGCCCCTCCACGGATGTACCCGCATCCTCCATCGTGAACAGGCCGCCGCTGCGGGCGACCAGCTCCTTCAGCTCCTGCCGGACCGGTTCGTACTGACTGTTGCCTGGGAACATATGGTGAAGACGGAAGGAGGGATACGCATCGGCGATCATCCCTGCGAATGCGGATGGGGTCATTCCTGCAATGCCTCGAAATACTTCTTGATCAGTTCCTCATAGTCGCGGGCATATCCTTCCTCCATCGCCCGCAGAAGGTCGCGCTGCAGCCGGTTCCGCCCCTCCACCGTGGTCAGGTCGACCGCCGGAGGGCTCTGGCGCGCCTTCGCTGTGCCGCTCTCCGCTTTGCGCCGCTTCTCAAAATCCCGTTCACGCATCGACCGCTGCGCATCCAACAACCGCGAGAGAATGCGGTCCTGCTTGTTCACCGTCTCCCGGTCCACGCTCCCTGCCGCCAGATCGGTCTGCACCTCGCGCATGTCGCGCGCCACGCGCTGGAGGTCGCCGAGCATCTTGCTCATCTCGCCGGAACGTGCGGCTTCCCGCGCGAGCTCCTCGAGGGATTTCCGGACGGCCCCCTGCTCCGCCGCAAGCCGCCCCATCTCTCCTGCCTGCTGCGGCGTCAGCCCCTTCGTCTGATCGTTGATCCCCTGCTGCTGTCCGCCCATCTGCTGCAACCGTTGCATGAATCCTGCCATGCCCATCCCCTGGCCACCACCCTGCGACATCCCCTGCGCGGCCGATTGAAGCTGCTGCGCGGTCTCGTTGAGCGCCCCCATCGCGGCACCCTGTTGCTGCGACGCCCCCTGGCCGTTCCGCTGGTCCAGCGACTGCATGGCATCGCTCATCTTCCGGATCGCCTCGCCGATGGACTTCCCCATCTCCGGCGAAATGCTGAACGTCTTCTGCGAGAGTCCCGACAGCCGGCTGGTGACATTGCTGAGGTCGCTCATGAGCTCCGCCTGCTGCTGCGCGTTCTCCCGGAACTGCTGCGAGCCCGGATCGAGTCCGCGCGAGGCGTTCTTCAACCCCTCCTGACGCCGCGAGAGCTCCAGCAGGTCCTTCGCCGCACGGCGCATCTCCTGCACGATCTGCTTCTGCTGGTTCTGCGCCATCTGCTGCTGCATCTGCTTGAGATCCTGCGACATCTGACCCATCATCTGCGCGGCCTGCTGCTGTTGCTGCATCGCCTGCTGCATCTGCTGCTGGCGCAGCGACTGCGCGCTCTGCTCCAGCGTCTTCTCCAGGTTGTTGCGGTCCATCGCTTCCTGCATCTTCTGCATCTCTTCCAGCGGCATCTCCGAAGGGAACTCCTCCATCTTCTTCTGCAGCTCCTTCAGCTCTTCCCGCATCTTCTCATACTGCTTCGCCAGGTCCTCCTGCCTCTTCGCCGCTTCCGCGGCGTTCTGCGCCTGGTCCTGCTTCTGCTCCGCGGTCTGCTTCTGCAGGTCCTCCTGTGCCTTCTGCATCGCCTCCGCCCGCTTCACCGCCTCCCCCATCTTCTGTTCGATCTGGATGCGTTTGAGCAGGTTCATGGTGCGTTCGATGCTCTTCCGGAACTGCTCCTCGTTGAACGAGAACTTCTGCATCGCCTGCTTCATCGCATCGGGCGTCATCTGCTGCATCGCCTCCTGCATCTTCTTCATCGCCTCAGCGAATTCCGGCGAGTTCATCTGCTCCATCATCTGCTGCAGCTCCTGGTACTTCTCCAGGGTCTCGCGCGATACGGTGTTGTTCTTCTGCATCTCGTTCATCATCTGGTCCATCGTCCGCTGCACCTCCTCCAGCTTCTTCTGGACCTCTTCATACTTCCGCGCGATCTCTTCGGCCTTCTTCTTGTCCTCCCACGAGAGCCGCTCCTGCGGCTTCTTCAGGTCCCGGGCGAGTGCATCCAGGTCCTTCTTCGCCTCCTCTGCCTGGCGCAAGGCGTCCTTCAATGCCTCGTGACTGTCTTCATGGCTCTTGTCGACGTCAGCAAAGACTTCGTCGATGGACGGGAGGCGCAGCGTATAGGTGTCGCTCATCGCCATCTTTGGGCCGGACACCATGTCGTTGTCGAAGGCTTCCGCATGATACTCGATCACGTCCTCAGGGGTGAGCCGGAGCGTGCTCAGAAGCCAGTTCCACGGCACGATGCGGTCGGGGCCCGTTCCGGTCAACGGGATCTCGACATACGTGAAGTCTGCCGCCGCAGGTTCATACCTCGAGTGCACAAGCTTGTACGCTAGCCGCAGCTTCGACAGTCCATAGTCATCTGTCAGCCGGAACAACAACGGCAACGTTTCATCACCCGCAACATCGAGGTTCGCACCTGGTGACAGGATGGCGATCGTCGGGTAGGCATCCGTGAGGACACGGAGAGAGTACTCGATCGGGTCGGCATTGGCGACACCCTGCGGCGTGGTCACATGCACATGGTACGTCCCCGGCTTCCTGAGGGTCATGGTGCCCGCGGCACCTTTCCCGTCCACACGCAACGGCAACCTCGTGCTGTCGGCGAACACAAGCTCCGCCGTACCGAGGGGCGTGCTTGCTTCCAGATCGAAACGGATCTGCGTCCCCGGCAGTGCCGCCAGATCACCGACGTTGTCGTCCAGCCACCGCCGGGGTATGCCGGTATATGCCGGTGCCGTGACGTGCAGCCGGAGCGTGTTCACCACCGGTCGGTCGAGGAGCCGGAGAAGATACTCCTCGCTCTCGACGGGTCCGGCCTTCACCGCGTAGTGCGTCGACAACCTGACGTTCTCGAGTGCGAATCGGAAAGCGCCGTCAGCGGAAGAGTCGATGCGTTGCTCCTGGAACGATGCCTGGCCCTCGGGACGAACGAGCAGACTCACCGGATGCCGCAGCACACCCTGAATGCGCGCGCTGATCTCCACGGTGGCACCCTTGACGACATCGACGGTCCCCGGTGTTACGGTGATGATGTATTGGGGCGGCGGGGTGAATTCGCGTGTGAAGAACGCCAGACGGTACGCAGCACCGCCGAGTGTTCCCGGGAGCAAGGCGAGCAGGACCGCAGCCATGGCCACGGCCACCGGCAGGAACCGGGCCGAGGTACGCAGGGACGCACGATCGATCACCACGGAGAAGTCACGCGCACGGATCGCATCCGCAAGGTCCGCGAACGATGCATCGAGAAGATCGAGGGAATAGTAATTCCTGGATTCTTCCCGCGAGCGGAGGAGCTGAAAGAGATTCAGCAAACGGTCTTTGATGTCGGGGAACGCGGCACCGACACGGCCGGCGGTCTGCTCATCGCTCTCGCCCCGGAGAAGATGAAGGACCTCCGCAAGAGGACGCCCCGCAAAGAAGAGGAACGCGGCGGCGGCGCACAGCGTGGCACCGGCGACAAGAACCGTACGCGTTTGTGCGGAGCCGTTCAGGAGTGCTTCGATGACCAGGAGGAGAATGAACAGTGCCAGGATGGTGAGGGCGGTCTGGACGAGCCCGTGGAGCAGGCGCACGCGCGTCTCTTCCGCGCGCACCTTCTGCAGGCGCCCGCTGATCTCACCGATGCCGGTATGGCTCGCTTCACTCATGTTCGTCACCTCGAAAGGGCCCACACCAGGATGTTCGTGCCGAAGCGCAGG
Organism: Ignavibacteriota bacterium; assembly: GCA_016707525.1. NCBI lineage: Bacteria > Pseudomonadati > Ignavibacteriota > Ignavibacteriota bacterium. The sequence goes on from JADJHP010000008.1 coordinate 304,317, forward strand.
GCCTCTTCCCGCTTTTCGGCCGGGTCGCCGTGGACCTCAGGATCGACCCAGCCATCGCTCGGATTGCTCTCGAAGGTATAGTACACGACGAGGCGTCCTTTATGAAAGAGGCCGTAACCGCGTGGCGGTTTGTCGTCGTGTGCATGCGTCTTGGGAGGGCCCGAGGGGAAGGGGAACGGCGCGTGGTACAGGCCATAGGAGAATGGCAGTTCGGTGAGTTCCTGATCCGGGAAGACCTTCTTCATCTCCCGGCGGAATGCCCGGTCCATGCCGTAGTCATCATCGGCATAGAGGAAGCCGCCATTCTGCAGATACGTGCGGAGGTTGCGGACATCCCTGTCCGACAACACGATGTTGCCATGCCCGGTGAGGAAGACCACCGGGAAGGAGAAAAGCTGTTCGCTGCCGGCCTCGACGGCCGAGTAGGCGGGATCGACATCCAACCCTGCTGCAGTGCGGGCATACCGCAGCAGATTCACTTCCGCCGAAGGATCATTGTACCAGTCGCCCCCCCCGGCGTACTTCACCCGCCCGATCCGGAGAGCGCTTGACGGCGCCTCCGGCTGGGCCCAGACACCCGCACAAAGGACGGCACTGAGGCCGAGTATGAGCATCGTCCGCATACCGTCAAAGTAGAAAACTCGGGAGGAAGAAACAACCTCCTGATGCACCCCGCGCCGGCGGGGTGATGGACTGCCGGTCAGTCCATCACCTTCCGGAGGAATGCGGGCTTCTCATGGTCCGATTTGTCGATGCGTTCCTTCACAGGAGCCTGGGCCGACCGCTGCTGGGGCGTATCGAGGGCCACGCCATGACGGACGTATGCGGGCTCGTCGAGCGACACGAGGTCGCGATAGCCGGTCGGGATCTTCTCGATGTTCAGGCGCGGTTCCTGCTTGGGCTGACGGATCGAGCCGACGGTCGGCGTGGCGCGGCGGTTGAATCCGGTCGCGATCACGGTGACCATGATCTCGTCGGTCATCTGGTCGTCGATCACGGCGCCAAGGATGACGTTGGCCTCTTCGCCCGATGCTTCCTGGATGATCTTTGTGGCTTCCTCAACCTCGAAAAGGGACAGGGACGAGCCGCCGGTGATGTTCACGAGCACACCCTGTGCGCCGGCGATGGAGATATCTTCCAGCAGCGGGCTCGAGATGGCCATGTGCGCGGCCTCGACGGCACGGTGTTCGCCGCTGGCGACGCCCGTACCCATCACCGCATCACCCATCTCACGCATCACCGTGCGCACATCGGCGAAGTCCACGTTGATCAGTCCGGGCACCGTGATGAGCTCCGAGATGCCACGCGTGGCGCCATACAGCACCTGGTTGGCGATATCGAAGGCCTCGGTGAGCGGCGTGTTGCGCTCCACGATGTCCAGCAGCTTCTGATTCGGGATGATGATCAGAGTATCGACCTGCTTGCGCAGTTCATCGAGGCCCTGGTCGGCATGCGACGCACGCTTCTTGCCTTCGCAGTGGAACGGGCGCGTGACGATCCCGACCACGAGGGCACCGAGGCTGCGGGCGATGTTGGCCACGAGCGGTGCACCGCCCGTACCCGTACCGCCGCCCATGCCTGCCGTCACGAACACCATGTCGCTCCCGGTCAGCGCGCGCGCGATCTCTTCGCGGTCCTCTTCCACGGCACGATACCCGATCGTGGGATCGGCACCGGCGCCGAGACCGCGGGTCAGGTTCTTGCCGATCTGGATCTTGTTCGACGCCGAGTTGCGCTGGAGCGCCTGCACGTCGGTGTTGACCGCAAAGAAGTCCACGCCGTGCAGACCCTTCTTGATCATGCTGTTGACGGCATTGCCTCCACCCCCACCCACGCCAACGACACGGATTTTAGCACCACGATCGGGACCATTGTCCAGTTCGATCACAGGAGTACCTCCTTAGTGATTATGGGTTCTCGACTATTCTGTACTGACACGTTCTCAGACTTCTCTCGAATTCTTCCTACAATGCTTCGAACCAGGCGCGGGCCTTGTTCACGATGCCCGTGAACTTGCTTTCCTTGCGCGACGATGCGCTGCCAGCGTTGCTGCCATCCATTGCCGGCGACGCTTGATGCTTCAGGCCATGATAGATCAGGCCGACCGCCGTGGCGTATGCCGGGTTCTCGATCTCGCGGACGAGTCCGCCCGAGAAACCGGCCGGGATACCGATCTTCACCGGCATGCCGAGCACTTCCTTCGCCAGTTCTGCCGTCCCCTTGATGAGCGCTCCGCCACCGGTGAGCACCACGCCGCCGGCAAGATGCTTCGCGTAGCCCGAGCGCTTGATCTCCAGCGCCGCGATCTCGAGGATCTCTTCCATGCGCGGTTGGATGATCTGTGCAAGGATGTGCCTGTCGATCTCGACCGGCGGCCGTCCGCCCACACCGGGGAGGACGAGGGGATCGTTATCCACAACGGCATTCACATATGCACATCCGTGGTCCTTCTTGAGGCGTTCGGCCTGTTCGTTCAGGATGCCGAGGCCCTTCCGGATGTCGTCCGTCACCTTCCGTCCGGCGATACCGATGACCGCCGTATGACGGATGGTGCGCTCTTCGAACACCGCGAGGTCCGTGGTACCGCCGCCGATGTCCAGCAGCGCAATGCCGACCTCCTTCTCCTCATCGTCCAGCACCGCATAGCTGGACGCGAGCGGCTCGAGCACCATGTCGCTGATCTCGAGCCCCGCGCGCTGCACGCATTTGTAGATGTTCTGCGCGGCGCTCACGAGCCCGGTGATGATGTGCACGTTGGCTTCCATGCGCACGCCCGACATCCCGAGCGGATCGTAGATGCCGTCCTGCCCGTCGATGATGAACTCCTGCGGGATCACATGGATGATCTTCCGGTCGGCCGGCAGCGCCACACGCTTCGTGTCTTCGATCAGCCGGTCAATGTCCGCACGTGTCACCTCATGGTCCGGACCGCTGATGCCGACCACGCCACGGCTCTGGAAGCTCTGGATGTGGTCGCCTGCGATGCCGACGATGACCGAACGGATCGCGACGCCGGAGGAGGCCTGCGCTTCCTGGATGGCATGCGATACGGCGGCGGTCGTACGGTCGATGTGGGTCACCACACCGCGCGTCATCCCATCCGACGGCGCCCGCCCGATGCCAAGGATGTTGATCTTGCCGTTATCATCCGTCCCCGCGACCACCGCACAGATCTTGGTGGTGCCGATATCGAGGCCTACGATGATGTTATCCATACGCGTTCCTTCCCGTGACAGGTGTCAGTGCGATTCTGATGACGATGACGGCTCCCAGCGTGCAACAACCTGGTCGGCGAACCTGAGGTCCACCGCACGCAACGATTGTCCCCCGCGGCTGCTGACCACGCCGGTCCAGAAGCCTTCGAGAAGCGTCAGTTTATCTACAATGCTCCCCCGGCCGAACAACACCGGGATACCATATTCTGCGGTATACAACACCAATTCTCCATTCGGCTGCAGGTGGATCTCGGAGATCCGGCGCGAGACCGAGTTGCCGAGCTTCTGCGACGCGAGCACGATCTGCAGCGCTTCACGCAGCGTCGGATGCACGACCTTTTTTCCGGGGCGGCATTCCTGCACCGCGGTAGCACCGGTGATCACCGGCAGGTCGAACGCATGCTCCGAGCGGATGGCCGGCATCATCACGCCTTCCGAATCCACGTACATCGTCTTTGCCGCAACCAGCACCGCGACCGGCACACGCTCCTGGACGCGGATGAGGATCCGGTCCGGCAGATCGCGGTGCACCGAAACGTCCTTGAAGTACGGATTCTTCATCACGCGCGTGCGGATCACCCCGAGGTCGACATCCATCATCCGCCCGGTCAACGGCACCGCCGCCTGACGGAGGATCGTTTCACGCGGGACGATGAGGTTACCGTCGCATGCGGCGACGCGCGCCGGCAGATCGGACTTCCACACGTACGAACCGATGGACACCGTGGCAGTGAGCAGGATGAGCCCGAGGAACAGGAGAATGCTCCCGATGCCCCGGACCTTTGTGCTCACGCCCTGTGGTGCCTGCGCCATGGATCAGGCCTTCCCTTTCAGCAGGGCAATGAACTGCTCCCCGAAACGCCAGATGTCGCCCGCACCCATGGTGATGATGATGTCGCCCTCCTGCTTGATCTTCATCAGGAGATCCGGAACATTCTTCTTGTCCGGCTCATAGATGACCTGCTTGTGCCCGACATCGCGTGCTGCTTTCGCGATCATGTCGCCGCTCACGCCCTGGATCGGCTCTTCGCGCGCCGGGTACACATCCGTGAGGACCAGAATATCCGCATTGAAGAACGACCGCCCGAATTCTTCGTAGAAATCACGCGTGCGGGAGTAGAGATGCGGCTGGAACACGCAGATCACCCGCCGCCGCCAGCCGGCTTTCACGCCCGCAAGCGTCACCTTGATCTCGGTCGGGATGGTGCGCATAATCATCCACGATCGTGAGTCCCTGCAGCTCGGCCTTCACTTCCCAGCGCCGGAAGACGCCGGTGAATTTTTCGATCCCCGCCTTCACCCGGGCGAACGGCACGTTCAGTTCGAGTCCGACGGCGATCGCCGCGAGCGCGTTCTGTACATTGTGCTTTCCGGGGATCTGCAGCTCGATCTCGCCGAGCTCCGTGTTGCCGCGCAGCACCGTGAACCGGACCTTGTTCTGCTTGTGGATGAGGTCCACGGCCTGCAGATCGGCCTGGCCATTCAGTCCGTACGTGATGATCTTCTTCTTGATCCGCGGCATGATGTCCTGCAATGCCGGCTCATCCAGGCTCATCACCACGAATCCGTAGAACGGCACCTTGTTCGCGAACTGGATGAACGCACCCTTGATATCTTCCAGGTCGCGGTAGCAATCCAGATGGTCCGTCTCGAGCGTCGTCAGCACGGCGATGGTCGGCGTGATCGAGAGGAACGAGCGGTCATATTCATCCGCCTCCACCACGATGAACTCGCCTTTGCCCAAACGCGCATTCGAACCGGCGAGGCCGTGCAGGCGCCCGCCCACGATCACCGTCGGGTCCACGCCGCCTTCCATGAGTACCAGGCTGACCATGGATGTGGTCGTTGTCTTCCCGTGCGTACCGGCAATACCGATACCATACTTGAGGCGCATCACTTCGGCGAGCATCTCGGCACGACGGATGACCGGGATCTTCCGCTGCGCCGCTTCCAGGGTCTCGGGATTCTCATCGGTTCTGACCGCCGACGAGTACACGACGGCGTCGACATCGGGCTCGACGTTCTTCGCTTCGTGGCCGATGTACACATGCGCACCCATGCGCTCGAGGCGCTCGGTATTGTCGCTTGCGGCGCGGTCGGACCCGGTGATCGTGAATCCCTGGTCGATGAGGATCTCGGCGATCCCGCTCATGCCGATGCCGCCGATCCCGACGAAATGCAATTTCTTGATGGAACGAAACATGATCTGTCCTTAACGATCCGTGATGCGCGGCCTGCGCCAGGCCCGCTTGTCGCGTTTGGGCACGCGCGCCGCTATCGCGTGCATCTCATGCAGGAGGTCGCGTTCCCGCTCGTAGCGCCCGACCCGGATGCGGATGAACCGCCGCTTCCCTTTGATCTTGAACACGATCGCCTGGAACCGCCCTCCCGTACGCACGCCGAGCTCCCGCCCGATGTGCATCCACTCGATCTCCGCAATGGCGATCCGCCGGTCCAGCCACCGGTGACGGAAGACGATGGCATCCTGTGTGATGATCAGCCGCCGGTTCCGCAGCATATTCAACCCGAGAGTGACGAACGAGACCAGCACGAAGAAGATGATGATGTACGTGATCGGGTCGTTCAGCACATACTCGAACTTCTGGTCCACGAAGCTTCCGCGGATCCCGCCGTACAGGATCAGCGTGATAAGATAGATCAGGGCCGACTGGTAATAGAAGTCGAGCTTATATTTGAAGACATGTTCGTCTGCCGTCATGGCGTTATCGTCTAAGGCCCAGGACCGCCCGGGCGATCGTCATACTTGCATCGGGTTTTGCGATGCTCTTCGCGGCCGCGCCCATGCGGGTGCGCCGTGCTGCATCGTTCAACAATTCCATCACCAGGGGGCGCAACGCCGTCCGTGCGGTCGCGTCCGTGCACAGCACCGCTGCACCCGCTTCCACCATCGCGCGCGCATTCTCCGTCTGATGATCGCCCGCCGCCGTCGGCAGCGGCACCAGCACCGATGGCACGCCCGCGCAGGCGATCTCGGCCAGCGTGCTTGCACCCGCCCGCGACACCATCAGGTCCGCCACCGCAAATGCATCCTCCATCCGCTCGAGATACGGAAGGATCACGCCTGCCGGCGCCGCCGGCAGGGACTTCATTGCGGCCTTGATATGCTCTGCATCTCTCGCTCCCGTCAGCCAGAGCACCTGCACACCCGCTTCCGCCAGCGCCGGCATCACCTCCAGCACCGCGGCGTTCATCGATGCCGCTCCCTGGCTCCCGCCGGTCACGAGCAACGTCTGCTTCGCCGGATCCAATCCGAGCCTCGCCGCGGCATCCGCCCGCGGCACCGAGCCGATCGTCGTGCGCACCGGGTTCCCGCTCATCAGGATGTTGTCCTGCCGCTTCAGGAATCTCTTCGTGCGCTCGAACATCACATGCACCTGGAGCACGCGCGTGGCCAGGAGCCTGGTCGTCACGCCCGGATAGCTGTTCTGCTCCTGCAACACCGTTGGTATGCCGAGCAGCGTCGCCACATACACCGGCGGCCCGCTCACGTAACCACCCGTCCCGATCACCACATCCGGTTTGAACCGGCGGATGTGCATGAACGACTGCACGAGCGAGGTGACGACCTTCACCGGCACCAGTGCCGTGGCGAACGAGAACGAGCGCCGCACGCCGCTGATCCAGATCAGTGCGAGGTCATAGCCACGCTCCGGCACGACCCGCTCTTCGATCCTTCCCTTTGTTCCAATGAACAGGACCGCCGCATCCTTGTCGATCGACCGCACCGCATCCGCGATCGCGATCGCGGGATACAAATGTCCGCCGGTCCCGCCGCCGGCCAGCATGATGCGTGCTGCCATCGGTCAATACACCTGTCCTACCGCGGGCCCCTGCTGCGGGGCCTGCGCACGTACGCCACCATCGGCGGCCAGACGCGGATGCATGTCCGTTTGCGCCGATATATTCAGTAATATGCCCACCGCGATGCATGAGACGATCATGGACGAACCACCGTAGCTGATGAACGGCAGCGGCAATCCCGTCGTCGGCAGCAATGCCAGCGTCACGCCGGCGTTCATGATGGCATAGAGCGTGATCGTGAACGTGATCCCGAGCGCAAGGAGCCGGCCAAACTCGTCGCGCGCCGCTTTCGCGATCGCGAGTCCGCGCAGGAAGAAGATCACGAACATCAGCAGCACCAGGACCGTGCCGATGAGGCCGTACTCTTCGCCGATGATGGGGAACACGAAATCCCCGAACGGCTCCGGCAGGAACAGGTCGCGTTGCTTGCTGCCACCGGGCCCGAGGCCGAAAATCCCGCCATTGGCGAACCCGAGGATGCCCTGATACACCTGATGGTTCATATTCATGTTACCGGACAGCACGCTCGCGATGTAGTCCGTCACGCGCTTCGCACGGTACGGGGCACTGATCATGTACCCGGCCAGCAACGGGATCCCGGCGCCGAGCGTCAGGCCGATATGCTTGCCGCGCACACCGCCCACATACAGCATGAGCATGCTCACCATGAAGAGCATCGAACCCGTGCTGAATGCCGGCTGCAGGAACACCAGTCCGGTGATCAGCATGACCCAGAACATCAGCGGGTAGAATCCCTCTTTCAGGTCCTGGACCTTTTCCTTCTTTTTCGTGATCAGCGCCGCCAGATGGATGATCAGCGCGAGACGCGCGAATTCCGAAGGCTGGATGCCGAAGATCCACCGCGAGGCCCCTTTCACCACCGATGCACCGAGCGTGATGACGAGCAATCCGGCGATGCCGATGAGGAGGTACTTCGAGACCTTCTTCAGTATCCGGTAGTCGATCTGCATCGTCACGAACAGGAAGAAGAACCCGACCAGCACCTTGAGCGCGTGGTTGCCGAGCATCCGTCCGCTGGCCCCGACATGCTGCTGGGCCCAGCTCGAACTGGCGCTGTACACCACGCCGACACTGAAGACCATCAGGATCAGCACCACGACGAGCGTGGCGATGTCGATGTGGTTCTTCTGTGTCTTGCTGATCATCATGCGGCACCTCCGGAGAGGGCATGGACGATCTCTTTGAAGACCTCCCCGCGGTGCTCATAGTTGTCGAACCAGTCGAACGATGCGCAGGCCGGCGACAGCAGCACAACATCGCCCTTCACCGCCCGGGCCCGCGCTTTCTGTACCGCATCGGGCATGGTGGCGGCTCGCTCCACCGGCACGATGGACGAGAATGCCGCCACGACCTTCTCCGCGGATTCGCCGATGGCGATCACCGCGCGGCAGTGCTTCTTCACGAGATCGTTCAAACGGCTGTAGTCATTCCCTTTGTCGCGCCCGCCGATCAACACCACCAGCGGTGCTTCATAGCTCTGCAGGGCATACCATACCGAGTCGACGTTCGTCGCTTTGGAGTCGTTCACATACGCCACGCCGTCCAGCACCCGCACGTGTTCCAGGCGGTGCTCCACGCCCTTGAAATTCTTCATCGTCGCACGGAGCGATCCGGCATTGATGCCCGCTGCCTGCGCCGCCAGCGTCGCCGCCATCGCATTGTACAGGTTGTGCGTGCCGCGGATGCTGATCTCCTGCACCGGGATGACCGCGGTCTGCGTGCCATGGATCATCGTCGTCATCACCCCGTCCGCCAGCCATGCGCCGCTGCTGAGCGTCGCATGCGCGCTGAACGGGAGAAGCGTCACACCGGCGGGCGCGTACTGTTTCACGGCCGTGCTGGTGATCTCGTCGTCGGCATTATAAATGAGCATATCATCCGCACCCTGCCGCGCGAACACCCGGCATTTGGAGCGGATGTAGAGGTCCATCGAATGTTCGTACCGATCCAGATGGTCCGGTGTGATGTTGAGCAGCACGGACACCGTCGGATGGAAGGAGTCCACGTGGTCCAATTGGAAACTGCTCACTTCGAGCACCGCCGTATGGTCCGGGGTCATTGCCGTCACGATGTCCGAAAATGCCGTGCCGATATTGCCGCCGACCACTGCCGGCCGGCGCGCGTCCTCGAACATCCGGCCCGCCAGGGTGGTGGTCGTGGTCTTGCCGTTCGTCCCGGTGATCGCAATGATCGGACCGGGAGAGAACCACGACGCTGCTTCGAGTTCGCTGACGACCGCGATCCCGTGGGCGAGCGCATCGCGTACAGGGGGTGCCGACGACGGCACTCCCGGACTCAGGACCAGGACGTCCGTTTCCAGGAGGCGCGCGGTGTGCCCGCCGAATTCGCACGGGATCTGCAACTTCTTCAATTCTTCTTCCGCCGCGGGGCGTGCAGCGGATTCGCTCACGAAGACGCGCGCGCCGGCGCTGGCGAGCAGGCGTGCCACTGCGAGCCCGCTGCGTGCCGCACCGATCACACTGTACCGCTTCGTCTGTACGTCTTCGCGCTTCATGTCCCTATCGTACCTTGAACGTCGCCAGGCTCAGGATCATCAGAAGGATGGCGACAATGTAGAACCGTGTCACGATCTTTGGCTCGGGCCAGCCGAGCAGCTCAAAATGATGATGCAGCGGCGCCATCTTGAACACGCGCCGCCCTTCGCCGTATTTCCGTTTGGTATACTTGAAATAGCCGCGCTGGATGATCACCGAGAGCGTCTCCGCGAGGAAGATGCCGCCCAGCGTGGGGAGCAGCAGTTCCTTCTTGATCAGGACACACAACGCACCGATCGCGCCGCCCAGCGCCAGCGAGCCCGTGTCGCCCATGAACACCTGCGCCGGATAGGCGTTGAACCAGAGAAAGCCGAGCGCCGCACCCGCCATCGCCGCGCAGAACACGACCAGCTCGCCGTTGCCGCGGAGGAACGGGATCGTGAGATACTCCGCGAGCACCGCATTCCCGGAGATGTAGCTCATCACGCCCAGCGTCAGCGCCACGATCGCCACCGTACCGATGGCAAGTCCGTCCAGGCCGTCCGTCAGGTTCACGCCGTTCGATTCGGCCGTGATGATGAACACGACCATCGGGATGTACAGGATGCCGACGTTCAGTTCAAGGTTCTTGAAGAACGGCACCGTGGTGGACGTGTTCAGCGGCACGAGGGTCGGGTCGATCCAGTGCGGGAAGAAGTAGATCACGCCTCCCACCACCAGCCCCACGAATACCTGCCCGACGATCTTGTACCGACCGATGAGCCCCTTGGGCTTCTTCTTCACCACTTTCAGATAGTCATCCAGGAACCCGACCGCACCCAGCGTCACCGTCACGAAGATGATGAGCACCACATACATGTTCGTGAGGTTCCCCCAGAGCAGCGTCGGGATCAGGATCGCCGCCAGCACGATCAGTCCGCCCATCGTCGGCGTTCCCGCCTTCGCAAGGTGGTTCTTCGGTGCTTCCACCTTGGCAGCTTCGCCGATCTGATGCTTCCGCAGCGCCCGGATGATCTTCGGCCCGAGCCAGAACGCGATGAGGAGCGCGGTGATCGCGGCCGCGGCCGAGCGAAAGCTCAGATAGCGCACCATCCCGAATCCCGGCGGGTGATAGACCCGCTCCATCCATTCCAGGAGCATATACAGCATGGTTACGCGTTCACCTCGTTCCTGCGGCGCTCTGCTGCAGCGCCTCGTTCTTGTAAGAAGATGACGACATCCTCCATCCGCATCCCGCGCGATCCCTTCACCAGCACCACATCGCCCGGGGTGAGCAGTTCGAGGAGATACTCTGCGAGGATGTTCTTCTGATCGTACGGTACCGCCGCGGGGATCGACGCCGCACGGGCGATGAGCCCTCCGAGCCGGCCAAACGTCAGCAGATGATCGATCTTCATCGCCGCCACCGCCTGCCCGATCCTCTCATGCTCGGCCTCTGCCGCAGCACCCAGTTCCAGCATGTCCGCCAGCACGGCGATGCGTTTGCCGCTCGACGGATACGCGGCCAGCGTCCGCAGTGCCGCCATCATGGAGTCAGGGTTGGCGTTGTACGTATCATTCAGGATCGCCGCGCCGTTGGCATGGACGACCTCCATGCGCTTGCTGCTCGCGGTGAACTGTGTCAGCGCTTCCACGATCCGCTGCACGGGCACACGCAGTGCGAGTCCGACCGCCGCCGCCGCGAGTGCATTCGCCGCGGCATGTTCGCCGGGCACGCCCAGGCGCACATCCACAGGTTTCGTGATGCCTTTTCCCGCGAGCGTGAACCGCACCCCGCCTTCGGGTGTCAGTGTTATACGCGACGCACGGACATCTGCCGTGCGCGATCGCGTCCCATACCGCACGCACTTCTTGCGACCGCGGGCGGCACCCGCCAGCAATGTGTCGTCCGTGTTCACGAACGCGACCGGCTCTTTTCCGCCGGATACTTTTGCCCAGAGCGATGTCTCTTCCGCGGCCACGCCTTCCACGGTCCCGAAGAACTCCAGATGCTCGCGGCCGACGTTGGTGATGAGGACGTGCGTCGGTTGCAGCACATCACGGAGCATCGCCACTTCGCCGGGATGATTCGTTCCCACTTCCACCACCGCAACATCATGTTCTTTCGTGAGCCGGAAGATCGTCTGCGGGACACCGATATGATTGTTGTTGTTCCCCTCGGTGCAGAGGACGTTCTTCGTCGTCCCCAGCACGCGCGCGATCATGTCCTTGGTCGTGGTCTTGCCGTTGCTGCCGCCCACGGCGACCACGGGGCCGGTGAATTTCTGACGGTACACGGCCGCAAGCTGCCGGAGCGCCACGTAGGTATCCTCCACGACGAGCGCGACGGCGTCGTGCGGGACATCCGCTGCGCCCTGTGCATCCACGACCACGCCTGCCGCGCCGCGTGCAAGCACGTCGGCGATGAACCGGTGGCCATCGAACGTGTCACCCCGCAACGCCACGTAGAGCTGTCCGGGTGCCACCGTCCGCGAATCCGTCGACACGCCCACTGCACTCCACCGCTCGTGCCCTTGCGGGACGTGCAGTGCGCGGTGCGGTACAGACCGCAGGTCGGTGCGTGTCAGCTTCATTTCATGTTCCTGATGAACATCTCTACTTCTTCACGGTCATCGAGATGCGTCTTCTCCGTCCCGATCACCTGATAATCCTCATGCCCTTTGCCGGCGATCAGCACCACGTCGCCCGGTTCCGCAAGCAGCAGCCCCTTGATGATGGCCCTCCGGCGGTCGGCTTCCATGTACACCGCGCTCCCCGGCAGCACGCCCGCCTGGATCGCGTTCAGGATCAACTGCGGGTCCTCCTGGCGCGGGTTGTCCGACGTCAGGATCGTGATCGTACTGAGCGACGATGCGATCCGGCCCATCTTGGGCCGCTTGTCCTTGTCGCGGTTCCCTCCGCAGCCGAACACGGTGATGATGCGCTGCTGGCCTTTCGGGGGGAGCAGTGCGCGGATCGCCGTGAGCGTATTTTCCAGAGCATCCGGCGTGTGCGCGTAGTCGATGATGGCCGTCCACCCGGTGGGCGACGCGATCTGTTCGAACCGTCCGCGTACCGCGTTCAGCGAACCGATGCCCTCTGCCGCCATTGCCGGCGCGATGCCGAGTTCGCACAGCGTCGTATAGGCCGCGAGGAGGTTCGCAACATTGAACCGTCCTGTCAGCGGCGTGGTGACAGGCACCTGCTGCCCGCCCCGCACGATCGAGAACGTCATCCCGCGCACGGTCATCTGCACATCGGCGGCGGTCACATCCGCGGCTTCCTGCATACCGTAGGTCACGCGACGTGCCTTCGTCTCCGCTGCCAGCGTCGCCGATGCGGGATCGTCCGCGTTCATCACCGCCACCGCGTCGGGCGGCAGCATGGTGAAGAGCATCTTCTTCGCATCGCGGTACGCTTCCATCGAACCATGATAGTCCAGATGGTCCTGCGTGAGATTCGTGAAGACGCCGGCCGCGAACCTGATCCCGTGCACACGCCGCATCGTGAGTGCGTGCGATGACACTTCCATGACCGCGTACGTGCAACCGCGTTCCACCATCGTCGCGAGCATCTTCTGCAGGTCCGCCGACTCCGGTGTCGTGTGCGTCGCCGGTACCACCTCGCTGCCGAGGTCGTAGGCGATCGTGCCGATCATGCCCACCGTTTCGCCGGCCGCCTCGAGCGCCGCTTTCAGCAGGTGCGTCGTGGTGGTCTTGCCGTTGGTGCCGGTCACCCCGATCACGCGGAGTTTCTGCGACGGCTGGCCGTGAAAGTTCGCCGCCATCTGTGCGAGCGCAACACGCGCATCCTCCACCACCAGCTTCACGACCCGGGTATGCATGAACATCGCATCGGGCATCGCGGTGTCGTCCTGCATCACCACCACGTTCGCGCCATTGGCGATCGCATCGCTGATGAACCTCGTCCCGTTGGTCGCCGTCCCGGGTATCGCAACGAACAGATCGTTCTGCTTCACCATCCGTGAATCGTACCGGATGGCGGACACATGGATCTCCTGCGTCTGCGCCATGGCGCCGAAGTTGGTACTGAACAACTTCGCCACCCGTACACCATCAAGGAGTTTGGTGAGGACCATACTTCCTTTATGAAGGCTGTGTGCCGCCCTGACGCGCCTCGCACCGGATCGTCACGCTTGCACCGCGACGCAGGCGCTCCCCGGGGGCAGGGGTCTGCCCGACCACGGAGCCGGAACCTATGATCACGACATCGAGTTGTTGCACGGCCAGACTGTTCATGGCCCTGCGGATCGTCAATCCGCGCACATCCGGTACCAGGGCAAAGCCGCCGGTGGCCGGCGTGCTGCCCACCACGGTCGTCAATGTCACCGTTGCTCCGCGCCCGACGGTGCTCCCCGGCGCGGGCGACTGCCCGATCACGATGGGGCCATCGTCTTCGATATCCGCGTCGAGCCCGCCTGCCTCCAGCGTCGCTTCCGCGTCGTCGGTCTTCATGTTCCGCACATCGGGCACGATCACGCCCGTAGCACTCGCCATCACGGTTGGCGCGATCTCCCGGAACTTGCCGGCGATCGAGAAGATCTTTTCGGCGATGCCTTTGAAGATCGGAGCGCTTGCGAGTCCGCCGAAGTACGACCCGCCGCGCGGATTGTCCAGCATCACCAGACACACGATCCGCGGATGGTCCGCCGGGAAGAACCCGACGAACGATGCCGTATAGTCGCCCTGCTTGTAGCGCCCGTTCACCACTTTGCGGGCGGTGCCGGTCTTGCCCGCGATGCGCAATCCTTCCACTTTCGCCTGCGTCGCCGTCCCCTTCTGTACCACCCCTTCAAACATGCCGGTGAGCAGGGTGGCCGTTTCCTCGGACATCACACGCCGCACGACCGATGGTTGCACGATGGTATTCATCTCGCCGTTCTCATCCGGGACCTTCCGCACCACGAAGGGCTTCATCAGGACGCCCTTGTTGGCGAGGGCTGCATACGCCATCACCAATTGCAGCGGCGTCACCCCGACGCCATACCCGTAGGCCATCGTCGGGAGCGTTGCACCGGACCAATCGACCGGCCTTGGCAGCGCGCCGGGGGTTTCGCCCGGGAGTTCGATGCCGCTCAGGGTCCCGAACCCGAAGCGCCGCGCCGTCTCGAACATCGTCTGTGCGCCGATCCGCGGCGAGAGCTTGGCCATCACGACATTGCTGGACTGCTCCACGGCCTGGCGGAACGTCACGGTGCCGAGCGGATGCGTGTCGGTCACCGGGATCGTTCGTCCGGCACCGGTCGGGGCGTTGTACCGTCCCTTCTCTCCGTTGAAGAGTTCCTCCGGCTTCACGACACCCTTCTCGAGGGCGGCGGTGGCCGTAACGATCTTGAAGACGGAGCCCGGTTCGAACATGTCGGTGATCGATCGGTTGCGCAGCGTCGCCTGATCGAGTGTCGCCGTATTGTTCGGGTCCACACGCGGCACATGCGCCAGCGCAAGGATCTCGCCGGTGGACGGGTCCACCATCACCACGAGCCCGGCCTCGGCCCGCATCTTCGCCACGCCCCTGGCGAGTTCTTCTTCCGCCACCTGCTGATACTCGGCGTCGATCGTCAGTTCGAGATTGAGCCCGTCCTTCGGATCGATGCGCGGATACTCGGCCGAAGCGCGCGTGCGGTTGAGTGCGTCGCGCTGCATCATGACGCTGCCTGGCTCGCCCCGGAGCCACCGGTCGTACTGCATCTCGAGTCCGCTGAGCCCCGTGTGCTCCACACCGGTCACACCCAGGAGCTGTCCGGCGACATGCTCGTAATGATAGATGCGCCGTGGTTCGTTCATCACGATCAGCCCGCGCAGTTCGGCGACCGGCACCTTCGCTGCACGCGAGGGCTCGACATTGCGTTCGAGGACGACGAACCGCTTCTGCGGATCGCGCATCAGGTCGAGATACACCTGCTTCGGCCGCTTGAACACCCGCGCAAGGGCGATCGCGATATCATCCCGTTCACTTCCGGCGACCTTCGGGTCGGCGCAGAACGACACGGACGTGGCGTTCGAGACCAACACCTTGGCGTTGCGGTCCATGATGGCTCCGCGTGCCGCGGGAAGCACGATGGGTGCTTCGTATTGCTTCCGGGCGATCTCCTGGAACTCCGACGCCCGGACCACCTGGATCTGTATCAGGCGCAGGGCAAGTATGACAAAGAGCAGGAGCAGACCGATCTTGATGCCGAGCGTCCGCCGGCGGTGCCGCTCGAGCGGCGCAACGGCCTGTGCCGGCCCGGCAGGCTGGCCGATCACTGCTGGAACTCCCCACGCACTTCCTCGGCGCGGTCTTTCAGATCCGACGGTACTTCGAACACCTGTGGTTGCTCGCGGGGGTATTGCATCCCGAGCTTCTCGACGGCGATGCGTCCGACACGTTCGAGCGACGACTTCTTGTTCACTTCGGCCTGCAGCGCAGCATTGAGATCCAGCTGCCGCTGCCTCTTGCGCCGCAGTCCGTTGCACTCACCCGTCAGCTCATCCACCGCGATCGTGTTATTGATATAGAGGACGACCAGGATACCGAGGGCGAAGAGGCCGACGATGAAATTGAACGTCGACATCCGCTTGCGCACGCCGTGTTTGTTCTGGCGCACCGCGTAGCCGGACACATTGCCGGTGCCCGTGCCGCTGCTGCTCCCCCCCGCGGAGCCGGCGCCCTGCTGCCCACCGCCGTACACGTAGCGGTTCTCCCGTGTCGGTTCCATCGGCGGCGGCGGTGCATTCCGCTTATGTGATGCCTTGCGTTCCCACATATCGTCGTTCGGCGGCACGCATCTTTGCGCTGCGTGCCCTCGGATTGTCGCTGATCTCCTGCTCTGTCGGTACGACCGGTTTACGGGTGATGAGGCGGAACTCCGGTTCGGGTTCCTCTCCCGGCATCACCGGCACATCACGGTCGAACGGAACCGTGGACACCGCACGGAAGAATTCCTTCACGATACGGTCTTCGAGAGAATGGTACGAGATCACCACGATCCGGCCACCCGGTGCGAGCAGGTCGCGGGCATCTGCGAGGACAGCCTTGAGGCTGTCGAGTTCCCCATTCACTTCGATGCGCAGCGCCTGGAAGACGCGCGCAAGTGACTTGTTCAAAAATCGGTCCGGCGTGAACGCCGCCACCACATCGCGGAGCTCGCCGGTGGTATGCACCGGGCGGTGGCCCACGATCGACCGTGCGATGCGGCGCGCATTCTGTTCCTCGCCGTACTGATAGATGACATCGGCGAGCTTGCGCTCATCGTACGTGTTCACGATATCCCATGCGCTGAGCGGCTGACGCCGGTCCATGCGCATATCCAAACGCTCATCGCCGCGGAACGTGAACCCGCGTTCCACAGCATCGATCTGATGCGACGAGATGCCCAGATCCAGGAGTATCCCGCTGGCGCCGGTCCACCCCGCTTCCTGCATCGCTGCGCGGAGGAACCGGAAGTTGGTCCGGACGAACGTCGTGCGGTCCGCGAATCCCGCAAGCCGGGACCGGGCAGAGGCAAGTGCTTCGTCGTCCGCATCGAGACAGAGCAGGCGGCCGGGGCCCTGGAGGCGCGAGCAGATCTCCCACGCGTGCCCTCCTCCGCCGACCGTTCCGTCGACAAATGATCCCCCGGTATCGGCCATCAGCAGGTCAACTGCTTCCCGGCACAGGGCCGGGGTGTGATAGGCCGTTCCGTTCACTCGCTATGTTTTTTGCAGAACGGTTTGTGCGACGGACTCGTAGCTCTGGGCCTGAGTCTTCAGGTACTGTTCGTACATCTGCGGGTTCCAGATCTCGATGTGTTCGAGCACGCCGATGATCAGGACCTCGTTCTCTATCCCTGCGAACTGAAGGAGTTCTTTCGGAATGGAAATGCGGAACTGGCCGTCGAGCTGCGACTCGGTCGCACGCTCGAGCAGCACACGCATGAAGAAACGGTGTTGCGCATTCGTCGGCGACAACTGACGGATGCTCTCCTCGAGTTTGTTCCACTCATCGAGCGGATACACGAACAGGCATTGCTCGAAGCCCCGCGTGATGACGAATGTATCATTCGCCTCGCTCGAGACGTACTTGCGCAGCCGGGCGGGAATGTTGACACGCCCTTTGCTGTCGGCAGAGTATGCGTACGATCCTTTGAAGGACGACACCTGATGCTCCGTTCGGAGTGGAACAGTTGGAGAATGGGATAGTGGTGCGGGCGCGACTCGTCACCCGCGAGAGGGAAGCTACGGTTCCCAACGATTACCCACTTTTACCCACGCTAGGAACCTAAGATACGGAATTGAGGTTGAAAGTCAAGTTATACTTGCGCCATACGCGCTGTTTTGGGGGATTCTGCGGGTGGGTGGTTTCGCCATAACGGATGCAAAAAGGTCGGATTCCCCACTTTGATTATCCATTACCCATGACCCATGGATAATGGATAATGAGTGGCGCTGGACCCTGCTTGCGGGGATGGGGATTCGATGATGCCGAGGCCAGCTTCTGTAGGGGCGCAGCATGCCCGCCCCTACACGACATTTCCCTGGATTGGGATCCTGACCGATGCGCACGAGCCATCGTAAAAACGGTGCCTTGCTGGGAATACATGATGGAGCGTCCTTGATTGTGTCAGAATTTGGTATACATTCAGTACATTAGAACTGCACGACAAGGAGGCCGGACAATGACCGTGATAAAATCCATCTCAAGTCTCAGGAACCGTACCCGCGAGATCGCACGCATCTGCCGCGAGCAGGACATCCCTGTCTACCTGACCCGGAATGGCGAGGGGAACTGGTAGTAACGACGATCGAGCACTACGAGCGGTTGAAGGCGCAGGCGGAGATGTTCTCACAGCTCGCCGTGGCGCAGGAGAGTCAGCCGGTGGGGCAAAGGGGCGAGCCATCGTCAGATGATGGCAAAATTACGACAAAGGTCAATGCACGCTGAACTGCCCCTCCGCTATCTACCTATCGCCCAGGAAGACCTGCTGCATATCTGTGAGTTCATTGCTTCAGATAGCCCCTCTCGAGCCAACACATTCATCAACGTTCTGGATCGCCGTATCGGGGCGCTCAGCGGTCAACCACGCCCGGGGCGCATGCCACGCCACCCGCACCTGAGGTCCATGGGATACCGCGTTCTCGTCGTGGGTCCCTACCTCGTCTTCTACCTGATCCGATCCACCCACGTCGAGATCCATCGGATCATCCATACGTCACGCGATCTCGATCATCTGCTCTAGCAGAACCGGCGACCGTTGGCCGCCGGGTACCGCATTTTCATTTGCAGGGGCGGTGCCTGCACCGCCCTCGATGGTGTTGCCAGCGTCTACAGGGGGGCCATGCTCCGCCCCTGCGGCGCCGGCACCGCTGTCACCGGACAAGAGCCATCTTCACTGCCTGTACCACCCCGTCGAACCGGATGGTACAATAATAGATGCCCGAGGCATGCCCTGAAAGGTCGAGGGACCTGGCCTTCCAGCCCGCCGTTTGGCCTTCCACACTACGGTACACCTCCCTCCCCAGCACATCCGTCACACGGAGGTCCACCTCACCTGCCGAGGGCAACTCATACCGGACCGTCGTGCTCGGGTTGAATGGGTTGGGATAGTTCTGCAAGAGAATGAACCTCTCCGGCACAATGGACCGGTGGCCCGGGACCGCAGTGAGCAGGTCCGCACGCCGGAAGACCCGCCCCCGGCCATCCAACAGCCATCCGCACGCCGGCGAGATCATGCAGAGATCCACCAGGCAATCGTTTATGGAGATATACGGACCGACCGTGCATGTCGAATCCACAGGATCCATGGTCCGCGCGGTCATGCTCGCATTTTTCGGCACCGAGAATACGGTTCGATCGCGAACAGCGCCCCCATGCTCCATACAGGGATGGAGACCGCCCTATCGAGGACAGCATTGTATGCGAACGATTCGGACCTCGGATATTCGTCCCCCCATCCATAGTCGAAATAGCTCAACTCCATGTTCATGAACCGCCCGCGGCTCGAGGTCAGGTTGCTCGGGGGACCATGCTCGAGCAGCTCTTCCCGAAGTCCGCACTGCGAACGATCATACCGTCCCTTCCATCCCCGCAGCACCCGAACAGAAGATCATCCGGCCCGCCGAGAGGATGCCGAAGTCCTTCGTTTTTCGGAGTCTGCCATCCGGAAGACTGTCCACCCGCCACGTGGTGCCGAGATCGGTCGATGTGCACAGCCACAGGTCACCCCATTCACGTCCCACCGCAACATAGCCGATCAGGGATCTGTTGACGAGCGAGACCAGACTGTGGAACCGCTTGCCCGCAGCTGCCAACGAGGAGTTCCAATTCTGCCCACGGTCCGTTGTGCGCAGAAGCCGCGACATGCTATCGAGCGACGGCCCCACGTCGACCGCGACGACCCCGGTGTCTCCCCCGAGCCATTTCATCCAACGCACGGCTCCCGAGTCTCCCACCATGCGCGGACCCCGCCAGGTCTCCCCTCCGTCCGTGGTCGTTGAGAAGTACCGTCCGGCGACATGACCCATCCGCGCAAGGAATCAGAGAAGTCGATGAGCGTATACTGCTGCCCCGGCGATGCCGGGACGGCAAGCTGCTTCCAGACACCTGTGTCCGTCTGGGCATTGATCCCCGCGAAAGGTGCCGCCAAAAGGAGAAGCAGTGTCGCGAACGTAGGAGGACGGGATTTCTGCTTTGCGAGTCTCGATTGATCAAGAAGTTACAAACGGAACGATACGAAAGGATGGTGTGGAGCGGGACCAGCGACCGCCCCGACCGGCGGCGTGTATGGACGGCAAGAGTTCCGGGTGAAATCAACAGCAGATATCCCATGATGGGCCCCCTTCCGGATGTGCGGTACCTCAAGATACCGTACACCCCGGGGAATGTCAATCTGCCCGGTTCGGCGAACCAATTCCGTGGATCTACGGGTCTGCCTTCACCATGGATCGGCAGTCACCGCAGTACCTTGCCGGCGCTTGCAATCAGCATGGCAGGAGGCTACATTGAGCGTGGTGCTATGAAGTTGCTGCCATGATCGTGCTGCCATGGGCGTGTTCCCATGAACGAATTCTCATGAAGGCACTCTCATCAAGGCGTTCTCGTGAACGCATTCTCGTGAGCACATTCCCATTCTTATGAAAGGACGATCCATATGCACAGGATCACCTCCGGCCTGTTATGCGGCTTCCTCCTCTGGCTCACAGGCTGTACACACTCGCCCTCCCTGGAAGAGGCAAAGGCCCTTATTCACCTGCAGAACGAGAAGCTCCATGCTGTTGCCGCTACGAAGAACCTCGCGCTCCTGCGCGAGTGTACGCTCGAGGATGCATGGTTCATGGCACCCGGCCTCGCACCCGTCCACGGACGCGACAGCATCATCGCTCTCTGGAGCGATGGACTCGAGAAGATCGTTTCTATGCATTCGGAATCCCTTGAGATCAGTGGCACACCGGACGTCCTGTACGAGATCGGTGTCGTCCAGAACGTGATCAGAACAGACACACCGGACTCGGTGGTCGTGCACAAAGCGAAGTACACCAACGTGTGGAGGCGCGACGCCGCCGGGGTCTACCGGCTGACGGTCGATATCTTCAACCGCGTCGATTAACCTCCCCGCTGCCGGGGGGAATACGGATCAGGCGGCCTTGTGCTGGACGCGCTGCACACCCTGGATGCGCCGGATCTTCCGGCAGGTCTTGCAGATCCCCTTGTACGAGGCATAGAAGTCCTCCGGGTTCCGCGTCCCGCAGTACCGGCATTCATGCGAATCCTCAAAGCGCCGGTGGGCGGTGTCCGCACTCCCATGCCGCCGATGCCTCTGATAGTGTTTCCAGCACATGCCCCGCGCGATCACGCCGCTCCCGCACTCGTGTACCCTGCACCTGTCGTGTTCCATTGTCATCGCATCCCGTCGTCTATGGTCATAATAGAAAAACCCTCCAGCGTCTTCGCCGGAGGGTTCGGTGTTGCAACATTCGTTATGATCTTAGATCATGCCGTCCCGTCCTGTGCGAAAACGTGGCCTGCCACCACGCACTGCTGCTGGTGTTGCTGCTGCTGCGCGCGCTGGAGATGACACAGGATCTGATGTCGGACGTGTTTCATGTATATACTATAGAATATTTTCGCTCCTGAGTCAAGCCTTCCCACAGAAGGACCTGCCAGGGATTCTGCATTGTCAAACACCCCGACCCGGCCGCACGAATGCCTATGCGGTGGCCCTGATGCTCGGATCGCCACGGCTCATCCCATCGATGCGCGGTGCGATGAGCGACCTCCGGTTACACCGCGTGATCGTCGTGACTGCCGGAGGCGAGTCCTTTCAGCTGCATCCTGGTGTGGATGTGATCCCTCTTGTATCCTGACGGAACTCCGGGCATTCTGAACTGACAGGGCTAGAGCAATTCTTCGCATTCAAAACCCACGGAGGCCACGAGCTTCGTGATCTCCGCAGGGTCTGTCCCCTCCGCTTCCACACGCAGCACCTTGTCCCGGTCGCCGTAGTCGATGGTCCAACGTGCCACACTCTGGTGATGGTCCAGGCGCTTCGCCACCGGGTGCACGATCTGTGCCGAGAGAATGTTCGTTCGGAATACGAAGATGTCCATACCGTTCCTCATGTTCTGCTGATCACTCGCCTGCGGCAGGCTGTTCCTTGCCGCCATCGTCCCACGGATAGCACCAATGGTGCCACTGGTTCCTGAACTTCTCACGCTCCTCCGGCGTCATCGCGGCGAGCTTCGTTTCGAACTTCTTCCGCCAGCGATCATGCCGCCACCCGCCGAACCGGCCACCCGGTCCGCGGAACAGGATGTGCGAGAGGACCAGGAGTCCGACCGCCTGCCAGAAGGTGATCACAGGCCCATGGAACAGTTCGGGTATCAGTGCGTTCCACAATCCCATCACCACGAATCCTACCACGAGACCGATCACCGCTCCGATGAAAAGTCCTTTGAGTATCCGTACTGCCCACCATGTTTTCATGTCATCCCTCGTTAGGTATTACGCCATGTCAATATCGTCGTAGACATCCTGTAACCGCTCGCGCAGATAGAGCACCGCGTACCGTTTGCGCGAGATAAGTGTATTCACCGGCTCCCCGGTCAACGCCGCGATCTCTTTGAATGGCCGTCCTTCCAGCTCGTGCCACACAAAGACGTCGCGCTGCTTTTGCGGCATCTCCTCCAGCGCCTCTTCCAGCGCATCCCGGACGAGCGAGCGGACAAATTCATTCTCAGGCGTCCCTGCCGGGTCGGGCAGCACATCCTCCAGATTCAGCGGGAGGAGCTCATCGTTCGGGTCGCGCGGCATCGGAGCATGCCGTTTCTTCCGGTACCAATCGGTGATGCGGTTCCGGGCAACGGTGAAGAGCCATGCCGCCATCTTGTCGATCGGTTCGGTCACACTCCAGTTGGCCACGAGTTGCATGAAGACATCCTGAAGGATATCCTCCGCATCCTCGTCGGTGCGCACGCGCCGGCGGATGAACTCCAGCAGCCGGGGGCGATGCGCCTCAACGGTGCTTCCGAGTTGTTCTGCCGTACCACTATGTGGAATTGCTGTTTCCGCGTTCGCCTCTGCCCGGGAAGTGGCCTTATGCACCAGCGTTGGTATGGTGGTAGACGGATATGCCGATAGGATATTGTACGGAATGGGGGTGAATTCTATGCGGTGATCCGGGAGAAAATGATGATCAAAGGGCCATGTGACGCGTTAATGCGGCGAAGAGGATCCGGTTCTGTGAGGGCATCGTGCGTCGTCCACCGTGCATACGCTTTGATATCGCAAATTGCGATGTCAAGTTGTCGTGCTCTGTCTTTGTGAGTCTGAACATGAAGTCGCCCGGGGATCTGTCACTCTCCCGGATCAGCGAGCACCGTCCCGGCCCGGGGAGATCGTCATACTCGTTCGTTGTTGCGTCCAGCCGCCGGGTGATACGCGCGACATTCTCCTGTGTTGGCTTCAGAGCAACAAATTTCCCTACAACCATGCTGCGCCGGAAAATGATGAACGTATTCTCCGCGTCCGGGTCGATCCGGTTCAAGTGCACATCGGACTCTGTGTCCGCGAACGAAGGAACGAACGTCAATGCGACCTTCGTGAGCTGGAGTTCCCCTGCCGACCTTTTCCAGAGCACGTTCCCTCGCCTGCCTGGAGTACCCGTTCGGATCGCCGTAGACGAAATACACCTTCAGCCGGTCTCCCCGTGTAATGCTCTCACCTTCAAGGAACCTCAACCACTGCCGGATCTCCGCCCAGTCAGGATTGCTGCCGACAAAGTACAGCACGCCATGGAACCAGCCGTACTTGCACACGGGACACGTGCGCGATCCTTTGTCCGGGCCCCATGCATGATACGGCGTGAATGAAAAAACGTCTTCGCCGATGTTCTTCCCTGACGTCCGTCCCGATGCGGCGTTCCCGGGATGATCAGGGATGTTCAGCCCCAGGAAGATGTTCCGCTCGCCGATGTGGAGACCATCGCGCTGTACCAATCGCACCACCCCACTCCCGCCACGGCACTCCTGCCGTTGCCGGTATGCCGAGGTGAGCAACCGATCATCGTCAAAGACGAAATCGTCGATATAGTACTCGTTGATCCCGTTCGGCTCCTTGACCGTGACATGAACGTGAGCCGGAAAGTCCCGCGACGGATACGTCCCGGGCCTGATCGTGTAGATCCAGTACCGGCCCTCCGCATCGCTCTTCACCCAGCCCCGGATGTATCCATGGGTCTGACCCTGCGCATTCGGGGCCATGCTCCGCGGCTCATCGGTCTTGTGCAGATACTGCCCCTCGGTGTTCGTCTGATAATAATAGAGGACGACGCCCGGTGCCGGCGTCGTGCCATCAGATCGAAAGACTCTTCCGGTGAGGAGCAGTCTCTGACCATGCACCTGCCAGCCGGGACTGGTATCGATGGCCGTGATATGCCCCTGGAGGCCGGCATACATGAACTCGCCGTTCTCGAAGGCCCCGCCGACGTTCGCCGAATCGACGGTCCCGGGCGGTCCTCCGCCAGGCCCACCCTCCGCCGTTCGCGCGGTACACCCCGGCACACTGCCAAGAGGCAGAACAAGCGCGATGATGATGGCTATGGGCGATGTTCTTCGGCTTCGTTTGGAAAGATCCATGATCATCATGTGGTCACCTGTACATGGGGCACATACCTGCGATACCCCTCCAACCCCAACCGCCGGCAGAGAGTTCCTTCCCCCACCGGGCGAGACGACTGACAGGCCTGCCGCAGCCGGTGTCCCACCCACATCCTTTTCACACGGGAATATGCCGCCATAAGCATGAACGCGTGAACGTGAATGACATCGCCAGCGGGTCAGATGCGATCGTTATGCCCCACGACACCGGCGCGGGATTTTTGTTTGCATTCAACTCCCCCTGTTGATATCTTCGCTTGAGGCTGCGGCCGGTTCCCCTGGCAACCGGACGATGTACCGTGAACGCTGCACCGGCATCCCGACCGCGCCTCTCGTTCGACGGACGCTGTTTTCCCTCCTTTTGCGCTTGCAGGCGCTCTGACGCGCATTGTGGTATATCCACCATAGACAACGACACATCAGGACCAACCACCACCAGGAGACTGTGATGAGTGAGCGAGAAGAGGCCATCAGGAAGATCACCCGGGAGCGATGGCGGATCGCCTTCATGCTGAGCGCCTGTATGCTGATCGTCTATTTCGGGTTCGTCCTGCTGATCGCCTTTGCCAAACCGTTGATGGGGACGCTCCTCTCCTCAGGACTCAGCCTCGGCATTCTGCTCGGCGTCGTGGTCATCGTGTCGGCGTGGATCCTGACCTCCATCTATGTCCTCTGGGCGAATAAGGTCTACGATACCAAGATCGCAAAGTGGAGGAAGTGACCCATGAACCCGACCCAGGTCCCCGCCACTCTCCCTGCGACCACCCTCGGACAGGTGAGTGTTGAAGCCATCGTGTTCTTCTTTGTGTTCATCATCATCTCGCTCGGCATCACCTTCTGGGCCCGCGGCGCACGAAGAGCACCGCACAGTACTACGCCGCCGGGCACGGCATCACCGGCTTTCAGAACGGGCTTGCCCTCGCGGGCGACTACATGAGCGCGGCGAGCTTCCTCGGCATCGCCGGACTCGTCTCGCTTTCCGGTTTCGATGGACTCATCTATTCCACCGGCTGGCTCGTGGGCTGGCCGATCATCGTCTTCCTCGTGGCCGAGCCGCTCCGCAATCTGGGCAAATACACGTTCGCCGATGTCGTGGCATTCCGCCTGCGGCAGACACCCGCCCGCATCGCCGCGGCGATCGGCACACTGGCCACGGTATCGTTCTATCTCATCGCGCAGATGGTGGGCGCGGGCAATCTCATCAAGCTCATGTTCGGACTCGAGTATGAGATCGCAGTGATCGTGGTCGGGACGGTGATGCTGGCGTACGTGCTCTTCGGGGGTATGCTGGCGACGACCTGGGTGCAGATCATCAAGGCCGTGCTCCTCCTCGGCGGCGCACTCATCCTCGCGATCCTCGCCCTCTGGTCGTTCAACATGAATCCGCTCGCGCTGTTCGCCGCGGCCTCGGCGAAGTACCCGGCACAGTCGGTCCTCGCCCCCGGCAAACTCGTGTCGAACCCCTGGGAGGCGATCTCGCTCGGGCTCGCGCTCATGCTGGGGACGGCGGACTCCGCACATCCTCATGCGCTTCTATACGGTGCCCGATTCCAAAGCAGCACGGACTTCCGTGTTCTACGCAACGGGTTTCATCGGGTTCTTCTACCTGCTCACGTTCATTCTCGGGTTTGGTGCGATGTACTACGTGGGGCAGGATGTCATCTCGTCGATCGACAAGGGCGGGAACATGGCCGCACCGCTCCTCGCTGAATCGCTCGGCGGCGTCGGCTTCCTCGGCTTCATTGCGGCCGTGGCATTCGCAACGATCCTCGCGGTGGTGGCGGGCCTGACGCTCTCCGGCGCTGCGGCACTGTCGCACGACCTCTGGGTGAATGTGGTCCGCAAGGGCGATGCGCCGGAAGCGGAACAGCTCCGCGTCGCACGCGGTGCATCCATCGCACTCGGGATCCTCGCCATGGTCCTCGGTATCACGTTCAAGGGACAGAACGTCGCGTACATGGTCGGACTCGCATTCGCCATCGCTGCCAGTGCGAACTTCCCGGCGCTCATCCTCTCCATCTTCTGGCGGAAATTCACCACGGCCGGCGCACTGTGGAGCATGGTCTTCGGCACCGTGTCCACGGTGCTGCTCATCTATCTCTCACCGACCGTGCAGATCGATATCCTGAAACACGATGCCGCGATCTTCCCGTTGAAGAACCCCGGCGTGATCACGATCCCCGCTTCGTTCCTGATCGGCATCGTGGTCTCCCTGCTCACGCCGGAGAAGAGCGCGGAGGAGAAGTTCGCGATCGTCGAAGAGCGCATCCACTTCGGAGCAGACGCACAACACTAATCCGGTATGCATCATGGATCAGCAACCACCCCGGCACCCTTCCGGGCTGGCAGATAGCATCACGGACGAAGCGCTTTCGTTGAACGCGAAGCGCTTCGCCGTCCTCGTGGAAGAGATCCACGGGGCCGGGGACGTTGTCCGGATCGCGGACGCCCGGGCCCGGGCAGAGCATCTCGCCATCGCGTGGATCGGGCAAGGTGCCCCGCTCCGGCCCCTGTCGGAGGCGATCACGGATATCAACGATGCAATGCTTGCGCGACTGATCGCGCAGGCGCAAAGGGCCCTCCATGCGTCCGGTGTTGCGGACCCCGGGCTGGACTTCTGCTGGCTCACGTGCGGGAGCGATGGAAGGAAGGAGCAGTTCCTGAGGACGGATCAGGACACTGCGTTGATCTACGATGACCCGCCTGAGGATCGGGCGGAGAGTCGGGCGGAAAGTCAGACAGAGGGTCGGACAGAGAATGCCGCGGTGTATTTCCAGCGGCTTGCCGAAGAGGTGACGCGTGGGCTTTCATCGTGCGGGTTTGCTCCCTGCTCCGGAAACAACATGGCTTCCAACCCCCACTGGTGCCAGCCCCGCAGCGTGTGGCACACGTATGTCCACGAGTGGATCCGCGTCCCGGATGAACAGGCGCTGCTGAACGCCGCGGTGTTCTTCGACTTCCGTGCTGCATATGGGTCTCTGGCCATTGCACGGGAGTTGCGCGAGCAAGTCTCGCATGAGTTCACGTTGGACCGGACCGGCCTGATCCTCCTCGCAAAGAATGCTTTGCGCGCACCCTCACCCGCCGGGCTTCTCAAGCATCTCGAACTGGAACGGCACGGCCCTCACAAGGGCCGGTTCGATCTCAAACTCAGGGCGATCAAACCTCTCGCGGACGCTGTGCGGGTGCTTTCGCTGGACCGTGGGCTGCACGCAACGGGAACGATGGAGCGGCTGATAGCGCTGACGGAGACCGATGCTTCGGTGCGTGCCCTCGGCCCCGACCTCCTCTCAGCCTACGAGACCTTCATCCGTTGCCGGGTAGTGTTCGGGACGCGGGATGATGAACGAGGAAGGTATATCGACCCCGCGGTGTTGAACCGGGAGGAGACGAAGCGGCTTCTGGATGCCTTCGAGGCGGTGAAGGAACTGCTCACGGTCGTGCGCGTCCGTTACCAGCTCGATGCGCTCGGCCTCATCTGAAAGATCGTGGTGAGTGGTTCAGTACTTCAACCCCGCGAGCGGTGAGCGTGCACAGGCGTCCACCGCCTGACGGAGCGTGACGATCCCCTTGTCGGCGAGCAACGGCACAAGCTTCAGGAACACCTCACCCGTCATCAGCGCATCACCCAGCGCCGTGTGACGCCCCACGACCGGTATCCCCAATCTCTTCGCCAGTCCCTCCAGCGTGTGGTCCTCGTGATGCGGATGCAGGACCGATGAAAGAAGCATCGTATCCAGCACCGGGCCGGCGAACGTGATCCCCGTGAGTTCCCGTTTGATCTCGAACAGGCGCATATCGAATGCCGCGTTATGTGCCACGAGCACCGTACCGTTGGCGAACGCGGCGAACCGGGGAAGCACTACATCGATCGTTGGGCCTCCGGCGAGCATATCATCATCGATCCCATGCACGCGCACGGATTCTTCGGGGACCGATCGACGCGGGTCCACAAGCTGGTCGAACCGCTCCTCATGGTGAAGGCGTCCGTTCACGATGCGCACGGCCCCGATCGCGATGATCTCGTCGCCCGCCGACGGCTGCAGCCCGGTGGCTTCGGTATCGAAAGCGGTGCATGAGAGCCGGGTGAGCGGCGTGTCGGGATCGTTCTGCCCTGATGGTCCGGATGCGGCGGCGTGATGGTCGTGCGCGGCAGGTGCCCCATGGCCTTGTGTCGCGTCCCGAGCTTGCTCCCGGAGCGATTGCGCACGGTCGAGCACCTGGTTCACCGCGGCGGCAAGGCGCTCGATGTCGCCCCCACCCTGCACGGTGAGACGGTGCGACGGGTTGACGAGGTCCATCACCTTGATGTCATCCACCAGCTTCCTGAGTGGCTCGATGTAGTGCCCGAAGACCCAGTTCACCGCGATGACCACGGCGATCGGAAAGAGGAATGCCGCGGAGATGATCAGCGCCGGATGCTCCGTCACCACCGTGCGGAAGACCGTTCGCTCTTCCGGGGTCAGTTGCACCCAGACGGCGACGGCCGTACCTGCAAGGAGGACGGCGATGATGCCGAGCGCGATGAAGCGCGGGAGCTGACGCCGGGTGTTCGCGTTCACGTGGTTCGCTCAGGACCTGATGCGCCCGGGGGTATGGTGAAGGTCGTTGACGTGTCTATTTCTTCGATGATTTCTTCGCGGCCGTCACCTGCGTCTGGGGCCTTACGGGCTTCCTGGTCACCTGTGCTGAGGGCTTCCGCTTGGCTTTCAATTTTGCCCTGGGTGTCGGTTTGGCCTTAGCCTTAGCTCCAGCTTTGGTCTTGGCTTTGGCTTGGACTTGTGTCTTGGTTTCGGCTTTGATTTTAGCCTGGGGTTTGGGCCGTGTTTTGGCCTTAGGGTTTGGCTTGGGGTTGGCGATGGTAGGGCATCGACCTTCGCTCCCCAGTGTGGCACTCTTCGCGTCTTTGGTTTCGCCTCTCTTCACGCTCTTCTTGATCGGTGGCGCACCGACTTCCCGCTCCGTGATCCGGATCAGCTCCGTCAGCCACTTCGCATCTTCCAGCTTGTCCTCGATCAAAGCTTGGCTTCGCGCCGGTATAGGCGGGGGCTTCCACGGGAGTGCCGATATAGGCACGGCCCGCATCCGACTGCTTACGTACACCTTTGTTGTCGCGAGATGAGGGCAACGACCTTCTCGTTGCAGTAGATCGCGAATTCGCCGAACATGAAGCGCATGGAGATCGTACCTGCGCCGTTGATCTGATCGACGACGAACTGGGCGAAACTGGCATCGGATGCCATCGAAGCACTCCTTATCCTGTGGATGAGAGTTCGGGGAAGACCTCTACATGATATGCAGATGTATGAGAAAGTCAATGCGGGAGTACCGCTTCCGGATCGAACTCAGTGGTTCACGTGCGCCTTGATTCTTCAATGAACGCCCCGAATTCCATCCCATAGACTTCCCGGAACACTGCATCGTGCCGATACGTGCGCAGGGTCGGTCATATACCGGCTGAACTTCTCCTTCCCATGGCGTTCGATGAGGTGATCGACGGACAGGCGAATTCCGAGTAGGCGAACGTGCTTCTGTACGGGACCGTGAGCTTCAGGCTGTCCTCCCGGGATGTGCCGAACCAGTCCGGCGGCACGAAATTCCCTTTCCGGATAAGTGCGTAAGTTTCATCCCTGGATGGATACCATGATGTCCCCATCTGTCGCGCATTGTACACCGCGACGCCCTCCATGAACCAGGAGGGGAAGCAGCAGTACGCATTCACTGCGTCCATGTGTTGGTAGAGGAGGGTATGCGACAGCTCATGGCTGAGGTAGATCTCCATCGAGATGGTCCCTTCGTGCGCCTCACGCACGGCCCATGGCGAGACGACAAGCGAGCCATTCGGATACGCACAGAACCTTGCCCTGGTCGTCGACCGGCGGAGGTAGGACGACGAGTCGGCGAAGATCAGGATATGGGGTCGCGCATTGAAGGCAAGCCCATGAGCCTGTTCAACGCCGTCGATGAGGGAGTCGATCTCTGCGAACCTGTCAAACGGGGACCCCTCTTCCACAGAAACAACAGCCCGTCCCAGGTCGTGGCGCGTGAATCCTGGCCGGACCGGAGAGTACGGAAACAGCTTTCCCCACACGAGCTGGTAGGAAATGACCAGCAGCAGAGCCAGCAGAACCACTCCGGGGAGCGTTCTACGGAGCTTTCGACCGTTCATAGGATGTGTGGCCATTTGCAGATGTGTGATTGCTTTCCATTCTCCCACAGCATGAAGGTGCCATGGGGGTGGACATCACCGGATCGCCGCCAGTTCAACCTCCAGGCGGTCCAGGTTCTCTTCATTCTTGCCTGTGACGAATGCGCGGATCTTATCGCATTCTTCTGCGGTGCGGAAGCGCATCGTCCAGGTCAGCTGCGTATCCCCGCCGGCGATCTCATCGAAGCGGACGATGATATGGAAGTACGGCGGCGAGACGTGTTCCCACGCAATGAAGCCGGGCGGTTCGATCCGGATGAAGGTGCATTCGTTGTTGTAGTTGCCGCCCTCCGGGCCATGCATCACGAAGACCCATTTCCCGCCGGGACGCAGATCGTACTCGGAGAAGGTGTTCGTGAAGCCCTTGGGGCCCCACCACTTTGCCAGATGCTCCGGCTCTGTCCACGCGCGGAAGACGAGTGCACGCGGGGCATGCAGAACGCGCGTTGTGACGATGTCTTTTCCTTCTCCACCCTCCAAGAGCTCCATTCATCCTCCGTTGGCACGATTCTCTTTCAGTCCGCGTGCATACCGTATGGTCCCCTCTTCGGCGCCCGGCCCTTCAAGCGTGAACCCGTTCTTCTCCAGGACCCGGATGGAGGCGACGTTCGTCGGGAACGTATGCGCGATGACGCGCGTAATGCGCGGATCAGCGAATGCGTGCTGTACAAGTGCGGCAACCATCTCGGTCGCGATCCCCCGCTTGCCAAAGGCCGGTACGACCGAATAGCCGATCTCTATCTGTCCGTTCTCATCGGACGGGCCAGTGTAACCTCCCGCGGCGACAAGATGCGGCTTCGCACCGGGACCGGTCTCTGCCTTCAGGAGCGCATACCACGCGAACCATCCGGCCGCTTCCGGCTGAGCCTTCAACCGGTCGAGGAGCCACCGGATGGCGTTCTCATCGTATTCCCCCGGCGGCCATCCGTCGGGGACCTGCGCACCAAGCGCAACGCCAAGCTTCTGCGGCGATGCCAGCTCCATCTCCAGAAGTGCTGTCGTCGCAGAGATCAGCTCCAACCGTGGCGATGCGATACGCATGAGGCCGTACGCCGGATCGAGCCTTGGGTCGAATGTCATACCGTCATTCATGGTTGGGGCCCTGTGACAGCGAAGGCATCGTGAAACCGAACGGTCCCTTTGGGCACCGGCCCTTCGAACGCGAGTGCGAAGAATACCTCCGGCGGCACACCCTCGTGCGAGAGGTCCGGCGTATTCGCAAATCCGAACTGCCGGTAGTACTCCGGATGTCCGACGAGACAGCATCCTTTTGCGCCGAGCTTCCGGAGTTGCGCGAGTCCTTCGTTGATGAGCGCCTTGCCTATCCCCTGCCGTTGAAGTTCGGGAGAACGGACACGGGGCCGAGGCCGTACCAGTCGGTTGTGCCGTCGGAAACGGTGAGGGGCGAGAAGGCGATGTGCCCGACGACGCGCCGCCCTGCTCGGCGACGAGAGAGATGGTCAGAGCACCTGCTGCGCGTAGCGCGTCAACAATGAAGTGCTCGGTCTGTTGACTGACCTCCATGGTTTTGAATGCGGCGATGGTAACAGCGGTGATCGCGGCATGATCAGAGGTGGATTCGGATCGAATAGTTGTCGTCATGTTCATGATCTTTGGTGGGAACGGGAGGACTATGTGGGATTGCTACTGCAACAGATGTCTATCGCGATCACATTCATACTGGGACATCACCCCCACGAACCTGCACGCGCTGCATCCCCCTCACGGAATTCAACAGACAAATTTCCGGACCAGCGAGGACCTCATCGACGGTCAGGACCCTCTCAAGCAGAAGTCCCTGCTCGAGCATCATGGCGCGCTGCGTGCCCGGCAACAACCCGCATCGCACGGGTGGCGTATACAGCACACCACCGATCTCTACAGCGATGTTGGCTATCGTGGTCTCGGTGACCTCGCCGGCCTCATTGAACAGGAGAACGTCGTTGCTGCCCGGGCACGACCTGATGGCGGCTTCATACACCGCGCGCCGCGTGGTCTTATGATAAAGAAAGACATCGTTCCTGTCGATCGGGCCCGCTGCAAGCGCGACATCCCCGAATTGGAGTGCAGCTTGGTCCATCGATACCGCTTCGCAACGAATATTCCCTGCACGCGAGACCAACAACCGGATCCTGTGGCGCCCAGGCGCGAGGCCCCCGGCGAACACCGCCAGCTCGCCGCGTATCTTCACGGGATCGCACACAAAGTTGAAGGACGCTGCCGACCGTGAAAGGCGTGTCAGGTGATGCTCCATAAGCGCATACCCGGTACCCGGAGACCACAGGAGCGTCTCCAGAAGATCGAAATCCCGCGGCAGGGGTGCAAGCGCTTTCGTCTTCGTCAGACTTTCTTCATACTCGCCCGCCGCCGTGGAGTCCCACACCACCCCGCCCCCTACCCCGTATTCCACGCTACCCGTCGGCCGGTGCATCAACACGGTACGAATGGCGACATTCAGTTGCACCGTACGGCCGGGAGCGATGTATCCGATCGTGCCGGTGTAGATACGCCTGGGCTCTGTTTCAAGCTCCGCGATGATCTCCATCGTGCGGCGCTTCGGGGCGCCCGTGATGGAGGCCGGCGGGAACGTCGCCTGCAGGATCCGGTCCAGCGGCTCATCCGTCCGTGCCACCACGGTAGATGTCAGCTGCCACACAATCGTTACTGCTCCGCCGTGAACAGGTGCGGCACCTGCACGCTCCCGTACTCCGCCACGCGGCCGAGATCGTTGCGGACCATAATCACGATCATCGTTCTCCGCCCGTTGCTTCCCGGAGCTGACGAGTGCTTCCTTCTTCGCCTGATCGTCCTCGAACCACAACCCTCGCGCCGATGTCCCCTTCATAGGGCGCGAAGCGATCTGCGTGCCGTCGATCCGGAGGAACAGTTCAGGCGATGCGCTGCAGATCGCCCATGTACCGGTATCGACGAACGCCGCGAACGGCGCCTGTCCATCGCCGGCCATCCGGAGGAACAGCTCCCACGGATCGCGATCCGTCACTCCCCGGAGCCGGTACGTGAAATTCACCTGATACGTGTCACCGTTCCGGATGTGCTCGCGGATATCGTGGATGCACCGTTCGTATTCCTCGCGCGAGACAGACGGATGCCATGCTATCGAGGGGCCTGACTCCGGAGGTACAACGGGGAGCGATATCTTGTTCGGCTGGTCGAAGAGTCCGAACCAGAGGAGGGGGAAGGCGCCATCCTCCTTCACCGGCAGCGAAGGGTCGAATGCCGGAGAGGCTTCATAGGAAATGAAGCCGGCCGCGTACCACCCTTCACGCTGCACCGTCTCTTCGATGTCGCGAATGAAAGGGAGTACTTCCGCGATGCGGTGGGTCGTCACGATCCGGCGCGGCGATGCGAACTCCAGCCACGTGCCGCTGGATCCATCGCGTACGACAACGCGCGCCGGAAAATTATCACTCTGCATATACGTGGGATCGCCTCTTGTGCCTGCCGCAGTCATCCGAAGAATATCCCCGTCGGGTCACGCTCGACCTCATCCAGGAGAGCCTCGAAACGCCGGGTTGGTTCGCACCCCTGATACCGGTGCCAGCGGTCGTTTCGGTCCGCACAGAACAGCGTCCATTCTCCGGTCTTGGCGGCATGGCGGAATTTTGCGATGGGCATATGCGTCCATTGCGTGGGATCGTTCCAGCGGACGCGGTCTTCATAGAGCACAACCTTGTCGTCATGGAAGTCATACGACAATCGCACCTGGTGCCGGGCGTGGGGAGGGATGCGTTTCTCGCAGAATGCCCGGAGCAAGGCATCCACCTGATGTTTCACTGTATCTGAGAGGGCCATCGTGTCATTCTCCGGAGAGATCGTCACTTCAGCGGGGTGAGCCGCGCGGCGGCCGCCGGCAGCAGGCGCACATCCACGGTGCTGGGGCCGCTCGACCGTCAATGTACGAACATCGAAGACCGGATCCCATACGCGCCATCCGCAATGAGGGTCAGCGTGTAGCACGTGTTTGCCGGGAGGAATGGGAACGTGAGGGACTTCGTCTTCTCCGATTGTTCGGCGTTGATACCGCCGATGTACCAGTCCTCTCCGTGGCGGCGGGCCATGATGAGGTCGCGGCCCGGGAAGCCGTCGAGCAGTTGCGTATCGTCCCATGCATTGGGAAGCGACTTCAGGAAATTCCGGACGGTATCGGGGAGGGCGAGGTAGCCCGCCGGACGGTCGGCCATATGCTGGATGCCCGACTCAAAAAGCACACCGAAAGCGAGTTCATGTCCGTAGGACGTCGTATGCGTGTACTGTGAATTCGTGAACGTCACCGGCGTATAGTCCATGGGGCCGATCACATTGCGTGTGAACGGCAGGATCGCATTGTGCTGAGGGGCGGTCGCTGTAAGATCGGAGCCGTTGTTATACCATTCCGCGCCGCGCACACCTTCGTGGGTCATCAGGTGCGGATAGGTCCGTGTCCATCCGCGCGGCACCAGGCAGCCGTGGAAATACACCATGATCTCGAACTGCGCGGCATCCTCGAGGATATCCAGGTAGTAGCGGATCATCTCCTGCTTCTCGCTGCTGAAGAAATCCACCTTCACGCCCGCCACGCCCAGCTTCTTCAACCGGGCGAACTCGCTTCATGCGGCTCTCGTGCGTGAGCATGCGGTCGATCGGGGTCATCGTTGCCCACGGTTCCACGCCTGAGTTGTACCACATCAGGGGGGTCACCCCGCGCGTGCGGATGTACTTCACCGCATCCTCGAGGGTGCCGCCGTTGGTCATCGTGTCCCATTCCCAGTCGAGGAGCGTATAGGGCCAGCCCATCGTCACGGCGAGATCTGCGAACTCGCAAACGATCTTGAAATCGCGCGTGCCGTGGTTGTGCGACCAGTAGTTCCAGGACGCCAGGCCCGGGCGGATCCAATCCGTCTTCTTGAGTAGAGAAGGCCTCGATACATCATCGATGAGCGTGGAGGCCGTCACATCCGCGAGCGAGCCCATGATCACCGTGCGCCAGGGTGAGTGCCATGGGAGTGTGATCGTGGGGGTGGAGGCGCCCCTGCCGTCCCGTGGATCCGGGAAGGTCACCTTGTAGCGCGAGCGTTCGGCCGCGTTGCTCAGTTTTGTGGCGCAGTAGTTCCGATCCACATCCGCTTCGTGGATGAGGAACCAGCATGCCGTATCGGCGGTGCAGAAGAGAGCGGGGAGGCCCCAGTCGCGTTGCACCGAATCGCCGTGGAGGGCAGAGTAGAGATTCTCGTTCGCTTGCGTCCAGGGTTCCAGCCAGCGGAGGACGTTGTAGGGGGATCTCGTAGGACGTGAGTTCATCGAGAACGGTCGGGGTGGTCTTTCCTTTCGGAATTCGTAGCGGAAGGCGATCCCGTCGTTGTACGCGCGGATGCGGACCTCCATGCGCGACCTCTATGAATTCTCGAACGTCGCCACGATCTGCGTTGCCGCGTTCGTGCAGTGCGAGCGTTTGCCGTGGAGGGCGGTGTAATCCTCGGTGATCGTCTTCGGCGCGGTCGTGGACACGAGGCGAAGGTCCTTGGAGAAGTCCTCGTCGCTACGCGAGAGGCCAAGGGCGATGCGGGGGATGATGACGGTTTGCCGGTCGGAACG
This sequence comes from Ignavibacteriota bacterium, assembly GCA_016707525.1. NCBI lineage: Bacteria > Pseudomonadati > Ignavibacteriota > Ignavibacteriota bacterium. The sequence goes on from JADJHP010000008.1 coordinate 340,780, forward strand.
TTTGTCGCACACCGTCAGGAACCACGACCCGGCGGCGGCGCTGTTCCCGTTGTGCAGCGAGATCCCGAAGTGACGATCAGGAGAATCGATCGAGGTGGTTTGCGCATGCAGTGGCGCAATTGTCAAAGCTGTAAGAAGAAGGAGCGCGGTCGACTTCATAAATGTCGGGGCCAGTGGTGTTTGGATGCGGTGGTCGTCAGCCGGCGGAAATCCCTTGAACCTCTCCAGAACGATGACAATGGCATACGCTGAAAACACAAGCGAGAGTGTCAGGAGGGCCCACGTAGCGGGGTCCCCGATGGAGAGCGCGATATGATACAGATCGCCCCGGAAGCCTGAGGCATAGCTCATGGTTTCGCATACCAAGTCAAAGGCGGGTCTGAGACACAGCACCATGAACAGGAACCCGATACGAAACGCGTTACGGGAGAGTTTCCGTTGAAGGATGTACATGCCAGCGGCGATACTCACGAGATCGAGAACGTAGGGCGAGGCAGTCATGATCAACCGGGTCCATTCGCTCGTGAAGCCCTCTGCTCCGATCCATGCCACGGCAGTTTCTCCGAGCCGGCTGGGAATGAGTTTGACATCGAGGATCCAGGCACCAACGAGGTACGCGGCGAGCAGGTGACTCAACTCATGTATAGGCGCGTAAACGAAATACCACAAGACCGGGATCGTCGACACGCACGCCACCATCGTTTGTTGTTTTCCACCTTCCCCTCAGGTGAGAACGGGGAGAGCAACGACGGTGACAGGTATTTCGAATATGGTCAGCAGATGATTCATGAGAGAATTCTCTCCCATGTACAGTGTGGTCCTGCCGTACCTGATCTGAGACCAGTTGCATCGCGAGGTCCATCGCATCCACAGGTAAGAACACTGCGGGTAAGGGGTGATGTACTCCTGGGCGGCCTGCCTCAGGGGGCGGCACTGCAGCAGGCAGATCACCCAGCGTTTGGGGGACGGCATGGAGGCCGTACACCGCGCCCAGAAGTGCGCCGCAGATCGCGGCATTCGTATCGGTATCACCGCCGCGCATCACGGTATCCACGACACCTTCTTCGAGGTTGGGAGCATGGCGCAGTTGCCAGAGGGCGTTGTGGAAAGCGATCAGCACCCAGCCTTGCTGGCGGGTGTAGTCGGCAGGGGGATCTTTTTCAGCATTCTTGATACTATCGCGGAGT